>JAZSGM010000280.1:0-11093 GCA_045532715.1 Clostridia bacterium
GTCGCGCACGAAAATACGCGGATGCTTCGGCTTTAGGTTGCGCACATAGCTTGCATCCGAAAGCGGTTTTTCCGGCACTACGGCATCCCAATGGATTTGCTCGTTGCCCGCGAGAATCTTCTTTTTGATTTGCACATGCGCATCTTTTGTGCCGACAATAACATCATCATAGGCAATACCCGTTCCCGGTGTCATACTCTCCGGCCCGAACTGCAGTATCGAGCTTTCCGGCGCACCGTATTTAATATTGCCGCTCTTTACCTGTGCATCCTCGACATACAGGGTATAGGTTTTTTCTTTAAAATTCAATTCCACGCGTACGCTTGTCCATGTTTCCGGCGCGCCGCTGTAAATCACGGTTTTGCCCGCATCGGTACGAAATACCACGCTTGCGCCCGCGCCAAAGCTTTTCACCTTGAAGAGCACCAGCAAGGTATCATAGCCCGTCAAATCCATAGTCTTCTGCGCACGAATGCCCGCACTCTCGGCAGAGTCCTCCGATCGGTACAAATGCAGATAGCGGTTGCCGTCCTCCGCTGCAACACGCACATAGTTTTTCTTGGACGTACTCTCCGCAATGGAGGAAAAACTGCCCTCCACCTGACCTGCCTCCGGTTTTTCACCGAGGACGCAGTCCTCAAAATCCATATCTACAAGCTTTTTAACATCGTCATACGTCGGCTCGCGCACAATTGCAAAGGCGCTGATGCCGCTAAACAATGAAAGCAGCATTAACAAAGCCAATACAGTACTTAAAAATCTTTTCATTTCACTACCTCCTATACCTTTAATGCATTCCACTTATCCATCAGCACCTGCACGCCGTCTGACAGAATTTCGGTATTCAGCACGTTCGGTCCGCATTCAAAAATCAGCGTTGCATCGTAACCGATTTCATCTAACGATGCAAGAATTTCTTTCCAGTCCAGCACACCGTCGCCCGGGATAAAATGTCTTTCCGCTACACCGTCGTTGTCGGAAATGTGCATAGTCAGAAGATATTTTCTCGCTTTTTCGATAAATTCGCGGTGTGACTGTACAAACAAATGGTTTACATCAAAGCAGATACCGATGTTGTCCGCTTTGAGCGACTCGATTACATCCACCAAAACCTCTGCGCTTTGAAAAGCGCTCTTTTGCGTTAAATTCTCGAGTGCAATTTTCAGCCCCTTCTGCTTGCACCATGGTGCGAACTCCGCCATAGACTTTTTAAGCGCCGCATGGCGAAGATGCCAGTTTTCCGCATCGGTCTGCCCCGTGTCCGGGTGCACAACCAAAACCTTCGACTCCAGGCACAGTGCCATTTCCACGATTTCCTTCTGCTTTTCGATTGCCGCAAGACGCACCTGCTCATCAAGGGCGGAAAAATCATAGTCCACCAGCTGCGGCAAATGCAAGGTGTAAATCTCAAAGCCGAGGCGCTTTTTTTCTCGCAATGCCATGTCGATATAGCTTTGCATCAATTCTCTGTCGCTACCCTTGACCAAGCGCACCTCAAGATAGCGAATCCCGTGCGCCATAAAGGCATCCATTGTGCCGTCAAATTTCTGTGAAATTGAAAAACCGAGCTTCTCACCCATGCCTCTTCCTTCTTTCTAAAATGAAATAAAACAATACAAATTCATTCTAGCATACTGACCATAGCATTTTAACTTATTTTCACGAACAATGTCCAAACCTGCAAAAAAGTAGCTAAATCCCGCAATGCATAAACTGCTTTCTTTTCTCTTCGCGAAGCGCATCCAAATACCTATCCTTAATGCGGCGCATTGCATCGCCGGTCACGTTCCAGACCATGTCGCAGTTTGCAGCGCGATAGTCGTTTGACTCGCTGCCACGGTAGCCCCACGCCACAAGCGTGCGCGCACCTGCATCATATGCAGCCTCCGTCGCCATGTAAATATCGTCTTCCTTACCGGCAGGATTGGCATAGGTCTGCAGCCAGATGTGGCTGTCTTTACCGTTTGCCTTTGCCGTTTCGATATACTGCTTTGAATAATCGTACACAAAGCCGTACGGGTCGTCATTTCCGCTGATCCAATACGGGTCAATGCCAAGATTGCTTACATGCGGAAGCGTTGCAACGCCATCCTTAAACTGCGTACTCACCGCCATCAAAAGCACGATGTTTTCTAAGCCGAGCGCTGCCGCGTATGCGGTCACCGCAGCAAAATAGTTTCTGACGCTTTCGTTTTGGAATGCAATTACCTCATCCGTCACCGTTTCCGGCATGGACTTTCCGTACTTTTCTTCAAACAGCTTTCTGCACTTTGGACAGCAACAAGCATATACACCGTTCTCCTTCGTCGGCAGATGCGGCTCATCCCAAAACAGCTTCTCGCCGCCGCATTCCTTCACGGTATCAATCCAATGCTTTGTAAAACCGATAAAGTTTTCATTATTAAAGCAAGCGCGCACCGGGTCAACGCTGCCGTCGGAATACACCTGATGTGCATCCGGGTAATACTGCAAAATGTGCGACTTATCTCCCGGAGGGCCGCCGATGCCCCAGTTATCCACCCAGATGTCCAACCCGTAGCTTTTCGTGATATCAAAAATTTCCTTCATAATGTTTTTATGGCGGTCCATATCATTGTGCGAAAACATATGTACAACAAAGTTCATATTGTGATTGACAATATCGCGCATATCCTCCTGCACATGCTTTAAAATGCGGTTGCCGTGATATGCAACGCCTAAGTTTAATTTTTTCATGCTTCTCATTCCTTCCGATGTTCTTCTGATTTCATTATACCGAAAGAAAACCACAATTTCTACAACAAATATAGCTTTAATTAGTACCAATTTAGCATTTTTAGCTTGACGCAGATACATTTTAACCCTATAATGGATTTGAGGTGAGAAAATTGGACATTCGCAACATCAGCGGTATCGGCAAGGCCGAGCTTTTGGAAAAGGAGACGCATATATTTGTCAAGGACATGACCGTCGGCATCACGGGCACAGCCGGTCATACACACGCGCGGCACCGCCACGACTTTTTTGCGATTGAGTTTATCTACGACGGCGACTGCCTGCAACACATCAACGGCGAGGCGTATGCCTGCACGCCCGGAACGGTCAGCCTGCTCTCCCCGCTCGACGACCACTATTTTATCAACAAAAACGAAAACACGAAAATGCTGTACCTGCTCTTCAGCGACGATGTGATTTTCAAGCAAGTATGGGATGCCATGAACATGGAGTCCACACCATATATCACCACGTTTTCGCCCGAGGATGCAAAAAGATTGATTGAAGATTTTAACACCTTAAAAACAGAACTGGAAACGCCGGCACCGCTCGGCAGCAGTCTCGTCCGATTGACGGTCAATAGAATTTTAATCGACATTATCCGCAGCACGACACACGCACCAACCGCCGCGGCGCACAAAAACGACAGCATGCACAAGGCGGTATCGTATGTGCGCTACCATTTCAAAGAGCCGCTTACGATGCGCGAAACGGCGGCGCTCTGCCATGTGACGCAGGAGCATTTTTGCAAATACTTTAAAAAATACACCGGCAGCACCTTTAAAGAATATCTCGTTTCCCTGCGCCTCGACTACGCCCTGCGCCTGATTACAACGACGGACACCTCCATCACGGAAATCTGCATGGAAAGCGGATTTTCCTCGCCTTCGTATTTCACAAAGGCATTTTACAAGCGTTTCGGCAAAAGGCCGTCACAGCTGAGAAAGCAATAAAAAAAAAGAAGGTCTGTGCCTTCTTTTTTTGCTTATTAAACTTCATTTGTGCGGGTAATCGGGTTAAGTGGAAATGGGAAGTAGTCGGAAAACGGCACTTCGCCGTAGAGTGCACGAACAAAGGTTGTAATTGTTTCCGGACTGTCGCTATAGGTGTTTACAAATGCGTGCGCCGCAGTAAAGTAGTTAAAGTAAATATCCGGATCGCCAAACGATACGCCGACGGATTTTTCGGTTGCAACGGTCATCAATTTGCGTAGCATATCACATTTTTCATTAAAGAAATATGCGCCGCCTGCCGGTGCATGGAAGCCGATATAGGTTGCGTATACAATCAAATCGTAATCGTTTAAGGTGTCGTTATCCGCCCACTCGAAGGTGTCCTGTACATCGCAGGTTGCGCCGTGCTTTGCAAATTCTGCCACCATATACTCTTTGATATTTTCGTAACAGCTATCAGAATAACCGATGTAAACCACCTTGACCTTTTTGATATTTGCTTTATCTACGGGCAAAAAGCCAAGCTTGTTTGCAACCAGCGTCATACTTTTTTCAGCAATGTCCTTGGAAAGTGTACGCAGCTTTTCGCGGATTTCTTCACGGCGCTCTTCTGTCGGCTCTGTCAGCTCGCCTTGCTCAAACAGACCGTATTTTTCTTTCATATCCAAAATGCGCTGACAAGCATCATCGATGCGGCTTTCCGGCAAAGCACCGTCGAGCACGGCTTTTTCCACGAGGTCAATATAGTCAAGCTCTGTCGGACCGAGAACCATATCAATACCGGCACGCAAAATTTCCACATACAGTTTTTCGCGCGGATAAATTGCAGTTAACGCCTTCATGTCGGAATCGTCGGTCAGTACAACGCCTTTAAAGCCCATTCTCCCTTTCAGCTCTTCCGTGATGATTTTATAAGAAAGCGTTGACGGCAGATAATTGCCGTTTACGCGTGTATCATCGAGTGCACGGAAAGTTTTGTGTCCGACCATAATGCTGTCTACGCCGGCGGCGATAGCATCTTCAAAGTCTTTGCTTTGTGTGCCGCGCCAGTGCTCGTAGCTTTGTGCATAGGCAGAGGTGCAGAAGTGCGAATCTCTATAGTCATACGGATCGTCACCGGGAAAGTGCTTTGCACAAGCGGCGATACCTGCATCGTGCAAACCGCGGATAAAGCCTTCTAAGAGCGGCTTGTTGGCTTCTCTGTTAGAGGACATGCGTCGGGTACCTTTAAATTTACCGGCATTGTCTACCACAGGACTCCAGAGCCATCGAATACCGAAGGTGTGCAAATCTTCACCGAGGTACTTGCCATAGCGGTACGCAAGCTCGGCATCCTTTGTCGCACCGAGCGAGGTTGCAGTAGACAGTTCGGCGTGTCCTTCGAATTTATAATTTACGCCGTGCGTTGCATCAATTGCAGGCATTGTCGGAATCGTCATTGCGCGATTGACGGTGTTTAAATAATTCACATACATCGCGTCCTTGTAGCCTGCAAGTTCCGGATTACCTAAAGCGGTTTCGATGACGCGGTAAACCTCTTTTGTATGCTCCATTGTCCAGGTCGAGCCGTAGACGTTGTTTTTGTGATAGGCTTCGATTTCCTCGATTGTGCTGAATTTTTCGAGCAGGCTGTGGCGAAAAACGGCGGTTTGACCGATTTTTTCGCGCAGTGTCAGCTCGGAAAGCTTAGGTTTTTTCATTTCCTCATCCTCCTAAAACATATTTGTTTCCGCTTCTACAGACAATCCGTCGTAGGCGATGTTTACCGTATACGGTGTATCCAGACAGTCCCAATGTGCACAAAGTTCATCGTGTGTCATATGCAAACCGCAAATATGCGTTAAATAAATGTGCGTGTTTTCGTCAATTGTCCCCTGCGCATAGAGGCGGTCGAGCGTTGTTTTTTCATCGCTCAGCGTCATATGACCGCCATTTACAGCATCGTGGCGAAGGAAGGTACATTCGCCGATGAGCAAGTCAATTTTCACATTTTTTAAATATTCGAAGGTTTCGTCTAAATACAAGCCGGAATCGAGCGCATAATACATCGTCTTGCCACTCGGAAACGCAATAAGATAGTTTGCCGAATTTGCCTCATACTCTGTTTTATGATGCCCTTTAAGCGGCGTTACCTTGTAGCCGGCAATGTCGTAGGTTTCATAAAAATCCAGACCGTGAAACTCGAGCCAGTCATTATTATACCAAACTTCTTTTCCGGTATAGATATCCTTTATCATTTTAAGACCGTCTTTTGTAAAATAAAGGTGCAGCTTGTCCGGCGGCTCCGGAAAGTTGTCAAAGCGCTTTGAGCGGTTTTTCGGAATCCAGCGCGCATACGGCAAACTGCTGTTAAAGTGGTCTTCGTGCACATGAGAAAATAAAACGTGCTGCACTTCAAACGCATCTTCCGTAAGCTTTGCCGCTTGCGCAAGAAAATCGCCGCCCAAGTCGAGCATTACTTTTTCATCGAGACGGAAGCCCGAGCGCAGGCGCACATCCTTGCCGCCGTGCGCTCTTGCGTGCTCACATACTCTGCAGCGGCAAAACGGAGACGGAATCACCTCTCCGGCGCCGGTGCCCCAAAAGCGCATTTTTTTAACTTTCTTCATTCTTTGTATCATCCTTCCATGTTTCTTGTAATTCAATCGGTGCAGTCGAAAAGACTGCACCGATTGTGTTGTTTTTTATTGGACGATAATGTCTGCACTTACATTTGCCGTGAAGCCATCCTGCGTAACGGTAATGTCCACCGTTGTGTTGCCGGATTTTAAGAAGGTAATCACGCCATCCGGTGCTACGGTTGCGATGCTCGGGTCTGCAACGTTGTATGTCACAATTGCGTCCGCACGCACCTGCACCTGATTTCTATATGCGTCAACACCGGTCAGATACAGCTTTGCCGATGTGCCGACGCTTCCCTCTACATCCGTAGAAGCAAAGTAGCTTGTCCAGTAGGAAATATCTTCGTTTTGCTGTGCTTCGGATTCGTAGAAGCGTACCTCGCACCAGGTGTTCCATGCGCTTTCGTTCGAGCCGTGACCAACCAGCTTGATATAGCGCGTCTGCACATCGCCGAGCGGAATAATGCTCATAATATCCGTCGTGGTCGGTGCGCCGCCTTTATGTATCATCGTATAGTTGATACCGTCCTCGGAAGCATACACATCAAAGTTATAAGCACGCTTGTTTGCATTTAAGCCGGCAAAGCCCATAGAATGTACATTTGCAACCTTGCCGAAATCCATCTGAATCCATTCGCCTTCGCCTTCCGATGCCCAGCGGTGCGGGATTTCGCCGTCGATTAAACCGTCGACAATACCGCGCTCCGGATATTTCTCCCAATCTGTCGAGTCGGAGAGCGATTCAACATAGATAAAGGTGTCGTGATCCGGCAATGCTGTGGCAAGCATACTTACGCCGATGCTTTCGATGATGCCCGCATCCTTATGACCGATGATGCCTTCAAAACTGTACGGCTGCATTTTGAATGTATAGTTTACGCCGTTAATCGTTACAACTGCACTTTCGCCGAGGGCGCTTGCCTGCGTAGCCGAAACGACTTCACCACCGATGGTCGAAACGCCGATTTGCGGAATCGCTTCACCTGCTTTCAAATCCAGTGTATATTCTGTTCTCGACGGATCGAAGAATACTGCATCCTTGCCGTTTACGCTTACACGGATATCCAGCATAGAAATCAGCTTCACGATTTCTTCTTCTGTATAATTTGCATCCGTATCCCCGATGGAGATCAGACCTCTGTCATCCCAGAAGACCTTCTTGCCAAGCGCCTCTACAAGTGCACGCAGTGGGATTAAGGTTCTGGAATTGTATGTATTTGCCGGCACATCCAACGTAATGAGCTCGCCGTTGACCAGCATCTGATTCGAGCCGATAACCAGCTTGATATCTTTGTCTAAGTATTTTACGCCGACCGTCTGTGTTTTTTCGTTCCAGCTTACATCGGCGCCGAACGCTTCGGAAATAAAGCGTACCGGCACAAGCGTTCTACCGTTTTCTGTAAACGGAACAACATCTGCATTATTTGTGTCTACAAAGGTCTTTGCGGCATTTGCAATTGCGTTTGGACTACCAATTTTGAGCACAACATTGCTTGCCGCAATAGCAGTTGCAGTTTTTGCGTTGTCTGCCGCCGTCCAGTTGTCCATGCTTGTGTATTGCCATGGTGCCGGGATACCTTCGCCGTCCTTGAGGGCAACGAATTCCACACTGATGTTGGCGCTGGTCTTATCCTTTAAATGGATACGCAACTTCTTGCCTTCATACGCGTTGCCGGACGGAATATCCGTAACGGTTGTTGCGAGGGTTTTTCTGTCGACAAGCTCAAATTTAGCTTCTGCCGGCGCTTCGATAATGCGTGCGAGCATACGGTCACCGTCTATTGTTAAAAGTGCACTCTTACCGTCGTTTGCGATTGCAACGCTGGCTTCTGTATTGGCATACCAATAAAGCTCACTCGGCTTTTTTGCCACAACTTCATCCTGAATAATTACGCGGCGGCGTTGGTCTGTCATCATAATGCCGCGCTTTGCCGAAGCAAAGTCGTCGTGCATGGAGGTCATATCAAATACGCCGTATGCCGTGCCTGCGCTTGCCTCGTGGCGAATGAGCTTTGCGAAGCCATCCTCCTTCTGGTCCGGCTCCTCACTTGGGTTAATGACAAGGCAGTTGTAGCTTTCTGCTCTTCTCCAATATGCCACCTGGAGATTGCCCCAGTGAAACGCATAGTCATGATAGTTTATCAAGGATACAAAGCGTTTGCCCATATAGTCGACAACAAATGTACCGATAGACAAATGTCCATGTCCCGGAACACTGCCGCCCTGCATTGCCGCATAAAGCGCCGTCGAATCCTCCCAGGAGGAGCGCATTGCTGCACCGTTGATTTTCCTGCCATCAGTTGCGCTATAGAACTTTTCAAGCGCGAAGGTGTCCGGATCGTAGTATGCATTGTCCGGATCGTACCATGCAAGTGCCGCAATGCAATAATATGGGTGCGTCATCTTTACTTTATAGTTTTCCTGCAGCCTATTTGTCCACCAAGCATATTGTGGCTTATCAAAGGTCAATGTCGCCCAATACGCCGCCGGAGCAGGCAGATAACCATCGCTCGCACAGTCGCCGTAGTTAAACATGCCGGAAGGTCCGGTATAGTGTATCTGGTAATCCACCGTGTCCGAAATACCGGGCGATGTATGATATTTAAAGGTGTCCGGGATTTCAAAGCTGTCCACAAACGCGTGATTTAACGCGTGTTGTGCCATACCCAGCAGGTTTGTGGCGTAGTTCCAGTAGCTGACAGTCTCTCCGAATGCACCTTCCGATGTCCAGTCCACCATCGCTTTCCAGATGCTCTGCGGTGCAACCTCTAAAATATATTCTGCGATTTCCGGCTCCTCGTCTGCAATTGCGAGCGCAATCGAAATGTTAGCGGTGTTACATACCGGGTTCCAGTTGCCGGTGGTTGCCGTAAAGCCCGTGCTGTTTTCATAGTGATAAATAGAGTCCGGCAAAGCCTTTGCTTTCAGGATTTCAACCATTTTTGCCTTCTGCTCTGCGGTTAAATCATCGTAGAGCCAGTCGTAGACATAGGCATAGCCGGAGGCAATCTCCGCCGTACAAAGTGAGCTGTTAAAGCCTGCCCAGTCTATCCATCTGTCGTATGCCAAAACCTCCTGCCATACCATATCGAGGTATTCTTGTTTGCCTTCGATTTTATAGCAGAACGCAAGCGACGATAAGCGGTTTCTCGCTGCACGCGCAGGACCGATGATGTTGCCTCTTGTGTTGGTTGTATATTCGGTCGGCGGGCTTACAAAAGCCTGCGCTGCCTCCGCCTTGATGATTTCGTACCAACGCTTTGTAATGTAGTCGGCATTTACCTTTGCGCGCATTTCGTCCCAGTCGTTTACCAAAATACGCGGGTGCTGCTTTAAGTTGTTTACATAGCTGCTCTGTGAAAGCGGCTTTTCCGGCTTTACATTCGGCCAGTAAATCTTTTCGTTACCGAGCAGCATACCCTCCATCTTCACCTCATCTGTTGTGTAGATGGAAATGTTATCTACATAGGTCATCATATTGTCCGCTGTAGAGGAAAGAAACTCCAGACGGATTGCACCAAAGTTTGTCAGCGGGTCAAACTTAATGTCCGCGCCGGTTTGACCGTTGATGCTTTGCTTAATCACGCTGTTTTCCAAGTCAATTTCCAGATGTACATAGTTCCAATCCTGGCGGTTTACATTTTTTGTGCGCGCATTGATCAGACCGATGGATTTTGCAATTCTTGTGTCGCCGCTGTAAAGCATTAAACTTGCGGTGTTCGTGTTCGGCAATACCGCATAGTCCATTGTAAAGCGGCGCGCCAGATTCGGCAGCTGGAAATCCACCGTCGGACCGTGCGACTTTCCGTCCTCCACGCCCAAACGCAGCATGCGGTTGCCGCCGATTTCTACAATTTCCGTGTAGCTCGATGCATCGGTAAACAACTTCTCCGGACCGTCAGCACCTTCGATTCTTGCGCTCTTTGCCGTACCGACAGCTACATCGGACATATCGGCATTGATAAGCACATATGCACCCTGCGGAATTTCCGCACGTGCCGGCGTGGTTTTCGGCTCCACATTTACCGGTGGTGCAACCTCGCGCTCGCCGATGGTGCTGATTTTAATATCGTCATAATATGTACCCGCGCCCACCGTTTTCGTTACGCCATAGAGACGAAGCTGCGCTTCCTGCGCTTCACCGAACTCTGCAAACGTACCGATATTTGCGACCGAGCCGTTGGCTTTTACTTCAAATTCCATTGTCGACAGATTCACCGTAGCCTCTACATCTGTCCACGCGTTCGGATCACCGTCCCAAAGCACGTACTCTGTGCTTGTCATTGTGTTGCGCAAGCAAATTTTCGGTGCGCCGTTTGCGCTCTTCATGCGTAAGCTTACCTTAAGCGTTTGCGCTTTTGAAATGTCAAACGCAGGTGTGCTTGCGCGCGGGCCGCCGCCGCTGCCGCAGGCGCAATCCGCCACGTGATGCACATACAGCGCCTTGCCGCCGTCCTCCGTTTGCACAACGCGCGTCAGAAATTGCTTTTCTGCATTTTCCGTGCACGTCATACCCGCAGGCTTTTCGCCTGCAGTTTGTGCTTCGAAGTTTTCTTCAAAAAGCACGGTTTCACCGTCGGCTGCAAGTATCGGTAACGTGCCGATGCACGAAAGCATCATTACGCTTGCCAAAAGACTTGCTACAATTTTCTTCATAATCTCACTCCTCTGTTTTTATATTTTTACAGTACATTTTAATTGTAACACTAAAAAATGTGTTGTCTATGGAGATTATTAACTTTTAGTTGTATATTCTTAACTTCTT
>JAZSGM010000249.1:0-11522 GCA_045532715.1 Clostridia bacterium
CGGATTTACCGGAGCCGGTTGCACCTGCAATAAGTGCGTGCGGGAATTTTGCAATATCGGCAATAATCGGATTACCCGTAATGTCCATACCGAGCGCAACCGCCAGCTTGGACTTGGCGTTCTTAAATGCGTCCGTTTCGAGCGTTTCGCGCAGCGAAACCATCGAAACCTCTTTGTTCGGAATTTCGATGCCGATTGCCGCTTTGCCCGGAATCGGTGCTTCAATACGTACGGCTGCGGCTGCAAGGTTTAAGGCGATATCGTCGGAAAGATTCGTGATTTTGCTGACCTTTACACCGACGCTCGGCTGCAGCTCATAGCGCGTAACCGTCGGCCCGCGGCTGACCTGCAGAAGCTTTACATCCACGCCGAAGCTTTTTAGGGTGTCAACCAGATGCATTGCGGTTTCACGCAGCTCTTCACGTGTATCGCCGCGCTTTTTGTTGTCGGCGCCCTTTAAAAGGGTTGTCGGCGGGAAACGGTACGGAATCGGCAGATACTTTGCGTTTTCATCCAATTGCTCGCGCAGCTCCTGCGCTTCCTCCTCGGAAAGCGATTCCACGCGCTCTTTGGTCTGCCCGAATTGGTTTGCCTGCGCTTCCTTTGCCATCAATTCCTCTGCCGATAAGACTTCCTCCGGCTGCGCAGCGGCAGCAGCAGGCTGCTTTTTCGGTGCCTGCTTTTCTTCTGCCGCCGGTGCTTCCGGCTCGGAAAGCTTTTCGGCAATCGGGTCAAAGACCGGGATATCGTCAAAATCCGTTTCCTGCGATTCCGGCAAATGCTTTTGCGCTTCTTCCATCAATTCTTCGCGCTTGCTTCTTCTCTTTTTTTCCTTTGCCGGCTTTTTGTCTTCGTCAAAAACCTCTAAGTCAATCGAGTTTTGCCTGAGCGGCACAAGTCCGTCCACCGCCTCGCGCGCGCGCTTGCCGGCGGGGTAGCTGTCCTCGCTTCTGATGGTTTTGGCCTCTTCCTTCGCCGATTTGAAAAATCCGATTAAAAAGCGAATCGGGGCAAGCTTGAAAATAAAAATCAAAAGCGTGAAAAAGATTACGAAATAGAGAATGGCGCTGATGACCACACCGGTTAAATTGACGAGCCAGCCGGTCAGAATTGCGCCGAGTGCGCCGCCGCCCGTGTGGGTATTCATACCGTCAATAAAGGCAGCTGCAATGGTCTGTGTTGCATCCATAGCGGTGAAAATCTCAAACAGCGCCGACAGATTGATGAGCGCCGCGCCGCTGAGAATTGCCTTGACGCCGGTGCGTCTGTAGCTGCGGAAGGCAATCAGGTAAATTGCTAAAAGCAGCGGCAGAACCGGCAATGCCTTTGCCGGGGCACCGAGCAGTCCGCCAAAGAGCTGGTCAATGAAGGTGCCGAGGTGGCTGCCGTAAGGCGTATAGAGGCAGATGCTCAAAATAACGGTGAGCAAAAACAGCCCTAAAACCCAGCCGAAAAGCTTTAAACCGGTTGCTTTTTCCGGCGTATTCTTTTTCGGGGGTGCTTTTTCGGTTGTACTTTTTTTCTTTGTCGTTTTTTCTGCCATAATTCTTTATCACTCCTGTAGCATGAGCTCTGCTTCGTCTTCAAGCTTTATAAACCAGGTCGGCTGCAGCTCGGCGTTTGCGCCGCGGTCGTAGTAGCCGATGAACATATTTTCAATTACTGTATTCTGATTGTCGGTTTCCAGCTGTGCAAAGATGCGGTCTACGGCGGTGTAGCTGGACGGCAGTGTTGTCAGCTGCTCGGTCGGGGCGTATGCACGCAGTAAAACCGATACGTGCTGCACATAGCCATTGACAATCTGTATGCTTGCCGCATGCGCGCCGGACAAATCCGTGATGACTTTTGCGCCGTTGATATTGTAGTCCAGGCCCAGGTTGAATTGGGCGTCCGACACGGCAAGATCGGTCATATACAGCTGTGCCGGCTGGTCGGAAAATACGTTATATACATCGTAAATCAAACCGACTGCACCGCGCGCCAGCGCTGCATGGTCCATAGAATTCGTTTCCGGCAATGCAAAGCCGTTTTGCCCTGTGGCAGCCGTATATTCTACGTGACCGGACTTGGAAATCTTCAAAGTGGACTGGTTTTGCAGGAAAATAATATTTTCCTCGGCATCGGTATATTTTTTTGCTGTCTTCGGATTCATCGAGAAGCAGCGAAGCAGCTTTTCCGCAAAGCTCTGGCTCAGCTCATAGCTGCCGTCTTCGTAAATCGGGTTTTGTACGCTTAGTCCCGGAAGCTGTGTTTCGTTTTCCGTCAGAAGCAGGTAGGAATTGAACAGCACCTCACCCATCTCGCTGGTGGCGGTGTCTGCACCGATGAAAAATGAAAAACGGTTATTTGGTGTCACGTAGTCCTTGAGGCTGTCCAGCACAGTGGTCAGACTGGCTTTGGACTGCTGGGTGGCAATTTTAAAGCTGTTGTTTTGTGCATCGCGCAGATAAACGACAATGTTGCTGACAATGTTGCCCTCGGAGGTGATGATTGCATAGCGGATATTTGGTGCGATGCCGGCGATAACCGTTTGCGTACTGACGCCGCTGAGCGCACAGAATACGCTGCCGGGGATATTCGTGCCGTAGTCGAGATACATCCCGTTGGTGAACAGCGCGTTTTTCCAGGCGGCTTCGTCCACCGCGGTGATGTTCTTTTGCGGCTGTGCAAGCGCAGTTGCAAGGGTTTCGTCACAGAAGCTGCGTACAGCGAGGTAATTTTCGTTGGATTTTGTGACAGCATAGCTTGCATGGTCCGAATTTTTCACCGTGTAGGCAATCATATGGGCGGGGGAGAGCAGGTTTCGCGTGTCCTCCGTCGTTTCATCTGAAAAGAGCGCAGAAAACTTGCCGTGCAGCTGCGTAAAAAAATTATAGCCATCCGGCCATAATTTGTCGTTGAGCCATATTTTGCCTGTCAGCAGCAGACTGCAGAGCACGAGCGCAATCAGTACAATATCCTTTATCCGTTCTTTTTTCATATGTATGGTCCTTTATTTAAAAATACCGCAAAGTGTTTCTTTGCGGTATTCTTGGTCTGCGAATTATCTAAAATCAATAAGAGAACAGGTCACCAACGGACAGGTTGTTGATTCTGTCTAACTGTGTCTTGGAAAGACGGGTGATGTCAATTTTGATGATCTGACGCTCTGTTTCGTTCTCGGCATACAGCAGCATTGTGTTGCCACCGTCCAAAAGCTCAATGGAAACAACATATACGCCACTTGCACCGATGGTCGAGCTTAAGAAATAACCGTTCTGGAACACACGGTAGAACTGACCGTCTAACTTGCTCTTGCGGTACACGGTTACATCCACACCCGGCTTACCTGCCGCGGTAACCGTATAGGTGCGCTCCGAAGTGGTTGCCGACAGGGTTGCCGGCTTCTTTACGGTCAAAAGGGAATCGGAGTTACCGCCGTAATAATTATCTGCAATTTTGGTCGGTGCTGCAAATACCGACAGAGAGAATACCGTAAGCAGTGCCAAAGTCAGGCACAGTGCAGCCGCAAACTTCTTTTTCATAGAACATCCCTCCAAAAACATGCGCAAGCTGTATACCTGTCTGCCGCTTTGTATCCGAAGCATCCTTCCGCCTTGCGCATCGCCGAAAAATGCGGACACAAATCCTATCATATGTAAGTTTATACCTATATTATAAAGCATAAACATTACAGGTATGTTACAAATCAGTTACTGTTTAATTATAATTTCTCAATTTCCTGCATCAGGACTTCGATAATTTGCGCCTGCGGTACTTTTTTGAAAATCTCACCCTTTTTGAAAATCAGGCCTTCACCGTCACCGCCGGCAATGCCGATGTCCGCATCGCGCGCTTCGCCCGGACCGTTGACTGCGCAGCCCATCACGGCGATTTTGATGTCTTTTTTGATATGCTCACAACGCGCCTTGACCTCATTTGCAATGTCAATTAAATTGATACGGCATCTGCCGCAGGTCGGGCAGGAAACAAAGGTGACACCGCCGGTTTTTAAACCGAGGGCACGCAGAATTTCGATGCCGGCCTTCACCTCATGCACCGGATGCGCTGTAAGCGACACGCGGATGGTATCGCCGATGCCTTCGGAAAGGAGCGTACCGATCCCGACGGAGGATTTGATAATGCCGCTGTCATATGTACCGGCTTCGGTCACACCGAGGTGGAGCGGATAGCTGCAGGTTTTGCTTGCCAGACGGTAGGCTTCAATCATGGTCGGCACATCGGATGCCTTCAGGGAAAGCAGAATATTGCCAAAGCCGCAGTCCTCTAAGATGGAGGCGTGCTCCATGGCGCTTTCCACCAATGCCTCCGGCGTGGCGGACTTGTATTTTGCCAGAATGTCCTTTTGCAGAGAGCCGCCGTTGACGCCGATGCGAATCGGAATGCCCAGGCCGTTTGCCATATCCGCAACCGCCTTTACGTTTTCCTTTGCGCCGATGTTGCCGGGGTTTAAACGGATTTTATCTGCGCCGTTTTCCATGCATTTTAAGGCAAGCCTGTAGTCAAAATGAATGTCGCAAACGAGCGGGATTGAGATGCCCTTTTTGATGTCTGCAACGGCTTCGGCTGCTGCCATATCCGGAATGGCAACGCGGATGATTTCGCAGCCGGCTGTCACCAGCTCTTTGATTTGCGCGATTGTAGCGGCGGCATCGCGCGTGTCTGTCGTGGTCATAGACTGCACGCTGATGGCGCTGTTTCCGCCGATTTGTATATGACCGACCTGTACGGTCTTTGTTTCTTTTCTCATCATTCTCACCTACGGTTTTATAAACAGATTCTGTACGTCATTGAAGGTTGCCCAAAGCATCAGCAAAATCAGAAGCGCGAAGCCTGCCATGTTGATGTAGCCCTCAATCTTTTCCGGAATTCTTTTGCGCGTAACGGCTTCAAACAATATGGTGACCGCCTTGCAGCCGTCCAGTCCCGGAATCGGCAGCAGGTTCATAATGCCTAAGTTCACGGTCAGAAGACCAACTAAGCTCAAAAGTGTGCCAAGACCGAGTCGCGTCGCCTGCCCGATGACATTGACGATACCGATCGGACCGCTGACCTGGTCGGACGTTACCTTGCCGCGCAGCAGGTCAAACAGGGAAATGTAAACAATTTTCACATTAAATATCGTGTTATAGAATGCATCGTGGAGCACCGTGCCGAGTGTGTGCTTCGGCTGTGTGCCGACAAAGCCGATCAGATACCTTGATGCGGTTGCCGACTGCCCGATGTACGCCTTGTATTCCTCGTCTGCCGGGGCAGGCTGCTTGATGCGCGTAACCTCCTTGCCGTTGATATACTGCACCAGCTCAATTTCCGTTTCCGTGTAGTTGTAGACGATTTCCTCCAACGCCGGCGAGACGGTATCCTGTACGGTCTGCCCATTGCGCTTTGCCGTAACGCGTACCGGCGCAGCGCCGTTGCGCTGCATAAAGAAATCCACGTCCTCCTTGATATGGATTTCGGTATTGTTCAGGGAAACAATTTCATCGCCGCGCTCTATGGAGGATTGCTCGATTGCGGCATTGGCAACAAAGTCCGTAATGACCGGCCTGTAGCCGGTTTCGTTTGCGGACAGCAGGATTGCGTAGACCACAAAGCCGAGCACAATATTTAAAAATGCACCGGCGAGTACAACGCAAAGGCGCTTGTACCAGGCGGCATTGGTAAACGAATTCGGCGAATCCGTTTCGCCGACATCATCGTCGAACATACAGTAGCCGCCAAAGGGGATGCAGCGAAGCGAATAGGTGGTTTCGCCGCGTTTTTTCTTGAAAATGGCAGGTCCCATACCGACCGCAAATTCAACTACATGAATTTTAAAAAGCTTCGCTGTGGCAAAATGCCCGAACTCGTGCACCACCACCATAAGCGCAAAGACCAAAAGGGCAACGACTATGGTTAGAATGTTAGACAAAAAACTCACCTCAAATTAGATATGCGATGCGACAAAGTCGCGCGCCCACGCATCTGCCGCCAAAACGGCGTCAAGCGTGTCAGCCGCCGTATTAGTATATGAAGCCATCGCTTTTTCTATAACGTCCGTGATGGCTGTGTATTCGATTTTATCGTTTAAAAATGCAGTAACGGCTGCTTCATCCGCACCGTTGTATACGGCGCACATTGTACCGCCTGCCTTCAGCGCTTCATACGCAAGCGGCAGGGCGGGGAACACATCCGTTCTTGGCTTTTCAAACGTGAGTGTGCCGATGTCGGCAAGGCTTAAAAATTCACTCGAAACCGGTGCTCTGTCCGGATAGGTCAGCGCGTAGGCAATCGGCAAACGCATGTCCGGAAGACCGAGCTGTGCAATCACCGAGCCATCCACAAACTCGACCATGGAGTGAATGATGCTTTGCGGATGCACAACCACGTCAATCTGCGCCGGTGCCGCGTCAAAGAGCCAGTGCGCCTCAATGACCTCCAGCCCCTTGTTGACCAGGGTGGAGGAGTCAATGGTGATTTTTGCGCCCATGCTCCAGTTCGGGTGCTTCAATGCCATGGCTTTGGTTACATTTTGAAGCTCGTCCGCAGTTTTGGTGCGGAACGGTCCGCCCGAGGCGGTCAGAATAATTCTGCGCAGCTGCTTTGGTGACTGCAGCCCTGCCAGCGATTGGAATACTGCGCTATGCTCGCTGTCGACCGGCAGAATTTTCACGCCGTTTTCGCGCGCCAGCTTTGTGACAAGTGCGCCTGCGGCAACGAGGGTTTCCTTGTTGGCGAGGGCGATATCCTTTTTCGCTTTGATGGCGGCGATGGTCGGCTTCAGTCCGGCAATGCCCATAACGCTGGTGACAATGATTTCTGCCTCCGGAAGGGTTGCGAGTGTGCACATGCCGTCCGTACCGGCTACAACCTGTATGCCGGTGTCTGCAAGGCGCAGTGCCAGATCTTTGGCAAGCGCGTCCGTGCCGGCACAGACCAGCTTGGGCATAAATTCACGCGCCTGCTTTTCGAGTAAGTCTATATTCTGATGCGCAGAAAGCCCCAACACTTTCATATCGGGGCTTTTTCTTACAATATCTAAGCTCTGTGTGCCGATGGAACCGGTGGAGCCGAGGATAACGATGTTTTTCATTTTGTTTCACCTATCGAATTAAGTATAAGCCGATTTGCGGCAGGTAATGCACGAGAAAATATACAAAAGGTGCCGCTAAAACTACGCTGTCAAAACGGTCCATTGCACCGCCGTGCCCCGGCATAATATTGCCGAAATCCTTGATGCCGTACTGGCGCTTGAGCCAGGAGGCCACCAGATCGCCAACCTGCCCGAAGACGGAGCCGACCATGCCCGTGAGTGCAAGCAAAAGATAGTTTGCCTCCAGTTGAAAGCCGAGCTGGGCGATTAAACCGAGGATAACGCCGCCGAGCGCAGAAAATACCACGCCGCCGATTGCGCCCTCTACCGTTTTTTTCGGGCTGATTTTTTCAATCAGCTTGTGCTTGCCAAGCAGCTTTCCGGTAAAGTATGCACCGGTATCGCTGATCCATGCGCAGATGAAAATCAGAAACATTAAAATCAGACCGGTGGTGTCCTTCCCGCGCACTAAGCAGATGCACTGCATAAAGCATACGATGTAGACAATCATAAATACGCCGCCGGACACATCGGAAAACGTCATAGTTTCGTGGTGCTTTAACGCGTAGATGGCCATAAAGCTTGCCGTCAGCGCAAACGCAACCGTAAATGCGGTATAGCCGCCGAAATAAATCGACAAAAGGATGCCGATGCTGCCGAGACAGGCAAGTACGGTTAAAAACGGCCTGAAGCCAAGGGCGTGCATCGTTTCATACACCATCATCAGCGACAGAATGCCTACGGCAATGCGCAGTACAATCGGGTCTAAAAAGATAACGATGAAAAACAGAATCAGTCCGACCGCAGCTGATACGGTACGGATTAGTGTGTCTTTCCACATAACTGTAAACCTCTTCTTTCGATGCTTTGCCGGTTATCGGCCGCCAAAGCGTCTGTTGCGGCTCAGGTAAGCCTCCATTGCCGCGTCAAAATCCTTTTCGGAAAAGTCCGGCCAGAGCTTGTTTGTGAAATAAAATTCACTGTACGCACTCTGCCACATCAAAAAATTGCTCAGGCGCATCTCACCGCTGGTGCGGATAATCAGATCCGGATCGGGGAGGAAATGCGTATATAAGCTTTCGGAAATCGCTGTTTCATCAATCGCCTCCGGCGAAAGTGTGCCGTCCTGCACCTTTTGTGCAAGCGATTTTACCGCGTGGGTGATTTCGTCACGGCTGCCGTAGTTTAACGCGAGCGTAACAATAACACCGTCATTTTTGGCGGTGACATTTTCAACGCGCGTCATTTCAGATTGAATTTCCGGTGCAAAGCGGCTGCGGTCACCAATCACGCAGATGCGCGCATTGTCACCGGCAAGCTCGGTCTCTGCCGTTTTCAGGTAGTGCAATAAAAGCCCCATCAGACCGGAAACCTCTTCTTCGCTGCGTTTCCAGTTTTCGGTGGAGAATGCATATACCGTGATGTACTTAATGCCGATTTTACCGGCGTGCTTACTGATTTTCTTGAGCGTTTCCGCGCCGGTACGGTGACCGACTACGCGCGGAACAGAGTGCTTCTTTGCCCAGCGGCCGTTGCCGTCCATAATGATGGCAACGTGCCCGGGGAGCGCTTTTTTATCAAAAGCTTTGGTACGCTTCTTCAACAGACTCATACTTCCATAATTTCCTTTTCTTTCGCAGCTGTGAGGGCGTCTACTTCCTTTACATAGTTGTCCGTAATGGTCTGGATGTCTTTTTCGATGCTCTTTAAGTCATCCTCTGTAATCTCACTTGCCTTTTTCTTTGCCTTGTAGTTTTCAATCGCATCGCGGCGGATAGAGCGCAGAGCGACCTTTGCATCTTCGGCGCGCTTACGTACGTCCTTTACGATTTCCTTACGTCTGTCCTCTGTCAGCGGCGGGAAGTTCAAGCGGATGACTTTACCGTCGTTGTTCGGGTTGATACCGATATCCGAGGTCTGAATTGCCTTTTCAATCGCGGTCAGAATCGAAGCATCCCACGGCTGAATAATGATGGTTCTTGCTTCCGGAACGGAAACATTGCCCACCTGCGGAATCGGGGTAGCGGTGCCGTAGTAGTCTACGGTTACCTTGTCTAAGATTGCCGGGTTTGCACGGCCGGCGCGGATGCGCTTTAAGTCCTCGTTGAATACATTTAAGGTTTTATCCATTTTTTCGGATACTTCTGGTAATTTTGCCATAGTATTTATCCTCCTATAATTTATATTTTAGTTGTTGCTTACAATCGTACCTAATTTTTCGCCGCAGGCTGCGCGAACGATGTTGTCCGTATCATCTAAGCCGAATACGTGAATCGGCATATTGTTGTCCATACAAAGCGAGGTCGCCGTGGAGTCCATTACGCCCAGGCCGCGGTTCAATACTTCGATGAAGGTTAAGGAATCGAACTTCTTTGCGTCCGGATTGAGGTTCGGGTCGGAATCGTACACAGCGTCAACCTTCTTGGCAAGCAGGATGGCGTCCGCGTTGATTTCAGCTGCGCGCAGCGCCGCTGTCGTATCGGTCGAGAAGAACGGATTGCCCGTACCGCAACCGAAAATCACCACTCTGCCTTTTTCCAAGTGGCGCATAGCGCGGCCACGGATGTACGGCTCTGCAATCTGACGCATTTCAATCGCTGTCTGCACGCGGCAGGGGATGCCTGCGTTTTCAAGTGCATCACACAGCGCCAGCGCGTTGATTACGGTTGCGAGCATACCCATATGGTCTGCTCTTGTGCGGTCCATATTTTCACCGGTTCTGCCGCGCCAGATGTTACCGCCGCCGACAACGAGTGCAATCTCCAGTCCCATATCCACGCACTTTTTAATCGATGCGGACAGGCGGGAGAGCACCTCCTGGTCAAAGCCGGTCTTTTTTTCGCCGGCAAGCGCTTCACCGCTGACCTTTAAAAGGACTCTTTTGTATTTTAATTTCATTTATAACAGCTCCTTTTCAGAGTTTAATTGGTTTGGTTTCGCAAAACTTGCCATTTCAAACCGTATGGGTTGCAAATGGAGTTACATGAAAACAAAAAAATATACAGGAAACACTGTATTGGTTTCCTGTATATTATACTACGTATTTCCTAAATATGCAAGATGATTATTTCACCATGCTTGCAACTTCGTCAGCAAAGTTGTCCGCCTTCTTTTCAAGACCTTCACCCTTCTCAAAACGAACGAAGTTTACGAGCTTAACGCCCTTGGAAGCGAGGTAGCCTTCTACCTTGAAGTCGCCGTTCTTAACGAACTCCTGCTGCATAAGGCAGTTCTGCTCGCAGAACTTGTTGAGCTTGCCGACAACCATCTTTTCGAGGATGGCTTCCGGCTTGCTTGCGTTCTTCGGATCTTCCTTCATCTGTGCTAAGATGATGTGCTTTTCCTTTTCGAGGTCCTCAGCCGGGATGGTATCCTTGGAGAGGTAGAGCGGGTTGAGGGCTGCAATCTGCATTGCAACGTCTCTTGCTGCGTCGTAAGCTTCTGCATCTGCCAGGCTGCCTTCAGCCTCAATCAGAACGCCGATTCTGCCGCCGCCGTGAATGTAAGCACATACATTACCTTCGATTCTTGCAAATCTTCTGAGGTTCATGTTTTCGCCGATCTTTGCGATGAGCGCTGTGAGTGCATCGCCGATGGTTTCGCTGCCGTCTGCGTACGGAAGTGCCTTGAGGGCATCTACGTCAGCCGGGTTCTTCTCTGCAACGGTCTTAGCAACATTTGTAACGAAGGACTGGAACTCATCGTTCTTTGCAACGAAGTCTGTCTCGGAGTTTACCTCAACGAGTACGCCAATGGTCTTGTCTTCGGAAATGAATTCCTTTACCAGACCTTCAGCAGCGATTCTGCCGGACTTCTTCGCAGCTGTAGCGAGGCCCTTCTCGCGCAGAAATTCGATTGCTTTTTCCATATCACCGTTTGTTTCGGTGAGGGCTTTTTTACAATCCATCATACCGCAACCGGTCTTTTCTCTTAAATCCTTTACATCTTTAGCTGTAAACATATCCAATCTTCCTTTCAATCGTTCTATTGTATAAAAGCGGTCTTCGTAGCATGCAAAAGACCGCTTTATGTCAATAATTATTCAGCGTCAGCCTCGTCCTCTTCGATCTTAGCTTCAACCTGCTCGCCCTGCTGGCCTTCGATGATTGCGTTTGCCATAGCACCTGCGATGAGCTTTACGGCTCTGATTGCATCGTCGTTGCCCGGAATTACGTAGTCAACTTCTTCCGGATCACAGTTTGTATCCACGATTGCAACAACCGGAATACCAAGCTTCTTAGCTTCTGCGATTGCAATCTTTTCTTTTCTCGGGTCTACAACGAACATAGCGCCCGGGAGCTTCTTCATGTCCTTGATACCGCCAAGATACTTTTCGAGCTTTTCGCGCTCAGCCATCAGCTGGCTGACTTCCTTCTTCGGGAGAAGGTCAAAAGTACCGTTTTCTTCCATCTTGAAGAGCTGCTCGAGTCTTTCGATACGCTTTTTGATG
>JAZSGM010000068.1:0-6591 GCA_045532715.1 Clostridia bacterium
TGCGAGCGATAACCTAATTCATCCGGCATGTTCGGAATCGGATCAACGAGGTCAGATACCTTAATCGTTACCTTGCCTTCTACTGCATTGTCACCGATTTCTGCGCCGTTTTCATCATAAAGCTTGAATTTGAATTTCGGATTTGTCTTGTCAATCTTAACATCAACAATCTGGAACTTCCAATCCTCGTAGCCTGCAGCAAGTGCATTACCGAGAATCATATTGCCTTCGTATTTTGCTTTTCTGTCATCACTGTCAGCAATAACAGTCTTCTGATTAATGAATTCCTCTGTTGCTGTTACAACAACATTGGTAATACCTTCTTCAGCAACCTCAATGATTGCACCTTCGCCATTGTTGAGAGAGTTGGAAAGATCCTTTCTCATGTTCGCCGGGAAGAGCAGGTTGTTATTACCATAGTACTGTACATTTACAACAGCGCCGTCATACCACTTTTTGTCCGTTCTAACCTGGATGAACTGTGTTTCATTGTTCCAGTCATCATCCGCTTCAACATCAAGAATCGAGGAATAACCGATTACAGTGATGTTACCAGCCTTATCGACTGCTCTTACAACGATGAAACCGTCAAAATCAGCCGGAACAACCGGTGTTTCATTGTTAACATAGTTGTGCCATACATAGGTCTTACCCATTTCGCCGTTGTAGCCTTCTGCAGTGTAAACAGGCGCATTTTCGAAGTCCCAAGCTGCAACGTCCTCGAGATCGCCGTTACCCGGGATAAGTGCATACTGCAGGCCCGGAAGCTCGTACTGATCTGCATTGAATGTGCCGCTGTTGTAGATAACGTCTTGTGTCAGCGGATCCTCATAATCTACAGTATAGAGGTAAGATGCATCTGTTGCAAACAAGCCTGCTGCCGGAATATTTTCCGGTGTGTATACGTTGTATTCATTGTCTGTGATAGCCGGAGCCAAACCGGACAGAGCATCGTATGCCTCAAGCTCGAGTGCGAAGCCATTGTTATTGTCTGTTTCAGCTGCGCCTTCGTAAATCGGAACTAAATCAAACTTTGTTACTACCGGAGCAACACGGTCAATTCTGGAAATCCAGGTGCCGACTGTCTTGTTGCCGGTAAGCTCAGCATCATTGTACTTCGCCTTATCAAAGATTGTTACGTCAATCTTTGCGCTTTCTTCTACTCTTACATAACCGATGTGAATGTAGCCTTCAGCATCACGGTCAAGTGTTTCAACAAGACCGTCACTGGCGATTACATCATAGCCGTATGTATTTGTAGAATCAGGTGTAAAGGAATCCAGACCTACATAGGTAAGTACGGACGGATCAAACTCTACCGCCGGAACATGTTGATGAATATCATGAGCGAATTTTACAGTTTCCTTGGTTGTGATATCGTTACCATCAAGGTCAGTTACCTTAATGTATACGTTTTGGAGCCAAGCGTCAACCTTATCCTCGTTGTCATCCTTAACGCGGATTTCAACATAGTCATATTCGCGCTTCGACCAACCGTAGTTGTTCTGCGACCAGATGTAACCGTTCTGCGGATCAAAGTCGATTAACGGCTCTCTGGATTCTGCTACAAATGTGATTGGTGCAGCATAATCGATGTTACCAACGCGGTCAATTGTTCTCATAACAAATGCGCCCTGGAACTCCTTCGGGATAACGATACTGCCGTCTTCCCACTCTGCATTGATCCATTCAACAGTCTTACCCTTAGCATCCCACTCAGCAATCCAAGCGTTTACAAATGCTTCAATTGCAGCATTGTCTTCCGCTGTCGGGAGAGCCATTGTGCCGCCGAGACCGTTCACTTCACCGATTTCAACCGGCAGAAGGATGTAGTCAATGTTTACATCGGAATTCTCCGGTGTAATGTTTGTCTCGAAGTATGTTGCTTCGTCATTGTACAGATGTGTCTTATCGTTATCAAGATACTTATCCTTCACTTCGATAAGCGCAGTATCTAAATACTCATCGACTCTGTTTGTACCGGACTGTTCCGGATTTGCGCCATTTGCTGTATCGTCAAGCTTAAACTCAACATACATCTGCTTTCTTGTGTTGTATTCAACATTTGTCTGGTTTACTGTAAAGAACTCAAAACCGTCCTCAACATCATCAGAAGTCTGTGTAAGCTTAACATCATAAATTGTCGGGTTAATCTTATCCACGCGAAGCTTTGCATCGTATGTAAGCGGAGCTGCTTCAACGGAAGCATAATCTCTTACATTGCCGGCAACGTCTTCAGCATAGAATTCAACCTTTGCAATACCGGTGCCTTCATATACAAGATAGAACTTGTATGCCGGGTTTTCAGCAAAATCTGCATTTGCAATTTCTGTGCAATCCGCAAGTGCAATTACCTTGTCGGTACCATTCGTGTAATCCTTCACCACTTCATACTTGTCGTCAACATCATTATACTTATAAAGCTTGAGCGGCTTATCAGAATTAAACTTAATTTCCGTGGTCTTAGACTGTACCGGAGTCTTGTTGTCGTCATAAACTTCAACTTCAAGAATCTGGCTGTTCGGACCCCACGGCATATCACTTTCTTCATAGTTGTTATCAGCGTCACGTGTGTTCGGCTCTAACAAATCCGTGTTGGAAGGTGTCTCGTTCTCAAAATCAAAACCTTCAACAACAACGTAAGGATCAATCTTATCGACCTTTAACTGTACTGTGTAAATTGTGGTGAAATCATCAGCATCATTTACATCTGCCCAGTCTTTAACATATACTGTAAGATCTACAACACCTGTGCCTTCATACTCAACAAAGAACTTAAGCGCCTTATCAAGATCAGATGTGCCAACTGCAAAGAGATGCTCAGCACCAATCACAAGCTCAGAGTCAAATTCAGCATATGTGCTATCGTTCTTCCAGATCTTTACCTTCTTGTTCTCGTTATTTGCATTGAATTCCGGAACGATCTTAATTAAACCGTTTTTAAGACCGGAGGAACGGAAAGCATTCGAGAGGTTTTCATCGGTAATTTCAACTTCCATAACTGCAGACTCGTTGATCCACGGTGCAATGTCGCCTGTAATTGTCTTAATTACTTCGTTTTCGTTATCACCATCAACTACTGTTTCAGTTCTGTTCGTTGTGTCGAGAATATCAGTTGCTGTGCCGTTAAGAATATTAGCAATCGTCGCAACGTCGCCATCATTCGCATACTCTTTAACATCAATCAACGCATTTTCGTTATCCGCGATGATTGTTGTAGTATCGTCAGCGGCTGTATCGTCAGATGCCTTAGAAACTACAGCAGACCAGTTACCTGCTCTATCCTGAACACGAACTTGAACAAGACCGTCAAATTCCTCATCAATAATAACAGTGTCTTTTGCAGCTACATCAGTACTGCCGGTCCAGGAAATCCATTCACCGTAAGTCAAGCTTGTATCTGCCGGCTGTGTCTTTGTAAAGAGCGCCGGTACATCATCTGCTGCATCGCCTAAGCTTGAAGCATCACTTGCAAGCAGACGATACTGATATGTTACATTTTCGTCGTTCTCTGCAATTTCAGCAAGCTCGGAAATTAATGTCACAGGTGTAACAGAAACATCCTTCGATGCAGACATATCAAGAGTAAGCTCTCTGTTTGTAACGATATCCGGTGTTGCAGACATCAGCTCCATTACATTCTTGTCTGTCTTTGTAAGCGTATACGAAGCTTCCGGAGCTGTCTTATCAATAAAGAAATAATATCTGTCCTTCTTAACAAGACCTGCATTATCCTTAACTTCAATCGTAAGAACACTCATACCTTCTTCCGCAATCACTAACGGAGTTGCCGGAATGTATTCCCATGTTGTATCATTAACCGCAACCAAAGAGGATGTAATATCCGTTACAGCAACAAGTTCAGAAGCGCCTGTAACTAAAGTGCCGCCATCTCTTGTATCAATCGCGATGTCTGCCTTATTTTGGATATTATCAATATAGAACTTCGCGCTTGCAATACCGGAAGTAATCTGCTGGTCAGAAATTGTAATACTGTCAATTGTCACATCGTTCGCTGTCCATACATCTTCATCTGCAGACTTCAATGCAGCAAGAAGCTCAATCTCATCATTAGCATCCTTCGTAAGCTCAGGATGTCTCTTACTTACATATGGCATAATTTTAGCGTTGGAAGCATCAGTATACTCTTCATAAGTAACCGCATCTTCATAATCAGCGCTTGCAATATATGCATCACTTACAGTAACAAGATTTACCTCGCCAACCTTGTTTCTTTCACTTACAGAAGAAACGCCGGTGCTCGGATACTGACCGTCAGCAATAATCGGATAATACTCAATCTGCTCTAAACCGTTGCTGTCTAATGCTTTAACAGCAATATAACCGGCAAACTGATCACCGATTGCGTTGAACAAATGCGCAGTAATCACATGGTCAGCTGTAGCAATCTCAGATACCGTCAGCTTATCAGTATCAAGATTGGAGTCCTTTGTCCAGAAATCAGACAGGTTGAACGGTGTGCGCTGAATGTCAGTCGAGTTGATATCAATCCACTCAATCACTGCCGGATCTGCAGCAGGTACCAATTCAAAACCGTTTGTTTCATCGAGGACCAAAGCATTCATCTCATCGTCCAGATAAGCAAACTGAAGCGTTCCGTCCGGAACTGCACCCGTTGCATCATAATACTGGCCGAGTTCAGACTCTGCTCTGATAATAAAGTCCTGACCTCTTCTCAAATATATAACGTCACTCGGTATAGTTCCACCAAAGTCACTACTCATAGTGCCGTTAAAATCCAAATCGAAGTCAGTACCGTCTTTGACATTGTTATGGTCTCTTGTCATAGATGCTGTCGAATACGAAACATCATCGACCGGTGCACCAAAAACAAGAGAACTCGGTAACAATGTAAGCATCATCGCTACCAACAATACCCAAGCTGTAATTTTTCTTGTCTTCATAGTTTTTAGTTTCCTTTCTTAAAAAGTTTTATATATATTAAAATAATCTCCTATTCTATCCATATAGAATAGTATAATAGAAGCTTATTGAATTTGCTCATGATACATTCCCTCCCTAAGTTGCACAAATAACGCACTGTCTTTATCCACAAATTTATGAATTTTGCAAGATAGTACTCTGAACATAATTATACACTATCCATTTTAACATCAAGTTCCTGTTTTGTCAACGAATTCCATGAAACTTTTATTAATCTTTTGTTCATATTTTGCGCATTTTATTCGATAATGGAAAAAGTTGTAAATCAAAGTTATATTTCTTCATTATTAATATAATACGCGCTCGCTCACGATACTTCATCACGCAAATCCGCCCTGCAAGCCAGCAAGCAATGCGCCGTTTACGTATTTAAACTTTAAGCGCTGCCAAAGTTCTTCAACAAGCAACACTCCCCAACATCTATGCGCATCCTGTTATCAAACTGCATCAATGTGGTTTTGTCATTGTTCAACAGGAATGCACTTATGCATTCTCGCGCTGAAACATCGTGCTCTCCTGCGCTGTGCTGACCTTTTCTGCGTCCCTGAATATAATTTCAAACAGCATATCCGCAAACAGGTGGTGCATTTCTCTTGTCGGATGATTGATGCCGTTGGCGAGCAGCTTCGTGGTATCCTGCGTTTTGCTCATTTCTTTCCAAACCGCATAGCAGTCGCAAACCTCAACCTGCATTTCCTTTGCAAGCCGAACTGCCGCTTCCATATACAAGTCCATTCTCCCCTCATTCTGATAACGCGCGGTCTTCTCTGCATAGGCAAGATGCTCCTGGGCCGTATCCTCTGTAACATAGGTATTCAGCATATTCGGTGTCATAAAAATCACTTCAGCACCGCTTGCACTGCACTTTTCAAAAATCGTTTTCAGCGACTGTAAATAATCCTCCAAAGGGTTGTTTACATCGTTTAAGCCAAAGCAAACAGTAACCAAATCCGGCAAATGCGCAAGCACTTGTTTTTCCAAACGCTCCACAGACCTCTTTGCATTCGTGCCGCCGATGCCTGCGTTAATAACATTAATCGGCACATAATTACGCACGGCAAGAATCTTCTTTTTCAGTAAATTCCAATAGACCGCCTCATAATCCAACTCACCAATGCGGAATGCCCCATGTGTCACGCTGTCGCCCAGCGCAACAATCGTAATCGGTCCATGCTCCTGCAGTCCGCTGCGGTCTAAATTGATTTTTTCACAAATACGCATAAACGCTTCACCTCGGGTACTATTATAGCACTTAATCCGCTAATCTACAATATAAATCAATACTTTCTTAGGGAAAAGAGATCAAGAAATAGGTAATCAGTAATCAGTAATCGGTAATAAGTAAAAAATCCCCGTTCATGCAAACGAGGATTTTTGGAAGGGCCAAATGGTTTAGATGGCAGTTTCTTTGTTAAATATACCTATTCAACCTTCATCATCCTGTATCCGACACCTATATGCGTCTGAATATACTGCGGCGAGTCCGGAAGCTTTTCAATCTTTTTTCTAAGTGTTGTCATAAACACACGAAGAGAACCTATATCGGTTTCCCATGCACTGCCCCAAATCTTTTCTGCAATAAATTTATGTGTAAGCACCTTTCCTACATTTTGCGACAACACGCAA
>JAZSGM010000050.1:0-3760 GCA_045532715.1 Clostridia bacterium
AGACCTTTGTATTGCTTCATTATGATGGCTGCTGCTTTATTTATAAGTATGTTTTCAATTTCAGCGCGTTCCTGCGGTGTAAATACATGGTATGCCCAGTCGTAGCCGCAGGCAAAGCCGCGGATGACCTTAGCGCCAACCATAGCGGTGCTCTCGCCCCAATCCGGCCATACATCGACTGAGTTTTTCATTTCTCTGTACAGTAAGTCGGCATATTTTCTTTCGCCGGTAACACCTGCAACAAAGCCGAGGATTATGGCTTTTGTACGGAAGTTGGTTGCAATATTGTTAATGTTACCGCGGGAGTTGATTGTGTATTCCAGATATTCGTTTTTGGAAACGTATGTATCGGCGGAGGATTTCAGCTTGTTAAACCATTTCGCGCAGTACGGGTCTGTCGCAATTTTTTCGCGAATGACATCCCAGTCGGTTACGAGCACGCGCGGATGTGTTTTAAGCATTGCTTCGCTCAGCCCTGTCGGGTTCGGCTCGATTACATTCTGGTAGTTGAAGGTACCGTCATAGCTGAAAAGCGATGAAAGCGCGTTTGGCGTGTATATAATGAAATTATCAAAATAGATTACACCGCCGCCGCTTAAGCCGCTGTTGATTCTGATGGTGAGATTTGCGGAGTCGGAAAGATCTAACTTGCTTAAATCCACCGTTTTGCCGACGGCTGTGCCGTTGAGCGAAACTGTAGCTGTTTTTGCTTTCAGGTCGAGCTCATACTTATGGTAGCACCAGGTTTTGTCAGCTTCTCTTTTTGTATACAGTGTTGCAGTTTGTGCTCCGTCATAAAGCGAAACGATGAGCGGCGCTTTGTCATTGTTGATGGAAGCAAACTCCATAATGACTTTGTCAAGGCCACTGTCGAGCTTCTTTTCAATCTTCGGACCGTGCTTTGCTGTGTCATTATTGAAGAATTTGAGGACCTTGCCGTCTGCAAATTTTTCAATCTGGATGTAGGTTTTGTTGCCCGACTGACCGGTGAACTGCTGCAATGTAAAAGCATCGTTTTTATAGTTTTCAAAGCCATCATTTAAAATGGTGTTCATACCGCTTGGCACGGCGAGCGCTTTTGCCGCCTCAGTTGTGATGGCAGCCGGTGCGTCTGCTTCGCCGGTTGTCGGCACACCTGCAGAGCCAGAGCCCGGGGTGTCCGGTGTATAAATTGCGAAATTGTCAAACAGAATTTCGCCGCCCGGCTTTAAGTTACTGTTGATTCTGATGGTGAGTGCGGCGGTGTTTGCAAGATTTAAATTGCTTAAATCTGCGGTTTTGCCGACTGTATTTCCATCGATTGCGGCGGTAGCAGTTTTTGCGGAAAAGTCGAATTCGTATTTGTGATATTCCCACTTGCTGCCCGCGCTGTCAACTCTTTTGGTGTAAATCGTTGCTGTGTTTGCACCATCGGTGAGAGAAACGATAATCGGTCCTTTTTCATTTTGAATGGATACAAATTCCAAAACAACCTTATTCAATCCGCTGTCAAGCTTCTTTTCGAGCTTCGGACCGGCGTTTTTCTCGGCGTTGTTGAAAAATTTAAGTGCTTTGTTATTGCCGAAATTTTCGATTTTCACGTAGGTGTTGTTGCCGGCGACGGTACTGAAGTTTCCTTTTTCCAAGGCATCGTCTTTGTAATCTTCAAAACCGTCCTCCAAAATCGTGTTCATACCGTTCGGCACAGAAAGTGCCTTCGGTGCCTGCGTCGGTGCAAGGCTTGCTTCCGCATAGGCGGGAAGATTTGCCAAACCGAGCAGCATACAACCTGCTAAGAGCAGGCTTAGGAATTTTTGGCTTGCTTTCATCGTGTATCCTCCTTGTATTTTTTGTTTTTGTACAAAATAATTATAACAAACCCGCGAAAAGCAGACAAGCGTTTTGCTTTAAGTGTGGAAAAATTGTTAAAAAATAAGGAAAAAATGTTAAGTTGTATATTGCGGATTGTTTTGCAAATGCAACAAAACATTGACAGAATTGCATATTTTTTGTATAATATTTTTATACGTGTCATATTCGGTCAAGTTATGACGCAAAAACAAAAGAAAAAGGGGTTTTAAGGTATGAAGAAAAAGACACTTGCCGGTATTATTCTTGGTATACTGGCAGTTGCCGTTGTTGCGGTATTGTCCGTAACAGTAAATAACGGCGCAGAAGAAGGCAGCCGTTATGCGGCAACATTTATGTCCTTAGTGCCGCCGGTTGTGGCAATTGGTTTGGCACTGATTACAAAGGAAGTTTATTCTTCTTTGTTTGTAGGTATTGTATGCGGTGCGTTGTTTGCAACAAACTATAAGCCGCTCGGTGCAATGGATGCGCTGCTCAATGAAGGCATTATCGGTGCGGTTTCCGGCCTTGCAGGTATTTTCGTATTCCTCGTAGTGCTCGGTATCATTGTTGCGCTGGTGAACAAAGCCGGCGGCAGCGCGGCTTTCGGCGCATGGGCAAAGAAAAACATCAAGAGCCGTGCAGGTGCGATGCTTGCAACCTTCGTTTTAGGTGTGCTCATCTTTATCGATGACTACTTTAACTGCCTGACCGTTGGCTCGGTTATGCGCCCGGTAACAGATGCACAGAAGATTTCCAGAGCAAAGCTTGCATTCTTAATCGATGCAACGGCTGCGCCGATTTGTATGATTGCGCCGATTTCCTCCTGGGCAGCTGCGGTTTCCGAGTTTGCACCGGAGGGGCAGGGTCTTTCGCTGTTTATTCAGGCAATTCCGTATAACTTTTATTCCCTGTTGACATTGGTGTTCATCGTCGCGCTGACACTGATGAAGTTCGATTTTGGTCCGATGCGTTTGCACGAAAAGAATGCTCTCGAGCTCGGCGATTTGTACACCTGCGGTGACAGAGCAGAGAGCGCACCGGTTGAGCCGAATAAAAAGGGTAAGGTTATCGACCTTGTATTGCCGATTTTTCTCTTGATTGTGATTTGCGTATTCGCACTCGTTTATGTTGGCGGCATTTTAGACGGCGCTTCCTTCGTGGATGCATTTGCAAACACGGATGCAACTGTTGGTCTGCCGTGGGGCGGCATCATCGCATTGGTGCTGACCATCTTCTATCTGGTAGCAAGAAGAATTATGACCTTTAAAGAAGCAATGGATTGCGTGCCGAAGGGCTTTATTGCTATGGTACCGGCAATTCTGATTCTCACATTTGCTACAGCTCTGAAGAACATGACCGGTCTTCTCGGCGCAGATGTGTTTGTCGCAGGCTTGATGGAAGGCGCTGCAAAGGGCCTTGCAAACTTCCTGCCGGCAATTATCTTCCTGGTAGCATGCTTTTTGGCATTCTCCACCGGTACTTCCTGGGGTACCTTCGGTATCCTCATTCCGATTGTTGTTGCCATCTTCCCGGCAGGCAGCGAAATGCTGATTATCGGTATGTCTGCGTGTCTTGCAGGTGCGGTTTGTGGTGACCATTGCTCGCCGATTTCCGATACAACAATCATGTCCTCTGCAGGTGCAGAGTGCAACCACTTAAACCACGTTTCGACACAGATGCCGTATGCAATTTTCGTAGCAGCGATTTCCTTCGTTGCATACCTGGTTGCGGGCTTCGTTCAGAACTGGTTGATCGTTCTGCCGATTGCAATTGTGGTTATGATTGCAGCGATGTTTGTAATCAAGGCAATGACAAAGAAGGCAGCGTAAGCGCAATAAAAATTAAGGGCATCCTTAGGCGTCTTCAGTTAGGGATAAAACGCCTTAAAAAGCAATATTTTGGCAAATAGCTGTGTTAAAAACGACCGAAA
>JAZSGM010000010.1:0-10156 GCA_045532715.1 Clostridia bacterium
GGACGATACAATTGCACTGACCGGAATGTTCGGTTACCTGCAAGAGTTGTATGCCGTCGAGGGCAAAAGCACGGATATGTATAATCTGATTGTTCGCAACGCAAACGCGTGCTCCGCAAACGCAATTGTGCGCCTTCTCAACCAAAGCGGCGTAAAGCTCTACAATGTGTTAGTCGACGGCGTATACGATGCCTCCAAGGAAAGCACCCATATGGACAGAGGCGGACACGGCGTGCGCATCGGCGATAAGTATCTGTACGGCACAAGACACGCGACCGCAGATGAGTGCTACAACATCACGGTAAGGAATGTCGCTTCCCGCGCCAAAACCGTTTTGCAGCTTGCAGGCGAAATGCGTGATGTGTATTTAGAAAACATCCGCGGCTTTGATAATAATCCCAATTTTATTATAAACGATTCCAATTTAGACATCGACAAGGTTTTGAAAAATTAAACAAGGCACATGGGAATGAAATAAAAAAATACTGCATATCGTTGATATGCAGTATTTTTTCTTATTTATCGTATTCGTTGCACAGAAGGTAAAGCGGCGCTTCATCTTCTTCAATTGCCGGAAAGCGGCCGGTTTCTTCGTAGAAGCGGTTATCGTTTGCATCGTCGTTGCACATCGACACCTCACGAACGATAATCGTACCCTTTCCTTCCTCACCCCAGAATCTGTGATACAGACCCGGTGTTAAGGTTACGCTGTCGCCCGGCTTTAAGCAGAGCTCGTAGCCTGCCGGGAAGGTGTGCTTTACGCCGTCCACGGAAACTTCAACATCGGTATCGGCAAGCTCTTCGTTTTCCGTCGAGTTATACAGCTTAATAATCAGGTTGCCGCCGCCGCAGTTGATGATGTCCTCCATCTTATACCAATGGAAATGCATCGGCGTCACCTGGTTTTCCTGCACAATCATCAGCTTTTCGGCATACACCTTCGGATACTTTTCCGGCATTTTCTGATTACCGTTACGCAGCGTGATTAAAAACAAACCTTTTTTATTAAAATCGCCGCCACCGAAATCCGTAATATCCCAGCCGAGCATATTGTCTTTAATTTCTCTTGTTTCTTCGCCTTTTGTTTTCCATTCGTCCGCCGTCCACAAAACAAACTGCGGAAGAGAAATTTTGTATTCTTTAAACAGACTGAGCGCATTTTTCATAATTGCGTTAATCTCTGAACGTTTCATTTTCTTACCTCCCTGAGCCAATCGGCTTTAGATTTCATACATTAAGATATTGTTAATCTTGCAGAAGTACTTCAGCTCCTCCATATAGTCGCCATAGGCAACCATCCAGTGGTGACCGATCCCGTTTGCCATAATCTCCTTGTTAATATCAAAGATAGATTTTTCAAACTTGATTTTCACCGGATTGCCCGGAAATTCCATACCGCACGGAATCGCATCGCCTACCATAGCAGAAAGTCTGAACGTATCGCCGTGACCGCAGATATTGACTGCCGTCACCTTGCCCGGCTTTACCAAAAACTTCGTGCAAACGCCGGTTTCCGCAAGACGCACCGGACACAAATCAATCTCACCCTCTGCAATGGAAAAACCGGACGAGCCGCAATGTGCAAACAAAATGCTGTTTTCGCTTTCATCGAGGTACAAAAGGTCTGTGTTGTTGATCGGCTTGCCCGAAAGCTCGTACATCAGCTTCATCGTCAGCGCATTCGTTACGTCGCCTTCACACGAACCGACAATGCCTTCCTCCGAAAGTAGCGAGTAACCTAAACAGATTTTGCCCATATAGGTCGTGTAGCACTTCACGGACAGCGCCTCTAAATCATACTCTTCAGCAAGGGCTTTCATTGCGCTATAGTACTTGATAGACTCCAGCATAGATGCCTTTGAAGACGAAATCTTGCACGGTGCTAAAATGTCCTTCTTTTCTTCCAGAAGCTTTTCAGCCTCGGCATCCGACATAGCATTTACCTTTTCCGTCATTTCTTTTTCGTCAATGTTTACAACTCTTGCACCGAGCTTTTGCTTGATGGCAAATTCATCATAGGCAATCTCGGTCATACCCTTCACTCTGCCGCCGATGGCGCCGACTCTTGTTCTGCTCATAACGGTTTTTAGGGTATACGCCGTCGCAATTTTCTTGGTTTCCTCTGCGCTTTCTCGGCTGTCGGCATCGCCGTAGACAAACTCATAGGTTTTGCCGATATCGGTAAATACTGCGCCAATCTGATGCGCGCAGCAAAGCGAGCCTGTTTCTCTTGCAGGGTATGCGCGAAGAATGACCGGCTTATCAATATACGAAAGCAAATCCAGGAGGTGATGGTCCTCACTCCAGGTTGCGATACAAATCATCAAAAGGTCGACATCCTTTGTTTTTAAAACCTCTGCCGCCTGCTTAACTGTATCCAAATCGTGCATAATTACGCCGACATTTTCGCAAATTACGCCCGCTTCCTCTAATGTTTTTGCCGTTTGGTTTAAAAGGTTTTGTGCATCGTCATAGCCAACTTCAAAAGGATGCGCCAAACCTACGGTTGCAATGCTTAATTTCATAGCTTTTCTCCTAACCTTGTTTTTTTAATCGCCAAGTTTCACAAAATTCTGCCGTTTCCCCTGCGCCGACCGTCAAAAGCGGCGAAAGGCATTCTAACTCCACCATATGCCGGCACATAAAGATTTCAAAAGAAACGCCGCCGTCGGGATAAGCTGCGGACGGATGAAATTCGTACGATTTTTCGAAAATAACGCCCTTGTTTTCATAGGTGACCGGTCCGTCGGGATGTCCTACGCCGATTTTATACTTTTGCAAAAGTGGCTTGTGCGAAAGTGTGATCGCTTCGCGCGTATACTGCGCACGCGCATCACCTAAGCTCGTATAATCCCACATCGTAACCGTATGCAACGGATCATAGCCGCCTTCGCGGTGCTTTAGCGGAATATGTGCCTTTCCGCAAGGTGCAACCGAGGTCACACCCCAGAGCGCAAATTCTTGTGCCTGCTGTTTTGTATTAACCACGCTGTGCTTAACGCGCATTTCTTCGTCACCTGCAAAGGTGAGTTCCATGCTTTTTTGAACACCGAGCCATGGGTCTGCTTCCTGCAATAATCGGATTGTATCCCCGAAAACATCATATTGTATTGGTTGATTATCCGGATAGTAATCCTTTTCCGACTCGGGCGCAAGCCAAAGTCTGTGCCCGCCGCGCACCCGAAAACCCTCGGGCGTGCAAAGGTCATTTAATTCATTCGGCTGCTCATAAAACAGATTTTCCGCGTTTTTATAAGACAAATGCCCGATGCGGATGCCGAATGCAAGCGGGATACCGATTTCGATTGTGCCATTATCTGCAAAAAGTGCCTGTCCCCATACAGGATGGTTTACAATTTTTGTATTCATCATCTTACGGCAGTACTCTGTACGGAACAACTCTGAATGCATCGTTTGCCATGCGGAAACCCTCGGCATACTCTACGCCGCACTGGATACCTCTGTATTTTGCGATGGTGTAGTAGTTTTCAAAGAAGTCCTTATCCGCAAGGGTGTCTTTATAGTTATCAGACATCCAGGTCACCTGGCTTTTGTGCTCTCTGCACATTGCCATCTTGATTTCCATAGTTTCTGTGATATCCACATACTCCGTCGGAACAAAGCCCAGACCGTTTACCGGCTCAAAGTATGCAATAATCGGGATTTTGTCGTAAGCCGGTGCCTGCGTCTTAATCTTCTCTATCGGAATCATAACTGCAATATCGTTTATGATTTTGCTTGTAAGCTCGTGGTCAGGGTTATAATCCTCCGGATTGTGCGTGAGGATTAAATCCGCCTTGCAGTATCTTACAAGGTTAATAAATGCAAGTCTTGCTGCCTTGTCTTCAAAAAACATTTCATCGTCATAGTCTAAGCAGATATATTCTGCGCCGATGATTGCCGCCGCGCGTCTTGCTTCTTCTTTTCTGATTTTTGCAATTTCATCCATCGGAAGCGTGGCAGAGCCGACATTTCCGTTTGTAGCGGTTGCAGTAAATATCTTGTGTCCCTGCTTTGCAAACTTTGCAAGCGTTCCGCCGCAGGATGTTTCTATATCGTCCGGATGTGCACCGATTGCCAATATATTCATAGAAAAAACCTCCGCAATATGATAAAGCCACAGCCGAAAAATCATCGACTTTAAGTGATTAAAGCTGTGGCTTATCTGAATTATATAAGATTGTTTTGGGCATTAACCCTGCTTCCATCTCTGGATTACGCAGGTCACTCTGCCGCCCTCTTCGTTGATGATTTCATAATCACCGAAGGTTGCCGGAATAACCAGTGTCTGGAACTTATCACAAACTGCATAAAGGTCGCTGTTTACCTTGGAGCGAACTGTAACCTTAGAACCTACAGTCAGTGTAAACATGTGCATAAACTTACCTTCTGTCGAATATTCACCTGTCTTCTCAAAGTGAATTCTTTCAACGTGATACGGCATAACCGGTGTGGACTTATAACGGTCAATGAAGTAGTCCTTTGTCCACTTCACAACAGACGGTGTGGAAAGCAGGTGATCCTTTACCCAGGACGCTCTTCTGGTCTTTTCCATGTTTCTGCCGTGCTCTAAGTGCATCTTGAGCGGCTTACCGGTCATAGTCTTCTTTTCATCATCCCAGGACGGTCTTGCAAAGTCATACTCAAAGAAGGAATACTCCGTACCGTTGATGGATGGGTTTGTATCCATTTCAAGTACCATCTGGTTACCGCCGTGGCCGTGCATTGTGCCCGGCGGAATGAGGTAGAGGTCACCTTCCTTGCTGGACCAGTTTGCAATAAAGTCTTTCCAGTTTTCAATCGGCTTAATGTTTTGCGATTCTTCGCAGAGTCTCTCCCACTCTTCGATATCCGCATCATCGTGGAAGCCCATCCAGGTGTTTGCCCCTTCATAAGCCTCTGCAATGTAGTAGGTTTCATATCTGCCGAGCGGCTCGTCGAAGTTGTCTTCTACATACTTGCTGCTCGGGTGAATGTGCATCGGCATCGAAATTCTTTCAGCCGGTTGCGGTGTCGGATGCCAGCCGTCATCGAGCCAGATATCAAGCGGGAACAGACCCGGATACTTTGCATCAATAAGCGCACCAACCAATTCCTTACCGTACTGCATTGTATTCAGCATCGGCATCGAAATGCTTCTCTCACCGCCAAAGTCAATCAAAATACGAAGCTCCGGACCTGCAATCTTATTCCATGCGTTGTTTGCAAGGCCCTCTACGCCATAATCCATATCGTGGTATCTGTATGCACCCCACGGACCCGGGCTGAAGATTTTAACCTCGTGAATCGGGTACTTAACGAGTGTGGACATAATCTCGTCGTATGCCTTTCTCGGCACCAGAACGAGGTCGCCCTCGCAGTAGTTTTCAATGTAGAAGTCCATTGCTTCGTACATATAATCCTTCTGGCGCTTTAACATATAATAGTCAGAATAGTTGTACTCCTTCCAATTGTAGCCCGTGGTCGGCTCCTTTGCGCCGAAGGTGAGAAGCTTGCCGTCCCACATATCCCACTGTACCTTCTGGTGCGTGTTATCAATGTAGCACTTTACATCCAAAACATCGGCAAATTCCTTGATGGAAGCACCTTCGCCGTAGATAATTGCGGCCTCTGCGCCTGCAAGCTTTGCTTTGACATTTGCAACGGCGTCCTTGTTCATAATGTCTTCAATTACGCCAACCTTGTTTACCTTACCAAAGCCCGGGTCATCCGTAACAAACGGTGCATTGTAAGCAATAATCTCGTCTCTTGTTAAGTAGAGCTCGTTTGCAGGAATCAAAAGAGCATCGATTCCCTTTGCTTTTAAGCTTTCAGCTAAAGCTTTCGCAATTTTTGCGTAATCAATTCCGTACCAACCGTCAAGGGCAATTTTCTTTTTGCCGCCTGCCGCCAAAGCAGTAAGCTCAGCAATTACCTTGTCCCAACCAAAGGTTACGGAATCTCTGTTTGCTGCAGAAATAACAATTCTGTTATCCGCATTTTTAATGGACTCATAAACCGGCATATCTCTTCCTCCTAAAAATAATATTTTACATAATTATCGGCTAAGAAAGGCACTCCGCAAAACGTTTTTGCCCTGCCAACAAATGTCCTTAGCTTAAAATCATTGTACCACATACACTTGCACAAAAAAATATAAAATCTTCCCTGTTTTTTTAAATATATTTCGTATTTTCGAAATATATTGACAAAGTATTTTGATGCGTTATAATAAAAACAGGTGATTCTATGATTTTGAATTATGATGTAGAAAAGTTAAACAGTGTACTGCAGGATTTTTACAATGCAACCGGCATCAATATCACATTGATTCAGGCAGACTTTTCCGTTGCAGAGCTCCCGGAGCGCACGCACAACGATTATTGCAGGGCAGTAATGGAAACGAAAAACGGCGCGCACTGCTGCTTAAAGTCCGACCGGGCGCTTCTGGAAAAATGCCAGAAAAGCAAAAAACCGGAAACACACCTGTGCCACGCCGGACTGATTGACGTTGCCGTGCCGCTGCTTGTCGGTGACCAGGTTGCCGCCTATATTATTTTAGGACAAATGAAAAAGGAAGCGGACTTTTCAAAAATTGCACAAAAACTGTCGCATCTGAAGCTGAATAAAAAGGACATGGCGCTTTACTACGAAAAGCTGCCGTCGTTTGACGATGAAAAAATCAGCAGTGTTGTAAATCTCGCATCGATTCTGGCAAGCCACATTCTTTTAAAGGACCTTTTAAATCCGCAGCTGGTGGCAAACATCGAAAAGGCAACTGCCTTTATTGATACCAATATTGAAAAAAACTTAAGCATCAATCAAATTTGCAAAAGTATAAACATTTCAAAAAGCGTGCTCTATAAAACCTTCCACGACTATTTCGGCTGTACAGTCAGCGACTATATCAAGCAAAAGCGCATTGAAAAAGCAGTTGTGCTCTTGAAAAAGACGGACCTTTCCATCGAAGAAATTTCCGTGCAGGTCGGCTTTTCAAGCGCTTCGTATTTCAGCATTATTTTCAAAAAACAAAAGGGTATGTCCCCCATAAAGTACAGAAAAAACGGATGAGAAACTCATCCGTTTTTTATTGTGTGTTTCGTTTTATATGCCTGCGGAGTCCTATGCATTTTATTGCGAAAGAGTGTGCTGAAATGCTTTGCATCCCGAAAACCGCACTGCTCCGCAATCTCGCTTACGGAAAATTCCCCTGTCTGCAACAACTGACATGCCTTTTCTAAACGCTTTTCAATAATTGCCACCTGCGGCGATTTGCCGTATTTCTCTTTATACAGCCTTCTGAAATACTCCGGGCTGATATTGCACTTTTCCGCAAGCGCGCTGATTTGGATTTGCGGATCATCGAAATGTGCATTGATATAATCCGTACCCTGCCGAATTAAAGCGTATTTATATGGTGATAAACCCGTTTGTGTCGTCTGCAATTTTGCAAGCAGCATATACAGCATCGCTGTACACCTCTGCTGGTACCCCGGGTTCTTTCCGTTCCATTCATCACAAATCATCCGCATTTGTTCCTTTACAAATTCCGCATCCTCCGGATAAATAACTTCCAGTTCGCCCGCATCCGCTTCACTGCTTTGCAAATGCACAATCACAAGCTCTTCCGCTGTAGATTCTCTTATAAAACCAATCCCTGCCGGAATATACAAAAGACTTCCCGGGCATGCGTAATATGTTTTTCCTGCCGCATGAAATACACTTTCCCCCGACAAACGGAATGCCACAGCGCCGATAGAGCGCGGTGCACTGTTATCAAACGATGCCTTTCGGTGAATTCTATATACATACATAACCTTAAACATTGGACATTCATCAAAAAACATGAGCATCCCCTCCACCTTTTATTGTACCACAATTTGTTTTGAAAAGTAAACCTTTTGTGTGAATTTATAAGTTGTTTTCTGCTTTATTGTGCTTTAAAATAGAGGTAAAAGGAGGGAGAGAGATGAAAGACTTTAATGCAAAAGACTATACAATACTCTTGAAAAACTGGGTTGTTTTCTCGCAAAAGCATCTCTACACCTGCCCCGAAAACGAAGCCTATATCTGCTACGGTGCAGGCGAGCACGGACACTGGGGCGTGCATACGCATCAGAAGGCGTTCTCTGCATTTGCCATTCTTGCTACCTCAGACGGCGTAGACTGGTCAGACTGTCCTGTTACCAAAGAACAAGTGCTTTCGCAGGCGCTCGGTATGCTGCGCTATACGCTGCATACGCATTTAGAGGGTGATTTTGTCTGCACGGACGGAGAAAAATGGGGACACAACTGGATTTATGTACTGGGCATCGAAAGAATGTTTCACGCCATTGAAGCCCTGGAAGCCTACCTGACCGCAGAAGACAAGGCGCTCTTAAAAAAGGTGCTCATTTCCGAAAGTGATTTTCTTTTAAATGCCTACCCGATTACGGCAGGCCTTGAGAGAAGATGCAACCGGCCGGAAAGCAACATCTGGAACGGCGCGACTCTTTATCGCACGGCGACCTTATATCCGGACGCGCCGAACAAGGAGGCTTATATGAAAAAGGCGCGTGCCTTTTTTGCAAACGGCATCTCGATTGAGGCTGACGAAAACTCCGACGAGATTGTCGACGGTGAACGCATTGGTGATTTGTTTATCGGGGCAAATATGTTTAACTCCTTTGCCTGCAACCACCACGGCTATTTAAACATCGGCTATATGTACATCTGCCTTTCCAACATTGCGATGCTGCACTTTTTCTTAAAGTCTAAAGGCGTCAAGGCAGACGATATGATTTATCACAATTTATATAAGCAGTGGCAGCTGATTCGCTCCACCACCTTTGATGACGGCAGACTTCTCAGAATCGGCGGCGACTCGAGAGCCAGATATTGCTACTGCCAGGACTACGCCCTGCCGTCGTGGCTTTTAATCGAGGATGTCTACGGCGAGGACTGCTCGATGCTGATTGACGGCTGGCTGGAAATTCTAAAAAAAGAGACCGCAGTGAACGGTGACGGGTCTTTCCTTTCCAACCGCTTCGGGCATTTCGAAAATCTGTCGCCGGTGTACTACACACGCTTGGAATCCGACCGCGCAAATGTCGTTTCTATGGCACTGTACTGGCACAGCAAATATGCAATTTCGGGCGAAAAACCGAGCGAGCTGCTCACCGCCTGGAAGGATGATTTCCACGGCAGTGGCTTTGATGCAAGCGGCAACCGCTTTGCATCCTTTACCTGGTCAGCATCCGAAAAGCCGCAGGGTCTGCTCGTTCCGAAGAACGACAGCTCACTCGCCGAATGGCGCTATAACCTCGGCGCAAAAATTTGCGGTGTCGGCAGAGAGAATTTTGACGAAGAAGAAGCAAATACCGTACAGCTATTCGACGGCGGCTTTATCACCTGCGGCACGACGGTTTCCTATTCCGACAACTTTATGGCGGAGGGACAGGAAAAGGAAGCAATGGCGCGAAAGCACATCGCCTTTGCGGCACTGCCTGACGAAAACACCGTGCTTTGTTTGCAGTATGCCCGTAGTTTAAACCGCGTATTTACAGCTAAAATTGCCGGAACACTTTGGAATATTCCAAACGATATATTTAACGGCAGACAAAGAAAGCTTACCTTTGAGCACGGCAGCGGCTACTTCAGCGGCGGGGATTATGCCAGAACCTATGAAACCGTTGCACTCGGGCATTTTGTAAATGCAGACGACAAAATCGGTCTTGCCTCTAAGCTTCCGCTCACGCTGGTGCGCAGCGGCGAGCGCCAGATTGATATCAAACTACGCGAAAACAGCGGCACACTCTATGCTGAGGAAATCTGCGCGCCGTATGAAAAAGCATACAAATGGGTCGACCGAAACACCGTTTTAATCGACACCGGCTTTGCATTATCGCTCGGCACGGCCGAGGATACGCAAAAGCTGAATACATCACTGACTGCGCCGGAGCTCGGCAATGTCAAAGCAATCGGCGTAACCGGTAAGGACGGCAAAAACTATCTTTTGCTTGCAAACTTCACCGACAGCGAGCAAACCGTAAATTTACAGCATTTCAATGCGCTGAATCTTGCAAACGGCAAGAAAGCTGAAACAATTTGTTTTAAACCCAATGAAGCTGTATTGCTTGTAAAGGAGGAAATTTTATGATTTCGTTAAACGCAGAGGACAAAAAATGGGTAGACGGTA
>JAZSGM010000150.1:0-9903 GCA_045532715.1 Clostridia bacterium
CTCGCATATCCATTATAACAGATATTTTGAATTCTGACGAGTAGATTGTGTAAATTTGTCCTTTTTTTGCCATAAAAATATGCACCTCCAAAAGCGTCTAACTTTTGGGGTGCATATCACATATGCAATGGGATTTTTATATATTTTCCGCTCCTCTGCGCCGCTGTTTATGCATATATGCCAAGCAGCTGCAAAACTGTTTTGCACATCTGTGTATCCGTATCGCTTGCTATAAAATCAAATTCCCAGCCATACTGCGCCTTGTGCTCTTCAAGCAGCTGCTGCACATCGTCCCTTGTATAACGCAAACCGTCCCGTAAATTCCCAATAGGCATCCTCACACTCCGGGAGAAACTGCAGGTCATAAATCGCGTCCAGTATGCCGTCAAAGTACCATGCCTGCTTCTGCTTCGGCGCATTAAATCTGTCCCAGAGCCTGTCGCCGATCCGCTTGGCATCTGTCGCCATACTTCGGATATTCGAAAGCTTATCTGCCACAACCAGCATTTTTACTCTTAAATCCGCCTCTGCCAACGCATCAATCGTATGCTGCTTTCGCGCCTCCCAGCTCTTGCTTTTATCCTCGCTGTTGGCTGCAACCAAGCCGGCAACATCTTCCCCGAAGCTTTCTTTGATTTCATCAAGCGTTGTATCCGTGTCCTCCACCGTATCGTGCAGCACGCCTGCAATCATCACATTGGTGTCCGCACCCATGGTACAGAGGATTTGCAGCACCTCCAGCGGATGCAGAATGTACGGAATGGTTGTTGACTTCCGAACCTGACCGCTGTGCTTTTTCACGGCAAATTCAATTGCGGCGTTCAGACAAGCACATTCCTTTTCCCTGTCTTTTGTCCAGCAATCCATCACCGCAAGCGCCTCGTCACCACTTAAAGCTTTGCAGTATACCTTCCACGAATACCATCGTTTAACGATTTCCCACGAAAGCGTTTGTCTGGCAAACCTGTAACCCACATTACGCTCATCTACCGGAATAAGAAGTTCATCCGTTTTACTCAAATAGATTTCCTTTGCATTGCGCACATCATCTCTTGTGAGCATCCTCATCACTCCCTTCATCTTGATTATACAACCATTTTGGTCGGAAGCGGTCGCCCGGCAGGCGACTTTTTCAAAAAGGTTCAAGTCTTTTTTAGTATAGACCAAACAAAAAACTTCCCTTTCGGGAAGCCTTTTCTTTGGTGCGAGTGTTCATAACGTGTCAGCAATGAGTTTTATTCCAACTTCATTGGAGTGATATTTTTGATACATCAAAAGTGATATTAAAACCTTTGGTTTCAGTGATATTATATTTGCCTTTAACTGTGTGAAACACAATACCACTCGGCATAAGTCGAATATAACTGCGTAGCAATACAACTTGCCGTAGGCAAATATAACTGAAAAAAGCACTTCAAAAGAAGTGCTTTTTTCTGGTGCGAGTGTTCATAACGTGTCAAAACTAAAATAACAAGTAAACGGCGTCAAATCGCATAATTCAGAGATGGTCCATTTAATTATTTTATCATCAAATATAAAGGTTCACAGTAATCAAGCTCAAGCCCAAGCTTAAGCTCCTGATTTTCATTTACACATTCTGCCTTTTCCCATTCACCGTCTTGGTTAAGAATATAAAATCCCTTTGCAACTGCCCACTTTTCAGGCAGGTGCAGTGTGATATCCGAAATAGTGTCTGCGCCGAGGTTTATAAGTGTTACAATCCCCATAAACTCCTTATCACTCACAGGTTCATTCACTATGGTATATATATTCGGTTCTTTCCTCACAAAAAGGTATTTATCACCGCACCACAAAAGCAGTTCTTCAAAGAGTTTTTTCCTGCGGTAGTTAAAGAGAGATTGCGAATAGTTGTCGTTGAGTGTTTGACCGAGTATTACCACCTTACCGCCAAGCTTATTTTCGAATCTTGTCATTGCAGGTGAGATAAATTCCTTTAAATAATTATACTCTTCGCTTATTACATCAGCATTCTGGTCTGTAACCGTGATTTTAAGAAGCTTGCCGTTTCTTCCGTTTGCAAACATATGCGCCGCTGGCATATTCTTTCCTTTGCCCTCTGTTCTGAATTTTTCGCAGATAATCTCTCTTGCGCCCAAGTCCCAGCAAAGAGGATGTGTTGCAACATCATCACCTATTTCGACACCTAAGTATTCTCCAAAGCCTCTTTCGCAAAGTGCCTTTGCAGCAGTTCCGTCGAGAAACAAGCCTTTTGAAAGATATTTTAATACTGTTTCATCATCGGCATGCTTTGCTTGTCTTATGTCCCAGAAAGCAACATCCGATTCCTCTGTTGTATGAGGTATTCCGAAAAGGCTTACCGCTCTTATCCATAACGGATAAACATGTTCTGTCGATTTTTTATCTGCCGTGTTCCAAAACGGGTCATAGCAAAGCTGGGCACCTGTTATTCTGCAACCCTTAACAGCATTAAACAAAGCATTAAATTTCTTGCGTTCACTTTTGAACATAGCAGGAAAGGTCTTTTCCTCATTAGCATCGTCCAAGAGCTGTTGGATATTGAAGGTTGAGCCGATATAGCCGTAAGAATAGGCTGCCGACATAATAACCTTCATCTGTTTTCCCTCTGTAAAAAATCTGGTATGAGGAAATGTATCCGATTCGTGATAAAAGTCAAAATCACCCTTAATATGCTGTTTGGAATACAAGGGATGGAACATCGTATGCGGTATATCCTTTGACTCTATTCCACAATAAGCTACACCAAACAGACGTGAAAACGGTGTATGATTAGGTCCTGCCAATGCTCGTGCAATAGCTTCGGTAGCATCTCCTTCATAGTCAGCGGCACCCGACTGCATATAACCGATAGGGGTTTCGGGAGATTTCTTATCCACCTCTTTGCGGATTGCATCAGCAAAGCTAACCAGAGACTCCTTAGTAAGCTCGCGCCATCTCCTCATAAGTGCATAGCCTTCGTCGGTATCAGAGTTAAAAGCACTCAAAAGCTCGTCCCTCGAATAGTATTTGCCCTCTCGACTTGCAAACTCGTCTAAATGATTCTTACAAAAACAGCCTGTTCCAAGAGTATAATCATCCTCGGTTATAATAAATGCAGGCTTTGCAATTTCGGCAAAGAGTGCCGTCATTTCGGCAAATTGCTTTTTGAAATTCTCGTCAAACGGACAGTTCTGGAATGGTGATTCTGTTCCGTCCTCTCTTACTACTCCTGTAAATTCATCAGAACGTCCCGATTTTAGTGTAGCTGTAATCCACCAACCACAGTCTATGCCGTAAGGCGAAAGCTCACTCTTTACTTCAGCGAACAGCTTTGCCCTTTCCTCGTAAAACTCTCTTGGAGGAAATCCCACTGCTCTCCAACCGCCACAAGGTGCTGCAAGTGCGAATCTGGTAAAACTGTAATTGTTATAAAGCTCCATTATATCATCTATTATTATATCTTTTGTCGGCCAGTCTAAATCAAGCGATATAGGGATAATTACATCCAGTTCTTTTCTCATTTTCTTATCTCCTTACAGTGCAGCACCATTTTCTTTAAGTCTTGTTCTCAAAGCCTTAATATCTACGGTGTGAGCATTCTTATTTGTATTATGAGCAAGTGCCGCCGCAGTTCCTGCCGCTTCTCCCAGACAAGCACAAATTGGCATTATTCTGACCGAAGAATGTGCCTCATGAGTTGCACTTAAGCATCTGCCTGCAACAAGCATATTGTCATACTCCTTAGGCAAAAGTGTTCGGTATGGGATTTTATAATATTGATTAAGCGGAATATGTATGATAGTTGTACCAGTACCTGCAGGGTTATGTATATCTATATCATAATTACCGAGTGCTATTGTATCCTCGAAATCCATACAGCTTGTAAGCTCGTCAGCAGTAAGGATATGCACACCCTTTAGCTTTCGGCTTTCTCTTACACCTATATGGCTTGCCACCGAAACAAGTGTAGCATCCTTGAATGCCTTGGAATTTTCCTTCAAAAAGTCCATCATTTCCATAATCTGCTTTCTTGCAAGCATTTCCGCCTTACCTATTTCCACCGCATCAACGGGGTTATGCTTTACAATTCTTGTGGTATTAAAATGTACAATCCCCTTGCCGTAGCCGTAGAATACTAAGATATTCTCTCTTGGATTTATTATCTTCTTTTCAGCCTGTAGTTTAGCATACTTTTCCTGAAGCATCGGTCTTTCGCTGTCATAAAGCTCTACATCTACACCACATACGCGAAAACATGTAGTCATAGGCTGGCTTAAGCCGTCAGATTCTCTTCCGAGCTGATGATCGCAGTTTGTCATTGCAATAAGCTCACCATCTCCCGAACAGTCGATAAAGTAATCTGCCTCAAACTCCATCACGCCCGATTTTGTAGCAACAGATACGCTCTTTATCTGTCGTCCTTCCGTTTTTGCCTCAAATACAGTAGCATGGAACAGCACATCTACACCTGCCTCTACTGCCATATCGTCAAATACACATTTGTAGCTCTCCCACGATGTGTCCTTATACTTTTTCTTTCGTTCGAGCATTTCACTAAAAATACCTGCCGAGAGAATCTTACCGTCCCTTGTTGCAAATTCCATAAATGGATATACCAGGCTGTTTGTCATAGCACCGCCAAGACAGCCAAACTTCTCTACCAGAAGCACCGACAATCCCTCTCTTGCACCGCTCACAGCCGCCGCAACGCCTGCCAAGCCACCGCCTACTACTATAAGATTATATTTTTTCATAAATTTTCACCTCAACTATATATTATCATTTTTATGGAAAAAATCTTATAAAACAAATACAAATACTTGAACAAACAATACATATATGCTATAATAAGCAAAAATATATATCGGAGAGTGCAAATGGAATACAGCAAGTTATATGATTTGATAAATTATCTGCAATATGGGACAAACCTGCATATAGGGGTGCTTTTTTTAGGAAGCTACGGAAATGATATGGTAAAGCTTCCGCACAGGCAGGAAATTCATGCAGGAGTTTTGTGTGATGAGTTCAAGACACAGAATTTTGACAGGTGCTACCGTTGCAGAAACAAAGCCGTTTACAAGGCGCTGAAAACAAAAAAAGATTTTGGCGGTGTATGCATAAACGGCATTTACGAATATACAAGACCTGTTGTTATAAATGACGAGGTGGCAAGTATTATTTATATCGGAAATATCTATGATGAAGAAAAGGGGTTCCCAAGACTCAAGCTGCATATAGGTGAAAGAAAGTGGCTGTTAGATACCTTGGAAAAGGATTTTGACGAAGATAAATGCAGGGATATAGGCAGGCTTTTGGAAAGTTATATCCGTGTACTTCTGGAAAACTATACCGCAAAGCCCGAAAACAATCCTGTTATTGACAATATCAAAAGCTACATAGAGGACAACCTTGAATTTGACATAAGAATCTCGCATATAGCCAAGCTTTTTCACTATAACGAGCAGTATTTAGGGCGGTTTTTTAAGAGAGAAACAGGGAAGAGCTTCAGTGATTACATCAACCTGAGAAGACTTAAAAAGGCACAATATCTTCTTGGAAATTCTGATAATTCAATCCTTGATATAGCAAATAAGGTGGGTTTTAATAATGTAACTTATTTTAACAGAATATTCAAAAGGACATATGGAATTACGCCGTCTGAATACAGAAAAAACTGAGCAATTACTCAGTTTTTTCTGTATTATTCGATTACAAACATATATACCGTTTTATTTTCAAGCATTACCGAAAGCTTGCCGTTTTCTATACCGTAAGAATTTCCATCAAACACTTTTTTGTGTTCCTGAATTTTTCAAGGAACTCCAATTAGATACTCTTTGCATTCTTATCAACCTGAAATACGATCGCAAGGATTTTATTATCTTTTTTTAATCTCGTTGCTTTCTTAAGGTTCAAGTCCCGTCATTTTTGCATAGGCAAAAAAATAAAGGTATCAACTCGCATTGATACCTTTATTTGTATGGTGCGGATAACAGGACTTGAACCTGCAAGGAGTTGCCCCCACATGGACCTGAACCATGCGCGTCTGCCAATTCCGCCATATCCGCATATTCACTTTGCAACAGAAATGATTTTACCATAAAACGTCCTATAAGTCAAGGACTTTTCGAAAATATTTTCTGCAAACAAAAAAGCCGATTCCTTTTCGAATCGGCTCCGTTTCTTATTTTCCTTTTACCTTTTTCCAATACGCCGCAAGCGCCGCCTCATTTTTATTCTCCTGCGGCTCATAGTAGACCGCGTCTTTTATCGCATCCGGCAAATACTGCTGCTCGACATAGTGGTTCGGGTACGAATGCGGATACATATACCCCACGCCGTGACCGAGCTTTGCAGCACCGCTGTAGTGTGCATCCTGCAGGTTGACCGGCACGTTGCCCGTATCCTTTTTCTCAATATCCGCCATTGCCGCATCAATTGCACAGACCACCGCATTGGACTTCGGCGCCGTCGCAAGCACAATCACTGCCTGTGCCAGCGGAAGCTTTGCTTCCGGTAAGCCTAACTGCATTGCGCTGTCGACGCACGATTTTACAATCGAAACCGCCTGCGGATACGCCATACCGACATCCTCGGATGCGATAGCTAAAAGTCTGCGGCTTGGCGAAATGATATCGCCTGCCGAAAGCATACGCGCCAGGTAATGCAGCCCGGCATTGACATCCGAACCGCGGATAGATTTATGAAACGCAGAGAGCACATCATAATGACTGTCGCCGTCACGATCGTGGCGCAGCACCTTTTTCTGCGTCACCGCAAGCGGTTCGTTCTCCCCTGCTTTGAGATTGCCGCTCGCATCCGGCGTAGCGGACATCACAAGCATTTCCACGCTGTTTAAGGCTTTTCGTACATCGCCGCCGGCACAGATGGCAAGATGACGGATGGCATCGGGCGATACCCAAATCGTTACGCCGCCCATCTGCTCGGACAAAAGGCGAATTGCGCGACCGATTGCCTTTTCAATTTCCGCCGGCTCGACCGGCTTAAACTCAAACACATTCGAACGCGACAAAATCGCATTGTAAATATAAAAATACGGATTTTCCGTTGTGGACGCAATCAGAGTAAGCTTGCCGGTTTCAATAAATTCCAGAAGCGACTGCTGCTGTTTTTTATTGAAATTCTGAATCTCGTCTAAATAGAGGATGGCACCGTCCGTCGCTTCCACGCCGTCCAGCTCACTTACGACATTGCGGATATCTGCGACGGAGGCTGTGGTGGCATTGAGCTTATACAGCGGCTTGCCCGTGCTTTTGGCGATAATGTTTGCAATGGTGGTTTTGCCCGTACCGCTCGGTCCGTAAAAGATTAAATTCGGAATATTGCCGCCGTCAATCAGCCTTCTGAGCACACAGCCCTCGCTGACAAGATGCGTCTGCCCGACAACATCATTAAGGCTTTGCGGTCTGATTAAATCTGCAAGCGGACTTGCCATAGCTTCTGCCTCCTCTCCGTATTTTTCAACTAAAAAACGGCATGTCGAATGCCGTTTTTTGTTCATCCTTAATTTTATGCCTGCGTTTTGTAAATTGCAATTTCAACATTCTTTGTTAAAACATCAGCATAGCTGAAGGATACACAGCGCTGCTCCGCATCGTCTTCCGGCAGATTGTCAAGTCGAACTGTAAAAATGCTGGGGTATAAATTTTCAATCGTGCCTCTGCGAACCATCGCTCTTTTTCGACCTTTCTTCGATGTTAAGCGAACCTTTTTGCCAACATGCTTCTCTAAGCCCGCCTTCACCATCAACAGGTCATTTTTTTCTATCATTGCTGACACCCCAATACTTCATAATGATATAAGAATACCACTTTTTATGCCAAAAGTCAAGGCTTTTTTGCACTTTTGTTAAAGAAATATTACAGCAAAGTTACAACAATTACACAAATCGCAAAATCATTGTTCTGCCGCAGGGCAGTCATTTCAGCTCGACGATCGTGACGCCGTTTTCACCCTCACCATACAGTCCGAGACGGTAGCTTTTCACAAGCTTGTGCTTCTTTAAGAAATCCGCAATCCCGTTTCGCAGCACACCCGTGCCCTTGCCGTGAATGATGCTGACCTGACCGAGGCCCGCGCTGTAGGCATCCGCCAGATACTTATCTGTCTCGTAGAGCGCATCCTCCAGCATCTGACCGCGAAGGTCAATCTCGCTTTTCACATCCGCTCTGCGCGATACATACGTACTCTCCTGCGGCGCTTTCTTGCGCTTTTTTACCTCCTGCGGACGCTCCGCAAGACGCAAATCGGAAAGCTTGACATTCATCTTGAGCGTACCGCACTGCACATACACGCTGCCTGCGCTGTCCGGCGCTTTTAATACCTCTGCCGTCTGTCCGATGGTTACCACCTCGACAAAATCGCCGACGGCAACCGTCTTGGGTGCTTCCGCGTGCTTTTTCACCTTCAGCACATCGCTGAAGGATGCATCAATGGCATCCTCTTTGCCCTTGAGACGACGGCGTCCCTCTTCAATCGTCCTGTCCGCATCGGCGCTGCGGATATTCTTCTTCAGCTTGTTTAATTCCTTAATGACCTGCGCACTTTCCTCTTTGGCATCGAGGATAATGCGTCTGGCTTCCTGGCGCGCCTCATCTAAAATCTTTTTGCGTCTGCCGTCAAGCTCGCTTTTCTGCATCTCCATGGTCTTCCGGAGCTTATCCATCTCCGCACGGATGCTGACGGCGCGTTTTGCCTCTTCATCCGCCACTCTGCGGCTTTCCTGCAAATCACCGATGACATCCTCAAAGCGGACATCCTCGTCGCTCATAATGGCTTTAGCGCGCTCAATAATGGTCTTATCCAGACCGAGACGCTCGGAAATTGCAAAGGCGTTGGATTTGCCCGGCACACCGATTAAAAGCTTATAGGTCGGCTGCAGGGTTTGTACGTTAAACTCACACGATGCATTGCATACTCCCGGCGTGGAGAGCGCAAAGATTTTCAGCTCGCTGTAGTGCGTGGTTGCCGCCACGCGCGCCCCCTTCCGGCGCAGATGCTCTAAAATTGACACCGCCAGCGCCGCACCCTCGACCGGGTCCGTGCCTGCACCAAGCTCGTCGAATAAAACAAGCGAATTGTAGCCGGCGTTTTCAATAATGCCGGTAATGTTTTTCATATGCGAAGAAAACGTGGATAGATTCTGCTCAATACTCTGCTCATCGCCGATGTCTGCCCAGACAGACGAAAAGACCGCCATTTCGGAATTTTCATTTGCCGGAATGTGCAGGCCACTCGCCGCCATAAGCGAGAACAGACCGATGGTTTTGAGCGTTACGGTCTTACCGCCCGTATTCGGACCGGTAATCACTAAGGTATCAAAATCCTTGCCTAAATAAATATCGTTTGCCACCACATTTCTTGCGTTAATGAGCGGATGGCGACCGCGCTTGATGTAGATTTCACCGCGGTCGTTGAGCTTCGGCTCCACACAGCCGTACTTAACGGACAGCTTGCCCTTACAGAAGATAAAGTCAATTTCGCAAAGCGCGTTGTAGTTTGCCACAATCGCATCACCGTATTCGCTGACCTCCGCGGAAAGCTCTGCCAAAATGCGCTCAATCTCCGCCTGCTCCTGCGCGGCAAGGTCGCGGATTTCGTTGTTGGCGTTGACCACGCTCATCGGCTCAATAAACAGCGTTGCCCCTGTCGACGAGGTATCGTGCACCACGCCGGGGATTTCGCTTCGATGCTCCGCCTTGACCGGAATCACATATCTGCCGCCGCGCATCGTTACAAGCGCCTCCTGCAGATATTTCTGGTACTTGCCCGAGCGGACGATGCCGTCGATAAGCGCCTTGATTTTGTCCTGTAAATTTCGCATTTTGCGACGGATGGATGCGAGGTTTGCACTTGCGCCGTCCGCAATTTCATCCTCTGCCAAAATGCAGAGACCGATTT
>JAZSGM010000282.1:0-1859 GCA_045532715.1 Clostridia bacterium
GTGAAATTTGATGCTATCGCATCAAGTGAAATTAAATCCACCCACTCGCCGTCGAGGCGAATTTCACACGCCGCAGGCGTATTTCACATTGCAAAGCAATATTTCACCCACCCGCAAGGGTGGATTTAGTTGAAAACGACAAGTTTCTGTCGAAACTTCTCGTTTTCTGGTGGGGATAGAGGGACTCGAACCCCCGACCTCCTCGATGTGAGCGAGGCGCGCTAACCGGCTGTGCCATATCCCCGAGCATGTAGTATTCTACATCATGCGAAGCCGTTTTGCAATACCATTTTTTATCAAATTCATTTTGCCTGAAATTCACGTCTCAATGTCTATAAGACCGCATTCGTACATTATCCTGTGATTGCTGCACAAATAAACGCTTTTTGCGGCGTCTCCCCTGCCCTGCGAAATCGGTACAGCCTCCAAAACGTGCGGCTCATCCAAACCGCATACTGCGCATTTTCCTTCACTACTATCTGTCGTTTTCCGCACTCGAGTGTTTCGGTGCTCCATCCTCGGAAACATACTCCTTATGCGAATCAAGGAAGTAAATTCCACCTGTTCAAACAGACAAACATCGTGTTTCGGTGACGCAAACAAGCTCGGCTGCATGTATTCCGAATCATCCTCGGTCGGATAAAGATAATCGTCATAATGCCTGCAAAAATTGTAGAGCGCATCCGTGCCTATTATCAGCACCTTTTCATAGCCGTTGGTTTTTCGGTTTGTGCCGTTTCGGGGGATATATATAGGGACTATACTGCCGTTTTGAAAGCCCTCATTAACATATCTGCTCAGCAGCTTGGCACTGACATCGTAAACGACATTCTCACCTGCACACAGAGCCTTGCGAATACTTGCGTTCCATGCAATGAAAACCTTGAACAAAGTATCATAGACAATGATTATGTGCGTATTGTCAAGGTGACGTTTTTTGCGCCTGCACTCGGCACGGCTTGTTTGCCCCAAATATACGTCAAACGGCAAATGCCCCATGGTGCGCCTGACTGTCTTTGCGGCACATTCGGGCAATCCTACCAATCTCCCCTCAATAACCATGCAGTATATCCCCGCTTTCTATTCCGATACGGCCGAAAGTGCAGCCTCGATTGCAGTAACTATGCTTTTCAACTCCATGGATGGATATGGCTCAGCTTTGGATGCGGTCTGCTCCGGCAAAAACGGTATATGAATAAACCCACAGCGCATTGCAGGGAACTCACGTTCAGCCGCATACAGCATCGCATAAATAAGCTGATTACATACAAACGTTCCTGCAGTGTCAGACACGGCGGCAGGCACTCCGGCGCTCTGTATTGCCGAAACCATTCTTTTAATCGGCAAATTGGAAAAATATGCGGTTGGACCGTCATCGTATACAGGCTTATCCACAGGTTGATTCCCATCGTTGTCGGGAATGCGAGCATCGCAGATATTTACCGCTGTACGCTCCACGGATATTTCTTTTCTTCCACCCGCCTGTCCGATACACAATACAACATCCGGCAAAAACCTTCTGACAGCGTCCATTGTAACATCAATAGATTTTCCGAAAACCGTGGGCACTTCCAGTTTCATAAGCTCGATATTTTCGGGCGCCCTTACACGCTTAACCGCCTCAAGAGCGGGATTTATCGTCTCGCCGCCAAAAGGATCAAACCCCGTAAGAAGAACTTTCAAATACGTCACCTCTTTTTTAATATATTGTATCATAAAGGAGTTGTTTGTAAATAGTAATAAAATTTGTGAAATTTCCGCCTAAAATCGGAAAAAGTGCTTGCAAAAGCAAATTTACCATGCTATAATCGCAATGTTTGTACGCTGTCTATGCTGCAAACGTTTAGCAGACAAGGAGG
>JAZSGM010000137.1:0-11665 GCA_045532715.1 Clostridia bacterium
TCCGAAGCAATAGAAAAGGGCTGGGCGCGCAGCTGGCAAGAAAACGGTTGGCGAAAAAAGGATAAAAAGCCTGCGAAGAATCCGGATTTGTGGGAGCAGCTTTTGGAGCTTCTGGAAAAGCATGATGTTGTGATTCATTGGCTGAAAGGCCATGCCGGTCATGAATATAATGAGCGCTGCGATAAGCTTGCCGTTGCTGCATATCTTGGTGATAAGCTTCTGGAAGATACAGAGTATAGCGAATAAATTTAAAGATGTGTGAATATTGTATTCACACATCTTTTTGCTTTCTGAGACGTATAAAAAAAGCTTTGAGCAGGGTAGCGCATTCGTTTTCGAGCACACCGCCAAACACAACGGTTTCGTGATTGAAAAGACCGGGCACAAACAAATCTGTTCTTGAACCGCAGGCGCCTGCTTTCTCATCACGCGCACCAAAATACAAGTTGCGGATGTGGCTTTGAATAATTGCACCGGCGCACATGGGGCACGGCTCCAGGGTTACATATAAATCGCAGTTGTCTAATTGCCACCCGCCCATATGCCTTGCGGCGGATTTAAGCGCGTTAATTTCAGCATGACCTGAAATACTGTTTTCTGTTTCGCGCGTATTTGCGCCGAAGCCGATGATTTCGTTTTTATATACAACGACTGCTCCGATGGGAGCTTCGCCGCAATGCATTGCTTTTTGTGCTTCTTTAAGGGCAGCTTGCATGAATTTTTCGTTAAAAGCCATAATTTACCTCTGAAAAGTTCTTATCTGTATTTTCACATTCATATATTGAATTGTCCAGCAAAGAATAATAGAAGGTGATGTATATGCGATATTATTACTTGACTGTTAAAATTAAACCGATTCTGTATACAGTTATAGGTCTTGTGATTGTTGCAGTATTTTGTACAGCATTTCGGACGGTCACGGAACACTTGGATGCGCGTGAAATTTCTGCATGGAAATTGCAGTATGTTCATAAAGAATGAAGCAATATAAGCAAAAATGTGCCCTTTATTGCATATTGAAATTTTCGCGGAATTGTTTCGGTGTAATGCCGTTATATTCTTTGAATTGCTGTATAAAATAGCTCGTGGTAGTATAGCCTGTATCCAATGCGATTTCAGTAATTGTATCAGTTGTGGTTGCCAGACGTTGTCGCGCTTTGGATGTGCGAAGCTCTGCAAGATATTCGGCAAAACCTTTTTGCATATATTTATTAAATAGCTTTGAAAAACCGCTATAGCTCATATTGCAGTGTTTTGCGACATCGGAAAGCGTGAGATTTGAGGCAAAGTTTGTTTCAATATATTCAATTGCCTGCGTCAAAATTTGTGCATCCTCGGGTGCAATGGTTGGACCGAGCCCGAAGCTAATGTTTTGCGACTGCCAGTAGCGCAATATCCACAAAAACAAATCGCACAGCGAGGCACGGATGGCAAGCTCATAGCCGTAGGCTTGCTCGTTACTTTCTCTTAGCATACGCATAATGATGTCCGGCACGGGTGTGCCGGAGAGTTCGGCTTTTCTGAAAACACTTTGATGTTTTGCGTTGTTTAAGGTAAACGGTAGAATGTATTTTAGCTCGAATACTGTCTGCGTTGGTGAATACAGAAGCTGTGGGTCAAGGCGGATGCAAACATAAGTGGTTTTGTTTTCATCAAGGGCGTAGGTTGCATGTACCTTTTGTGAGTCGATGAGCACAAGATCTCCTTCGCAGAATGTACCTTTTTCATCACCGCACAGATATAAACCGCTGCCTTCCGTACAGTACAAAAGCTCGATGTAGTCATGATAATGCGGACTCGCCCATGGAGATTTGCCATACTTCGTTTGTGCACCGCAAAGGTAGGGCATATAAACGCCCTCTTTTTTCTCTTTGTTCTGATGAATCGGTTCGTTCATATTATTATCACGCTCCGTAGTGTGAAAAAATCCTGCCGACTTTCGTAGGCAGGATTTTTTGATGGCGTGCCGCAGAAGATTCGAACTCCCGACCTTTTGATCCGTAGTCAAACGCTCTATCCAGCTGAGCTAGCGGCACATTTTGTTTGTCAACGTATGATATTATAACACAGTATTTTTTAAATGTCAATTAAAAAATTTATAAAATTTTACTGTTATTTTATAAATTTTTATGTTATAATGACTATATATATTTAAAATGGGGGTATAGTCGTGCAGAAAACACAGCAAACGGACGGTTTTTTTGTTCCGAACACGTTTGTACAATCGAAAATGCTTGCATTAGATGATATGTCTGTTAAAGTTTATCTGTATGCCAGATGCCTTGCGCAGCAAAACGGTGACAAAGTAAGCTGTGATGCGTTATATGATGTTTTTCGGGATCGCGATTGTGTTCAAAAGGCACTTCGTACACTTGTTCAGTGCGAATGCCTGTTTGTGGACAAGCACGCGATTATTACGTTTCAGAGATTGCCTTCAGCGGAAAAGCCGCAGTATTCACAGTCGCAGATTGCTCAGTCCGTGGATCGGGATGAACAACTGCAGATGTTGATGCAGGCTGCAGAGCAGGTGCTTGGTAAAATGCTGACGGTGTCGGCGATAGAGAGTTTATACGGAATGTATGATTGGCTTGGCTTGCCGGTCGAGGTAATCTTGAAATTGTTAGAATACTGTGTCGGTATTGGTAAGAAGAGTATGGCGTATATTGAAAAGGTGGCGATTACCTGGCATAAAGAAGGAATTGTAACACCTGAAGCGGCACAGGCCTATCTTACAAGTGAATCGGAAAAACGCAGCTTTGTATATAAGGCGAAACAGATTTTTGGTATTGATAACCGTAATTTTACTTCAAAAGAAGAAGGCTATGTTCGCAAATGGCAGGCAATGGGGGTCAGTGAAGCGCTTTTGAGTTTTGCGTTTGATTACACCGTGGACAATACAGGAAAGTTAGCTTTTGCGTATATGGATAAAGTACTCAGTGCGTGGAAAGAAGCCGGTGCAAATACACCGCAGCAGGCACAAAAGTTTATTGATGCTTATAAACAGGAAAATACTGAAAAAGAAAAACCTGTAGTGAAAAGAAATATAGTTAAACCCGAAATCTACGGAACGGGAAAATATAATTATGAAGAAATACGGCGACGTGCAAGGGAGAATATTCGCCAGAAAATCGGAAAGGAGTAAAGGATGCCTTTTGACAGCAGTATATATGAAGAAATACGAAAAGAATATGATGCAATACGAATGATGCATAAGCGAGAGCGGGAATTGCGTTTGGCAGAGGTTTATAAACGTGATACGGACATTGAAACGATTGATGCAAAAATTCAGACTACTGGTGCGCAGTCGATGATGCAGATTTTAGAGAATCCTTCTGCAGCAAATGAGATTTCCCGGAAGATGCAATCTGAAATTGCTGCGTTGTATGCGCAGCGCGATGCGCATTTGATCGCGCTTGGTCTGCCTGTGGATTATACGAATCTGCACTATGATTGTGATAAGTGTGAAGATACAGGTTATGTTGACGGCAAGTATTGTGATTGTATGCGAAAACGCGCGGCCAAAAGCGCAAGGTTTGCATCGGATATTGCACCGATGCTTGAAATGCAGTGCTTTGAGAATTTTAATTTGGAGTTGTTTTCGGGAGAAAGTAGAGAGCTCATGCGTGAGAATCTTTTGCTTGCGGAAAACTTCGTTGAAAAATTTGATGGATGTAGTGAGAACCTGCTGTTCTACGGCGGTGCCGGCTGCGGGAAGACATTTTTGTCTTCCTGTATCGCAAATGCGCTTTTGGAAAAACAGGTGAACGTCGTTTACAAAAGCGCGGTTCGGTTATTTGGTGATTATCTGGATTATGTATTTAATCGCGGGGACAGTCAATTAACAAAAAAAGAGCTTGATCGTGTCATGAATGCGCAACTGTTAATCATTGATGATCTCGGGACCGAAGCAGTTAATCAGCATACACAGTCTTATCTGTTTCGGTTGATTAATGAGCGAGGTGTACGCGGAAAAAGTACGATTATCAGTACGAATTATTCTCCGGAGGAGCTTGCCGGAATTTATACGGAACGCATAAGCTCCAGAATTTTCGAACGGTATGAGCTTGTTGAATTCCCGGCGGAAGATGTTCGACTGGTGAAACATTTATTATAATTGTAAAAATTTAAATTTGAATAATCATATAGGAGTGATTCTTTTGAAAACATGGATGAAACAAGCAGTCAGCGGTCTGCTGGCGGTGTGTCTGGTGTTCGGTTTATGCAGTGGTTTGACAGTTGGTGTACAAACGGCGGAAGCTGCAACACTCAATTACACGGACGCGGCACCGACCATTAGCAATGTTACACTGACAAAGACAAATAAGACAAGCACGATGCTGCAGTCCTATACGTCTGATCAGGGTGAAACGGTGTACAACGAAAATTACGAGTATACTTACCCTACATATTCGGCAACGTTTAGCGGTACACCTGCGCTTGGAAATGTAACGGATTATGTCGACAATATGAAAACAGGTCATCCAAGGCTGTATGTTGAGGACTTTGGTGTATACATCGAACGTGCGGACACGGATTATATGTCCAGACAGTTTTACAAAAATGTCATTTCTGCGGCAGATGGTTATTTAGATAAAGAGCCGTATCTGTTCTATATGAACATCCGCGACAACATTAACGACTACTCGGGCAATATTGAGCAGCGCGTGGTTACGCTTGCGATGGCGTATAACCTTGAAAAGAAGAAGGTTGAGCTTGGCAGAAGTGACGCAGTTGCGGACTATGAAAAGTATGCTGACCGTGCTATTGAAGAGCTTTTAAATGCAGCTGCATACCCGCACTGGTCGCAGGATGCATTCCTGTGTACGGCAGAAATCTCTGTCGCATTTGCGATTGGCTACGACTGGCTGTATGACTATTTGCTTTTGCCGAAAAATGCTGAAGCACTGCAAACGATTAAGGACACAATCTATAAAATGTCCATCGTTCCGTATGCTTATCATTATTCTAAAAAAAGCTACTGGGGTACAAATAACTGGAACGAGGTATGTAACGGCTCCGGTATTGTAACGGCAATCGCTTTTTATGATGCAGAAGACAGCACCGGTAAATACAGCACACTCTGTGAATATATGTTAGAAAGTGCGGCGCACTATCTGCACAAGGGTATTGTACAGTATCAGGACGGCGGCTTTTTCCGCGAGGGTATCGGTTACTGGGGTTATGCTACTGAGTATTTAACACGCGGTATGGCGGCTTATCAGGGTGCGTTGGCAAACAAAAACTATGTTTTGCCGAATCGCTTTAGACATATTGAGGCACAGGGCGTTGCTGAAACACCGAATTTCCCGATTTATATGAACGGTGTTACCGGTGTTTTAAACTTCGGCGACTGCGGCAGCAGTATGTCCTATTCCTGGATTATGTACTGGTTTGCAAATTATTTAGATAAGCCGGAATATGCGTCCTATATCAATAACTTCCTGCAGTTAAACAATAAAACCTTTAGCAATGAGGATGCAGTGTGTGCACTTTTGTGGTATGTGCCGCAGGAAACGGATTTTGATACGCTTTCCAAGCTGCCGCTCGATAAAGCGCACGTCAGCGAGGATGACGTCAATATTTTAACGATGCGTTCGAGCTTTGAAGTCAACGCTTCTCATACGGACAATGCGTTTGTCGGTATGCAGGGTGGTAACTTCGATGCGAGCCATCTTGGTATGTCGCTCGGTTCGTTCGTGCTCGATATGAACGGTAAGCGCTTTGTAAAGACGCTCGGTGCCGGTAACTATGTATGGCCGGGTTATTTCAGCACTTCTACTGTGGATTCCCAGCGTTATACCTACTACTGTATGCGCGGTGAGGGCAATAATACATTGATTGTTGACCCGGGTTATTCGGGCGAAATGAGCAAATCCGCTTTTGTAAAGCTGATTGACAGCGGCTCAAGTAAAAATACCGCTTACGGTGTTATGGACTTGACTTCTACGAACGAAAAGTTTGAAAAGTATTACAGAGGTATTATGCTTACGGACAACCGCCGCCGCGTGGTTGTGCAGGATGAAATCCAGGCAACAAGTGATGCAGGTACATTTAATGATGTGTACTGGCATGCACACACCGGTGATGCTGATGTTGTGATTTCCGAGGACGGAAAGAGTGCTACAATTACGGTTGGCACACAGAGCATTGTTGCTAAAATCACCAGAAGTAACGGTACCTTTGAATGGGTAAATGCTGAGCCGCTGCCGACTTCTCCGAATCCGGAAATTCAGCAGGCGCGCATGGCGGGTTACGGTAAAAAGCTGCGTATTCATTTAACAAATGTCAAGAGTGCAGTTATCCGCGTGGAATTCTCGCCGCTCGATAAGGCGGATGAAAACGTACCGTATGCACTGCTTGCAAATTGGGAGAGCCAGCTTTCTGACGAGGTTGGCGAGGAAACGATAGATACATATTTAAGCACAAAGAATTATGAAACCGAATGGTATAAAGACAATTACAGCACCTACTACATCCACGATGACAAGGATTTGGCAGGTCTTGCGTATATGGTAAACAGTGGCAAGGATTTTGCGGGAAAAACCGTAAAGCTTGTCAATGATATTACCTTGAATTCCACATTGCAATGGGAGCCGATTGGTACACAGGCTGCGCCGTTTAAGGGCACATTTGACGGTAGTCAGAAGACAATCAGCGGACTGTATTATAACAATGCCAGTGGTAAACATGTAGGTTTATTCGGAGAAATTGACACCGCAACTGTAAAGAATCTACGATTGAACAATGCAAGTATTACTTCTACATCGGATTCGGGTGTGCTTGCCGGTACGGTGAAGAATTCAACAATTTATAATATTTATGTTGACGGTTCCGCCGTGCGCTCTGTTATGCGCCTTGGCGGTATGGTTGGTACACAGTTTGGCGGCAGTATCAAAAACTGCGGTGTAAGTGCTAAGGTGTTTGGTACGGGTATGAACATCGGCGGTATCGTTGGTTATACAACCGGTGAGGTGGACAACTGCGCGGCGAATGCGCAGCTTTCTGAGTTTACGCAGACTGTAACGAAGGTTGCAAAGACAACGATTGCATTAAATGAAAATAATGAGCTTGTCAGCACAACTGAAACGACAACAACGACCGTTCACAACGGTACGGGTAAGGAAACGGTAAAGGTGACAACAACGGAGCCGGTGATTGTGACAGAAGGGGAGGTCGGTGTAACGGAGACGGTAACCGGTCCGACGACAACCGGTATTCCTATGGGGGGCAGTTACGGCGGTATTGCAGGACTTTCTGTATTTGGCGATGTAAAGAACAGCTATTATCTGTATGTTACAACGCTTGTTCCGGGTGCGATGCAGGCATTTTCTAATTCTTCGGCAAATATAAGCCACTCCTGTGGTAAGTATACGGCTAACTATAATGTATCTACAATTAATTCTGCCAATCCGAGTACGCTCAACTACATCTCAAACGGTAAGAGTCTTGCAAAAGTATTAAATACCTGGATTGATGCGCAGGAGAATAAAGCGGATTATATTACGTGGACGGACCACACACCGGCAGTCGGCTATGCGAAAATCTTGAGCTTTGTGCCGGAAGAGGTTGTGGACGAAAATAACAATAAAGAGCTTTTTGAAATCAGCGATGCTAAGCTTGAGGATGGCAAGATAAGCTTTATCGTAAACAATCTGCGCTATGCTACAAATACCGGTTACCTTGCTGTGACGATTACGAATACTGACGGTACAAAGGCAATGAGGATTGTTGGTCTGGATATGGCTTCAAGAACTGCTTTACCACAGAGCGTTGATGCTGCAAATGCAAAGAGTGCGAAGATATTTGTTTTAGATTCGTTTATCACGATGAAGATTAAATCGAATATTGCTGAATTGTAATAATTTTGAGTTAGGAGTGAACGAATTTGAACAAAGTACTTAAAAGAATAACCGGCGTTATATTAAGCGTAGTATTCCTGTGCTGCATCTGCAGCACAGGGCTGCTTGGTATGCTCGAGGCAGAGGCTGCCTTGGCATCAGAGATTTCTCTGGATGGTATTTCGCTTTCGAGAGCGGCTAAAACCGATATTTTTACACAGAAGCTCGGATCGAACGAGTATGATTATGAATACGAGTATGACTACTACACTTATTCTGCATCGTGGGATTCGCTTTCGCTTTCCGGTGTGACAAATTTTGCACAGAATATGAGTACAGAGCACCCGCGATTGCTGTTTCGTGATTTTGCGCCGGTGCTTGCGTTAATTGAATCTGATTTTAATGCAATGAACTTTTACCGCAATGTAAAAAGTTCGGCAGACACGCTTTTGAATAAAGAACCTTGTGCGTATTATTTGAACATACGTAATAATATCAATGACTTTTCATCTACAATTGAAACGCGACTGATGCAGCTTTCGTTTGTGTATAACATCGAAAAACTGAAGACGGAAGCGGGTGTGCTCGGCGCGGAAACGGACTATGTTAAGTATGCAGAGCGCGCGGTGCTGGAGATGCAAAATGCTGCAGATTATAAGCATTGGTCGGTCAATGCGTTTTTATGTACGGCGGAGATTGCTTCCGGTTTTGCATTTGCATACGACTGGCTCTATGACTATTTAACACTTCCGGAAAACGCTGAGGCGCTTGCAATGGTACGCGATGGTGTATATAATCACGCGATTGTGCCGTTTTTATATAACTACATCGTAGAGAAAACCGGTACAAACTTTGTAACAACACTTTCAAATTGGAACTGCGTATGTAACGGCTCTGCGATTATTATCGGTCTTAGCTTTTATGAGCCGACGGACACAACCGGTAAGTTCAGTACGATCTGTAACTACCTGTTTGAGCGTGGCGCAGAAGCGCTTTGGGCAGGTTTGGAAGAATATGAAGAAGGTGGCTTTTACCGAGAGGGCTTAAGCTACTGGGGGTATGCTACGGAGTATATGACACGTGCAGTTGCTACCTACGAAGGCCTTGTGCCGGATGACTATTCTATGCCACAGCGTTTTACACATATCCTTTCAAAGGGGGTAGATGTAACCGGTTACTATCCGGTGTATATGAACGGTATTACTGAGGCGTTTAACTTTGGTGACTGTTCTAAGGGCTTTACCTTGGATACGGCGTTGTTGTTTTTAGCAGAGCGCTTTAATAAGCCGGAGCTTGCGTCTTATCTTTTGAATTTCCATAGTCTGTATGGCACGGAAATTTCCGGCAGAGATGCAGTCTATGCGCTTGCTTGGTTCAAGCCGGATGCAATATCTGCGGATACGCTTTCGAAGCTGCCACTCGATAAATTCCATGCGAGCGACAAAGACGTCAATATTCTTTCGATGCGTAGTTCGTTTGCTGTAAACAAGCTACATAGAGATAATGCTTATGTTGCAATGCAGGGGGGTAAAAACCTTGCAAACCATATGGGGTATTCCATGGGTACATTTGTGCTCGACATGAACGGTAAGCGATTTGTGAAATCGCACGGTTCGGGCAATTACGCTTGGTCCGGTTATAACGGCGGTGCGGCTTCAAAAGCGCAGTACTATATCCGCCGTGCGGAAGGTTATAATACGATTATCGTCGATCCGACCTATTCGCCGGATACCGGTGAAAAGCTTGCAGACGGTGAGGTTTGCGGCGACCAGAGCATAAATGGATTTGCAACATTTTCAGATAGTGGCACAAGTGACAATGTTGCGTACGGCATCATGGACTTGGCATCGACCAACGTGCGCTTAAAGACATGGAATCGCGGCATTATGCTTGCAGATGACAGATCGAGAGTCATCGTGCAGGATGAAATTGCTGCTGCAGATTCTGTTGGCACAATTGGTGATGTATACTGGTTTGCGCATATCGGCAATGTGGATTGTGTGATTTCTGAAGACGGTAAGACGGCAACGCTGACCAATGGAAAAGTCAGCATCAATGCAAAAATCACCAGAGGTCCGGGCACATTTGAACTTGTGGATGCAAAGCCGCTTGCAACTTCGCCGAATCCGGAGGTGCAGCAGTCGGTAGATTACGGCAAGAAGCTGCAGATACATCTGATAAATATCAAAAGTGCAATTAATACCGTGGAATTTGCGCCTGCTGAGGTAACGGATAATCTTGCTTATACAAAGCTTTCAGATTGGTCGACACTTTTGTCCGATGATGAGGAGAGCGAAGAAGAGGTTGTCATTCGTGATAACTACATCAATACAAACAATTTTGAGACGGATTGGTATAAAGACAGCTACCAGACCTATTTTATCCACGATGATAAGGATCTGGCGGGGCTTGCGTATCTTGTAAACAATGGTAATTCCTTTGAGGGTAAGACGGTAAAGCTCGTCAATGACATTACGATGAGCTCTGCGCTTGATTGGGTGCCGATTGGTACAAGGACGAATCAGTTCAAGGGTAATTTTGACGGCAGTCAAAAGACGATTTCCGGACTTTGCTTTAATGACATAATGCAGTCTCAGGTTGGATTGTTTGGCGCAGTGAAGGATGCAAGTATTAAGAACTTCCTGCTGACGGATGTAAGCATCCATGCACATTCAGATGTCGGTGCGGTTGTCGGCGCTGTTGAGAATTCGACGATTATCAATGTGTTCGTTTACAACGCTGCCATCTGGGCGCAGTCACGTGTCGGCGGTATTGTCGGTATGATGTACAGCGGTAATGTGCTCAACAGCGGCGTATCTTCTAAGATTTACGGTCAGTCGATGTATTACGGCGGTATTGCCGGTTATGTTTGTGGTGTTGTTGACAACTGTGCGGCGATTGTGTCACTTTGTGAAGAAACGGAAATGGTTGTAACGGATGCGTCGACTGGTGCAACTGCGGAATATGGTGTAAACATCGGATCACATTACGGCGGCATCGTCGGTGTATCAAACTACGGCGACGTACGTAATAGTTACTACAATTATGTGAAGAAATATAATGGTAACGGTATACAGCCGCTTGGCTCCGATTCTGTGAACCTGTCCAACACACTTGGCAAGACGGCTTCTAATCTGAATGTGTCCAATATTGGCGGCACGAATTCTGTTTTGGGGTACACCGGTAACGGCAACCACCTTACTACAGTAATGAATTGCTGGATTGACGCGCAGGAAGATAAAGAGCAGTATCTGACGTGGAAAACCGTAAGCGGAGGAGTTGTCGGGAACTATTCTATGCCGAACTTTGTGCCGGAAGAGGTTGTGGATGAGAACAACAATAAGGAACTGTTTGAAATCAGTGATGTAATAGTTGCGGACGGCAAAGTAAGCTTTAATGTTAGCAATGTGCGATACGGTGATAATACAGGATACCTGGTTGTGGTTCAGACCAATAGCAGTGGAACCAAAAACACGAAAATCACAGCATTGGATATGAACTCAAGAGCTACGCTTCCGCAGAGCATTGATGCAACAACTGACGTAGAAAACGTTCATATATTTGTTTTGGATTCGTTTATTACAATGAAGATAAAATCTAACATTGTAAATTTGTAGTAAAAGTGCGGCAGGGCAGGGGATGCTCTGCCGCGTTTTTATTGGTTTTGAATATTTTTATAAAAATAGCATATAATTTTTAAAAAAAGTGTTGACAAAATTATCATTGACTGGTATAATTCTATAGGTCGGTTGGTTATTGACCGGATTGATTTGTGCGGGTGTAGTTCAATGGCTAGAATCCCAGCCTTCCAAGCTGGTCGTGTGGGT
>JAZSGM010000006.1:0-1814 GCA_045532715.1 Clostridia bacterium
GAATCGGGCTTTCATGCTGTCCTGTTGCAACAAGACCTGCAATATGAGCCATATCTACCATGAGAACTGCACCGACTTCGTCAGCGATTTCACGGAATTTTTTGAAATCAATTTTTCTCGCGTATGCAGATGCACCTGCAATGATCATTTTCGGTTTGCAGTCAAGTGCGATTTCTCTTACTTTATCATAATCGATGAAACCGTCATCATTTACACCGTAAGGTACACAGTTATAATATTTACCTGACATATTTACCGGTGAACCATGTGATAAATGTCCGCCGTGGTCAAGGTTCATACCCATATATGTATCACCCGGCTCCATAACAGCAAAGAAAACTGCCATATTTGCCTGCGCGCCTGAATGCGGCTGAACGTTTGCATAATCACATCCGAACAACTCTTTTGCTCTGTCTCTTGCAAGGTCTTCTACCACGTCTACGCAGTCACATCCGCCGTAGTAGCGTTTTGCCGGATATCCTTCTGCATATTTGTTAGTCAGCGGGCTTCCCATAGCCGCCATCACTGCTTTGCTTACCCAGTTTTCTGAAGCAATAAGTTCGATATGCTCATTCTGTCTTGCCTGCTCTGCCTCAATCGCCTGCGCGATTTCCGGGTCTACGTTTCTTACTTCGTCTAAAGAATACATATATGTACCTCCCGTATATTTTATAAATTTTGTATCATGCTGTCTGTGCATCTCAACATGCACACTCTGCCTGCAATTATAACACATATTCTTTTTTATGAAAATCCTAATTTTTTATTAATTTTACTTTTTCATATAGAAGCCTGATTTTCTTTGTGCTATCATACAAGCGGAGGGCTTACACTATGTATCATATTATCGTGAATCCAAGTTCCAAATCAGGACTTGCAAAAAAGCAATGGCAGGAGCTTAAGAAAGAATTAAATCATAAAAAGGTGACCTATATCGTTCACTTTACTTCTTCCGAAAAAGAACTGCGCCAATATACCAAATCCATCACGGACAAGTCGCTTTTCCTGCACAACGGATTCCCGAACCGCCTCATCGTACTCGGCGGTGACGGTACCTTAAACTGCGTGGTTGACAGCATTGATGATTTGGAGCACACCATCGTATCTTATCTGCCGACCGGAACGAGCAATGACTTTGCCCGTGCCACGCGCATTTCCAAGGACTCTGTCGGTCTGATCAGCGCGCTGAAAAAAGGCGGCATTACCAAGCAAACCGATATCGGAATTGTTCAATTCGGCCACAGGCAAAGACGCTTTGTGACCAGCTGCGGCTTTGGCTTTGACGCTGCCACCTGCGATGCGGTTCTCCGTTCGCCGTTTAAAAATATTTTTAACAGGCTCGGACTCGGAAAACTGATATACTGTGCCGTTGCGTTAAAACAGCCCCTCACACTGGATCCTGTCTCTTGCGACCTATATCTGGACGACAAAAAGCCGATTCATTTTAATCGTCTGCTATTTGTTTCCTTTATGCAGCTTCCGTACGAGGGCGGCGGATTTAAACTTTGCCCCGACGCAGATTCTGCCGACGGACTTTTGGATATCTGCGTGGCGCATGATCTGACTGCACTGCAGGCTCTTCCTATTTTTCCGAAGGCGCTTGCCGGAAAGCATACGGATTGCAAAGGAATTCATATGTACCGCGCCAAAAAGGTGCGCGTCGTATCTTCCAAACCACTGTGCACACATACAGACGGTGAGATTTGCGGACATTACTCGCAATTGTCTCTGTCAACGCATGAGCACGTACTTAATTACAGAAAATAGAAGAAAAGAAGGACATTCTGATGTTACAAAAATTCAAAAAACTTTTC
>JAZSGM010000100.1:0-29752 GCA_045532715.1 Clostridia bacterium
TCATCAACAACATAAAGACCATCCGCAATACCATCTGCCTTCGCAAGCGTAATGTGCGGTAAACCGTTCAACACCTCTGCCCATGCGCCATCCTTGCGCGCATAAAACTTGCCGTCAACCGGCGCTTCTTTCGGCAGTGGCTCGATAGCCTCGCTAATCTGCGCGCTTACATTATCCTTTTTTGCATAGTCAGTAAGATCTACCACGTTCGCCCAGGCGCTCCAGCCGTTCCAATCAGTTGCGTCGAAATTTTCACGCGTCATAACGGCGCGACCGTCAATTTCAGTATATTTTGCGTCATTGGAGTATGTCGAACGGTGTTGAATGTTGCCTCTATTGTCGATCATCGTCTGATGAATCTCTCCATAATCCTCGTCATAGCCGTCGTCATATCCCACTGAATAGGATGCAATTAAAATACGTGTTGTTTTGTGTGAATACGGACCAACCGTATTCACTTCTTCTGTTACTTTATAAACACCATCGTACACTCCGTCGGCTTCTTCTATTGTGATTTCAGGCAAACCGTTCAGCACCTCTGCCCATGTACCATCCTTGCGTGCATAAAACTTGCCGTCAGATGGCGCTTCTTTCGGCAGTGGCTTGACAGCCTCGCTAATCCGCTCGCTTACATCGGTTTTGGTTGCATAATCTGTAAGGTCTACCGTGTCCGTCCAACGGCTCCAGTTGTTCCAGCGGGTATTTGCAAAATCAGCATCCGTCATTACAATTTTGCCATCAGTTATGCTGAGTGGCGCAGTATTGCCTTCCCTTGTACGGCACTGCACATTTCCGGATGCGGAAAGCATTGTCTGAAACGCTTTCACATATCCTGTTTGGTTCGCTTCATCATAGCTTGCAAAATACGTTGCAAAAAGCAACTGTATCCCCTTGGTTACAGACGGTATGCTGGTATCGACATATTCATCCTCTACGACGTACACACCGTCATAAACACGGTTGACTTCTGCAGAAGTAATTCGCGGCAAACCGTTCAGCACCTCTGCCCATGTACCATCCTTGCGGGCATACAGCTTCTGGTCAGTCGGCGCTTCCTCAGCGCACAGCGCATCAATCAGTGCATTGTGCGCCTTGCGCAGCTCCTCAGAGGAGGAATCAAAGTATTTCTTCAATTCCTGCGCGCTCATCTGCGGACGGTCGGCAAGCTTGGCGATAATGCTTTTAAACTCTGATATTTTATAATCATCAAACATAGTCATTCACTCCTTACTTTACATATTTACTGTATTTGTACTTGTATCCGATCGATACAATGCCAAACGGCTGCGCCTTATCGTTTTCCAGCTTTACACCAAATACGTAAATATTTTTACTCTTTACTCCTGTTGCAAACGGTTTCGGCTGCCGGATACCGTCAAAGGAAAACGATGCAAAATCAATATCGTTAAAATCGAATAATCGCACATTTTTTGAGGTAATTCTTTCGTTTGCCTTTTCCGACGAATTATAATACACACGTACCGAAGTATCATTGTGCGGCATAACGGACAAGTAGACGTTCGCTATTGTCTTGAGCATGTTCCAGTTATCAAATGCCGAGATCGGACTTGACCAATGACACCGCACCGGTTCGGCACCTTCCGTCGTATAATCCCGTTTTAGGTTGTCATAGTATGCATTATTCTCCTCACGCTTGTTAAACACGCACAAGCGACCGTCAGACGTCCCGAAATACAGCCTCCCGCCGTACGGCCATAAACAGGTGATTTTCGGAAGCGAATCAAAATAAAACCATTCAAAGCCGTGCTGCACGTCGCAATACCAGATATGTCCACCTGTCGCCACGATGTAGTTATCTTCAAACCTGCAGCATACCGCATCAGATAGATTTTCGTTCAGGAACCGTTTGTTAATCTGCAGACTGCGAAGTATTGTATTGTTTTGGTTTTGTACCGTCGTTCCGGCTATGGTATATACGCCGCCCGAACCGATATAAAACGGTACCCCTGCGATTTGTTTAAACGAAGATGCACAGCTGCCGCCGTAGGTTGAGTGTCCCTGAAGCAGCGTGTAAGTCACATTGCCGGCACCGTCCATATTTAAGCTGCGCAGGTACTGCGAAGCATCCTCGGTTGCATCATCCTTGACGATGATCTGATTTGAATACAGCTTCTGATATCCGACGATTGCGCCCGCTTCGCTGCCAACCTCCGTATACATATTGTTCGGAAAATACGTCGCATCGTACAGGCCACTTGCATAGTCGCGGTTTTTGTGTTTCGGGTTGCCGGAAAGGAATACGCGCGTATCATTATTGCCGCCGTAAATGCCGAAGATGCTGCAGTCATTAATTTGTTCATCATCAGCGGAATCCGCAGCATCGCGCGTCACAGTGAAATCAACTTCAATTACACTGCCGGGCAATACGTTTGTGTTGGCATCGCGGACTTTTGTTTCACTTGCGGAAGAACCGCTATACTCATCAACCTTAACCTTAATACGGATAAGAACAAAGCGTCCGTGTTCGTCAAGTGTTACGGCATCCACAATATCTTTTGCAACAGTTGCTTTGTTGTTGGTAATGGAGGTAAGATAATGCGTCGCATATGTGTACTTATAATCGTGCAGCAGAACCCCATCAACCCGAATGCTGTTGACAATCGCCTTGCTCTCTTTGTCTGTCAGATAAAGCGCATATGCACAAATGAAGCCCTGGTCATTGTCCGGTATCTTGAACTGTACTCTCCTGCGGCTATGTGCAAAGTTCGCCGCATCTACCATATCGCCGTCAAGAGGCACAATGTTTCGATACGCTTCCTCAGTCCACGTATCTTTTGTATGGTCTCCATAAGAAAAAACACGGCCAACATTGTCATCCTTGGTTTCATTTGTCGCTTTTAACGGTATTGCTGTTCGATTGATAAACATCAATGGAGCATAGACTTTATCACCTTCGTAGTATTTCACCCGTACCGCATCGAATTTAAAAGCGGTATCAAGACTGACAGTCGCGTCGCAGTCGCCGTATAGCTTATTGGCACACAACTGCACCGTCTTTCCGTTATTCGAAATTTCCACATATTTCAAATTCCAGTCGTGCCAGTTACCGTCTACCTCTTTTACGTGTACCGCCTCTATTTTCACTTCCTCTGCACAGGAGGGGATTTCTAAAGGGTTCATCGAACTTTTTTTAAAGTCTTTAGTGTTCTTCTCACCATTAGTTTTGATTGTGTACGTCTTAAACCGCGTTTCGGTGTTGTAGTTGTTGCCTTCGCTGTATTCGATTTCCTCCTCTTCCTCCTCTTCCTCCTCCTTTTTCGTGCCAATGTCCTTTACAAAGCCGTAAGCAAGACCGCCATTTTCATACGCAATCTGTATATAGCCGGCACCGAGGATATACAGCTTATCATTAAATACAAAGTGCCTGCTTTTTTTATTCGGCAAACCCTCCATGAGCAGAACTTTTTTACAGTTCCCATCTTCATCGAGATCCACGAGATACAACTTCTCTCCTTCATGCATTATATAAAAGGTCTTGTCCGCATCCTTCGGCGTATAATCAAATATACCGTTGATTCTATCTTCGCCCTGGTACAACCGGCGATAACCGGTGCGTTTTTCAAGATATCCGTTATGATTCATCATCATATTAACTGCGTCCGGCGAGCGCGTCATATCCACCTTGTTTTCCAGTGTTGAAAAATCCACGCCGCCGAAATCAGATATCTGGTAATCATACAGCGGGTCACTTGCGCCAAAATTCATAGCTTACACCTCCGGTTCTGAATATGCATCTTTAATTGCTTCAAAGCTTGCACATCTGCTTTCAGCCTTATAGGATTCATATTGCTGCGAAAACGCGGTCGCTTTCTGCTTATCATCATCGAGCACAAGTATAGAGGCAACGCCATACGGCATACACACGCGAAGCAGCCATATATCATAAGGTATCTCGTCGTTTTCGTTATTTACGAACGGCATTTCATTTTTGCCCAGCGGCGCAAGCCCTTCGCTTTCGCGGATGCTGTTGTTTATGTTGAAACACTCCGCAACAACCTGATTGATTGCGGGCAGTTTAAGATTTTCATATGAGCCGGCGCGCTCCTTCTCTTCCGGTATCACGCCGAGTGCAGCTTCATATAATTGCTGTGCGGTCATCCTCTTCACTCCTTTTTTCGAAAAAAGGCTGAGCCAAGCGACTCAGCCTTAGTTTTAATATGTGTCTTAGCGCGCGTGTTCCACCACTGCAGATGGGAACATACCGTCCTTCTTGACGTACGCCTTCAGTACCTCACCGTCAGCGAGTGTTACTGCTTCGGTATACGTTTTTGCTGTAATAGAATAGCGAGGATCCGTGCCGTCTGTAGTGTAAATCATCACGCCACCGTTTGCGTTGGCGATAGTGATTTCATCGGTACCGGCAAACGTCGGTACCGCGCATACCTTATCCTTAGCACAAGCGGCATACACGCCGCCGCAACGTGCGCCGACAACAAAAGCATCGAAATTGCTTCTGCCTTCCAGGAGCGCGCCGGAATAGCCCGGCGGATCCTGGTGCAGCTTCAGGTCGCGAATCTTGTACGGCACCAGCACCGCGCTTCTGTGTGTAAGTACAAAATATGCCCCTGCCGGTAAGTAGTCAGTCGGCACCTTTACAATCTGTGCGCCAAAGATTTCACCAACAATGCCCTGTGCAAGAGCCTTTTCGCCGACATGCTCCAAGCCTAAAAACTCACCGGATGTACGCACCAGAGAATACATCTCGCCGGACAGATACAAATATCTGTTACCCTGCGGCACACGTGCATCATCAAGTGCCTGCGCAGCGTCAGAAATCGCCGAAATGATCGTTGTCTTCGTCGGCTTATCGATACCGCTGACCTTGCCCGCTTTGTGAACAAACGTATTCAGCGCATAGATATCAACCATCGGTACCATACGTTCGTCGTTCTGCAGGCGCAGCATCTTGCCGGCATTCTTTGTCATTTCCTGTTCGTTGTTGTTGCCCTTGTCAATCACCAGCGAAAAGCTCTTATCCTGGTTCATCGACATTTCCTGTACAACATCCTGCATATCCTGCGGGTTACCGTAACGGTTCGCGCCGGAACGCTGATAGTCGACCGGTTCCACAGTCTGCGGCGTGTAAATTTTTACGGACTTTACACCGGAAAAATCCCATTCATTCGAGCACTTGCCCGCTACAATGGAGCCAAGCGTAAACATTTCCGCAATTCGCTTTGCATATTTACTTGCTAAATTAATTGCCATATTTAATTCATCCTTTCTTAGTTGCCGAGCAAGCCACTAAGGAAAGCGTCCTCCGTAGCAGCAGTCTTGCTGCCACGCACAGAGCCGACGGCTTTCTGCTTGTTCGACTCATTTTGTTTAATCTGCTCAATTTCGGCATTTGCCTGTTCCAGCCGTTCTTTGAGTAGCTTGTTTTCGTATGCGGCATAGGCGCCCTTCAGATTGCCGCCTTTATGCGCTTCATTCCAGACCTCGGGTGGAATATCCTCTGCCTTTATATCCGGATATGCATAAATAAACTCCTGCAGCATACGATTTTTCCGTTCTCTTTCGCTGCGCGCACTTTCCTGGGATTCATAACGCTTTACCGCATCTTCTGCAGTAATCAGCCGCTGCGCAAGTTCGGGCGTAATGCCCTCTGCTGCTGCCATTTCCTGCGCACGGCGTTCGTCTACGTTCCCGACTATATGCTGCAAATATTTGTCCGGAGTCATTCCCGCATCTGCAGCAAGCTGTGCAAGCATGCGCTGTGTGTCTGAATTCCTCAAACCATCAAGCTGAGATTTTACATGGTCATAATCCATGCCCTTCTGCGCGAGTTTAATAACCTCACTGCGCGGAAGGCTTGTCGTCTGACCAAGGTGTACGAGGTCCATAAGCTCCTCTGCATCCGGTTGGTTGGTGTCCCCAGCCTCAGCTTCGTCAGCTGCAACGTCCTCGTCTTCCGATGCAGGCTCCGGTTCCGGGTCCGCTCCGTCGAGCGGGTCAGTATCAGTTTCTGCATCGTCGCCGGTGCTCGTATCTGCAGCTTCCGTGTCGTCGGGATAAGCGTCCTCATCATCAAGCAACCCGGAAAGAAATGCATCTTCCGTCACATCCGGCATTTCTACCGTTTCATTCAAAACGTTTTCTTCGTTCGGCATATTTCATGCTCCTTTTCTTTGGCGTTGGTGTCCCGCCTTATTTATATATCTACTGCGTTGGTGTCCCACAGTCGATTACATGGTAAATTGTTTTTCTCCCGCGCTTAGCGGTGTCGTTTGCTGCAATGGCGCAGCCGGTGGCGTCTGCATCTGTTGCGCCTGTTGTTTTTGTGCGCGAATAGATTCCAGGATTTTGCCTTTATTCTTCAGGTACGCATCCGGGATTGACTCCACGTACTGCTCGTAATCCGTAAAGATACCGGCCGTCAGCAAATTGCTCGCCGTCTGCAGCTGCATAATCTCTGACCAGTACGACGAAGCACCGATATTTACCTCAAGGTTTAATGCATATTTTTTCAAGGAGGCAAAATCGAAAAGACTCAGTTTCTTTTTCATCTCTTCAGCGCCGGTCTGCTCGTTAATAGTCTTTTTTTCAACGACGACAGTACGCGTTCCGTAATATGCACACATAAAATCGATGATAATGCGTACGGAATCTTCAACGAATTGGTAAAAATTGCTTCGAACCAGACTCAACGGCGCCGTAGTCGCATTTTGTGTGGCAATAATAGCAGAGGTATTCTCCGGGCGTACGTTACCGAGTGTCGCATCGGATGCACCCATTGTCTCCTGCGTATACTTGTATATTGCATCCGTCAAACCCATGATAGAAGCATCCAGGTCCGGCATCCGGAACGCGTTGGTGCAGGCTTCGTTCACGTTTCCGTTTACTGCAATGGCTTCACCGATTTTGTTTGAAAAGCCTTTCGGGAATCGGTTTTTATCGTAAATCAGTTTCGGGAACGCAAGCTTCTTTACATATTCCATCTGCATTGCGAAGATTTTGTTTAGCCCGATCTGGTTCGGTATCAGACACGTTACGTCTGCCTGGCCGTGATAGCTGTTTGCAACCTTCTCCCAGTTCATAAATGCAATCGGATAGAGTTCAAGCCCGGTGTCGTGCGCAGCTTTGATTGTCGCTTCCCGGGTTACCGTGCAGCTGTAAACATGCTCATCTTCCTTCCAATACTTCACAAGAACGGATACAAGGTCATTGTTCAGATGCTCCTCATTGAGCATATTTGAATCAGCGTCCGGCACGATAGCGCCCTCGGCTTCAAGCTCACTCATTCCGTTTTGGATGGCTTCCTTGCGCACTTCGTCAATGTCTCTGCGCATCAATACGATTATGTAAGGTTGATTTTCCACCTTGTCTTCCGCCGGATTTCCGAAGAATATATTCGTGTTATCAATGCTTTCGGCGCCGATCAGACCGACCGCAGCGGTACCTGTCTTTTTTGACATGTCAAAAAAGAAATGAATACAGCCGTCGCCCTGAACGTATCCGTTGCGCAGCGCATCTCTGTTTTCTTTCTTGAGCTGCGTATATTCGATAGCTTTCTCAACCTCGTTGGATATAATCTTCATATCCTCATCCGCTGTTCCATCGTCGTAGAACGGACGCACGTGCACCGCGATATCATCTGTCATTATAAAGGCAAGCTTCATATTGCCAACGCGGCGCAGGATGTTAAATACCGGCTTGTCCAGATCAGGTGCATTAACGCCATTCCATTGGTCGCCGTTCATAAACCGCTCGTTACGTTTAATCGTTTCATACAGATTTATGTTATCGTTATATGCAACACCGTCTCTGTACTCACTCCAGACCTCTATCGGTTCTGTCTTAATTTTCACGCAAAGCACCTCCCTGCTTAGTTCCGTCATAATTCATCATGTTTTCCCACTGCTCCGAAGGCGTTAGCTTCTCGCCTTCCAATTCTTTTTCACCGGCGAGATTGAGCGTTTCGCCTTTTCTGCAGCGCACATCTTTTATGATGTGGAGCACGTTAATCGTAAACAAGATTCCGTTTAAAAAGATAAGCATTTCCATAAAATCAACCTCCGAAATGAATAAACGAATCCAAATTTCCTTCATCGTCTTCGTCCGTATATTTATCTGCCTCACCAATTGCCTCCGGCTCTGATGCGACAGGTCTGCCACACACAAATCCGCGCAGCGCATCCGGCGCGTGTGTAATTTCGTGCGGTTCAGTTGCAACGTCATTCGGATTTTTTTCGTCGTGCTGCAAAAGTGGTAAATCATGAATGATGTGTGTGCAGTTTTTAAAAAACATCATTTTTGCTTTAAAAGTGCCGTCCGACTGTTCCGCCGGCTTGAGCCACTCGCCCAAATCATACCAACCCTGTACGCGATTATTATTCGATTTGTAAAAATACCAGCCGCTGTCTAAGAAAATATCTACTGCACTCCTGCCGGTGTCCTGGCGTCGGTTAAAAAGGTCGGGCGGTGCAAAGCTCATCAGGATATTATCGCCGTTGTTGACCTCAAGCAGACGGCGTGCCGCTTCCGAAATGATGAGGTTTGATTCATGGATTTCTTTATACACGTATGCGTTGCCATGTTCATCCACGGCAATCCATAACGCCGCAAACATATCCAGTCCGTAGTCGATGGATACATATCGATTCCAGTGCTTTGGAATTTCAAACGGCTCTACAACATGAATGTCACGGTTGAATTTCTCAAAATACTGCCCTTCAAATACGTCCCAGTCACCATGTAGCATCGCGCGCCGTCTATCCGGCGGCAGGTTTTCAAGCGTACGCACATAGTCCGGCGAATTCTTCATGATGAATTCATTGTCATACACCTTGGCTGGAATAAAAGTATAATCGTCTGGGTTCTCTTCATCGGTATAATTTCTGTCTATAAAAAGTCGCTTCATCCACGTGTGACCAACGCCACCGGGATTGCACGTAAAGTACATACGCGAAGGAAAGGGCGTTTCCGTTCTGCCACTCGGACGATTACTTTCTGTAAGCGCGACGTACTGAAACTCCGTAAATTGCGTCGCTTCTTCCAAAAAAATCACATCATATGCCTGTCCTTGATATTGCAAAACGTCGGACTCTGACGCACAATACCCGAGCACAATGCGACTACCATTTGGAAAAGTAAAATCTCTTGTGCTTCCACGGTAAGTTGCAACGCCCTTGAGCAGCTTCTGAAGCGGTAAAAGGTGGTTTTCGCGCAAAGACGGCAAGTCGCGCCTCAAAAGTAAAATTTGTATACCAGGATTACCGTTCGCCAGCAAAACCGCCTTGATTCGCGCAGCCCAGCTTTTTCCGCCCGCTCGCGCACCACCATAAGCAACATATTTCGTTTTCGCTTCAAAAAACTTTATCTGCGGCGGATACGGATGCGGAATTTCTATTTTTGCCACTGCGCGTCTCCTCCTCTTATAACAAACTCAACTTTGTTATCGGCAATGCTCTCGCCGGATGCAGCAGCCTGCTTGTCATAAAGCGTATTAATGATAGACGTTATGTCACCAACACTCGCTGTTTTCAGCGCCTCAAGTTTATCTAGCAATTCCTTGCGCTCAAATTCATCAATCTCCTCGTTACGGAGCTGTTCTATGATTTCCGCCGCAGCAAGCTCGCTATCACGCAGTCGCGCAATACGCGTTTTTGCAGTGAGCATAATAGCACCGAGCCCTGCCCATGCATCTTCAATAAATTTCTTCTTACAATAGTCCCGTTTTTCCTCAATTTCCGAACTATCGGTCGTCGTTTTATATTCATTAATCCATCTGTAAATTGTAGCATTCGGCTTGCCGGTGATTCTTTCAATTTCCGGCACGCTCATACCGCTTTCGTACATCGCAATAATTCTCTCTTTTTCCTTCGCTTTTTTCTGCGCAGGCGTTAATTCTACGCGTTTTCTACCCATCAGCCGACAAGCTCCTTTCCCACGGTTTAAAATTCAAAATACAGGGCATTTTCGGCCTGAAAAAGCCTATGAACATATCTTGATAAACTGTTCAGCCGAACGAAAACCCGCAAAGCCGCATTCCTACGCTGTTTTTTTCGCCCCGGTTTCGCGCGGCTGAACAAGTTTTCAATATGTTTATAAAAATCTACAATTTAAACGGACTGAATTTCAGCACGGCATCATCCACAATTTTTTTATTAATTCCCAAATACCTGAGCGTAATGGACTCGTGCGAGTGGTTGAAAATCTCCATCAGCATCGATACATCGCCGTATTTCATATAAAAGTGATAGCCAAAGGTTTTACGCATCGTGTGTGTGCCGACACGTGTCAAACCATATCGCTCACAGGCACGTTTGATCACGGCCCACGCCCAGCCGCGCTTGATATGGCTGCCGTCGCGCGGATTTGGCACAAGGTACTCATGCCCCTTCTTGCCTCTGCAGTACGCTCGAAGCGCACGCTTCAGCGGCGCAGGTACCGGGAACGTGCGCAGCTTGCCGGTCTTTTTCTCGTAGAGCCGGATTTCGTCTTTATCACGCACATCGGTTACGCGCAGCAGCAATATGTCGCTGACGCGCAGACCGCTATAAATGCCGATGCAAAAGAGTATGTAGTATTTTTTATCCGGCTTTTCTTTTAGATCCGATATAATTGCATTTACAATATTCAAATCTCGGATCGGCTCAACATAATTCATGCCTTCACCTCTCTGAGATTTATTTTACAGACTTTTTTCGTTGCTCTGTGCGGACTTTCATCCGGACAACAAAAAAAAGGACAAGGCAAAAACCTTGTCCTTTCTGTTTATGTAATTTAAATCAACTCAAGATACGCTGCTATGTCATACAGAAACCTCCGGCGCCGTTCGTAAAAGGTCGACCGGCTCATCGGCAGCGCACCGTATTCAAAACAATACCGTCTGCCCTCGATGCAGCTTTCAAAGATTTGCTCGCGCAGCTGCGTCCGGATCTGTTCGTCTCCAATGTCACACCCGACACAAACTGCCGCCTGCTCAATTGCAACTTGTATTTTTTCCTCCGTGCAGCTCAGACTCTCCGCTTCCAGGCGGAGCGCGTACCCGCGGACGAATCCGATGCAGCACAGCTTCACGTCATACGGCAGCTTGTACCTCGTCTGTGACACTGTATCACTCCTTCAATTCTCCTTACAAGTTATGCGTACCTTCCACACCGCGTTGCTCACGTTCCTGCGTTCTCTTGCGCAGCCACATCAATGCTTCCTCGAGCTTAGTAATCGCAAGCGCGTTCTCGCGGCAAGAAAACTCCGTCTTCTGGAAGCATTCCAGGCGTTTAATCACCATATTAATTAAATCCTCATTGCAGCAACCGTTTACGCCCTGCTCTTTAATCGGCCCTTCCTGGAAATGAATTTGCGAAAGCAGCTCGCCCTGCAAATCTGTCACGCTAAAGTGGTGCGGCGCACCATAGTGCATATCCGCTTCACTTTCGTGATACACCTTCGTGTACTTGTTTGTTAATAATGGCATTTTCAATTCTGTTTTCATCCCTATATCACCTACCATTTTCTTGCAACTCCCTTCTTCGTTTTCAGGCACTCTTTTGTTCCGGCGAAATGCGCCCAACTTGTCGGCTGTAAATAAACAATCTTCTTTAAATCTGCTGTAAGCTCTGCCCTGTAGCACTTTTTAGGGCAGTACCTGTCATAATCCAGGCAATGCGTCGCATCGTGATTCGTTTATATACGCCTCCTTTCTTTTCCTCCTTCGGTTCTTGCGGCAGCTCCGGCAATGGCATCCAGGCTATCACGCCACTCATCGAACCGCTTCCGTGCCAGATGCCTTCGCTCTGGTATGCGATATTTACGCTTTTGACGCCCTTCTTTGTCTGGCAGCAAACAAATACACGCTCATCCTCCAGCGGCAGCCTCTCGTTTACATCAATCCATTCAGCCATCACCCCTCACCGCCTTTCACCCTTTTAATAAGTTTTTGTATTGCTGAATAATGCCAGTTTTTTAAACTCATTTTTGCCACCATACTTACCGCAGGCGATACACAAGCTCCACCATTTTTGTAAAGTTCAACTGCAAATCGGCACTTCTCAACCATTTCTTCAAATTCTTCTTTGGTTAAAGTTACCCTGCAATAATAATCAAGGTTGTCCTGAAATTGCTTATACATCTTGTCAATCTCATTGAAAACAGCATAATTAAATTCCTCAACAAATTTTGGAATATTTGCAAATCGTACAACAGGATTACCGCAATTCGGACAAAACTTAAACTTTTCTCCAAAATATAATGATGTTAGGCAATCCGCTTGTATTTTTACTTGATATTCGCATTCACTACATTCGTGATATAAATATCTGTCACCTTTGAAAACAGGCGTAAATATCACATCATTCATTTTTTGCACCGCCTTTCTCGGTTGGGTGGTCGCAGAACGGGCAATCATCGGAAATAAGAAAATAAGTTCCTTCCGACAAATACAAACTTCCTGCTTCTTTTGTTTTTACTTCAATTCCTGTTTCATTGTCGTGCCATTTTTCAACAGCAAAGCAACCCGAATAATTATAAGTGTCAATGTGGACTTTCTTAAATTCAAAGTTACCAAATCCCATTGACATATTACCGCAAGCACATAATGTACTCATTAAAATCAAAACCATAATAACTGCAATTATCTTTTTCATTTCCCCCTCGTCTTCCTTTCTCTGCCGCAACACCTGCTCTGCTTCTTCTTTGGTGAGAAAAATTTCCTTACCAAAATCTCCGCTGCAGGCGGAATATCCGCAAATTCATCCCCGGCAGCGCCGGCAAACAGAATCGTACCGACAAAGCCGTGGTTCAACACTTTGCAATTAAATGGCAGCCCCTTCAGAATACCCTCTTCGTTGCAGATGATTACCAGGTCGGTCGCTACCGTTACCGTCTCTATGTACCCCCCCCACAACCGACTGAAGCGCTTCGAGTGTATTCTCAACTTCCGAAGCACGCAGCTGCTCTCCGGGTTTCTTGATAAGCACTTTAATTTTCATCCCTGCGCACCCCTTCCAATAGTTTCACCAAATCCCAGAAGCAACGCGGATCCATACCGGTCTTATTCTTGATTTCTTTAATGTGATATAAAATCGTGTTGTAGCTGTAATACAATGCCTTCGCCGCTGCACATGTTTTCAGATCATTGTCAGCGAGTGCACGCAGTACACTTTTCTGCGCCTCCGATAATTTATTCATCTTAATCTCCTCCTTCGAAACGGCGGGAAGTGCATGCGTGCCTCTCGCATAATTCGTTCCCTGCGTGCCGCACGGCGCTGCGGCACGACCTTCATAAGAAACGCTGCAATCGCCATAAACGGCAACAGCGCAAACACGGCAGTAAATATGTATCGCATCACTTTGCTCCTCCTCGCTCGATAACCGACTTGTACATCATCATCGGTTTTCCGATATAAACACTGTATTGATATTCAATCATAGCACCCGGGCTGTTTTGATAATCCTCCAAGAAAACGATGATATCCGCCGTATCAATCATCGAAAAGCAGATGCGCATATAGTCTGCAGCTGTCATTCCCTCCGGCAACGATGCCGGCGACAACACGGCATATCCAAGCCGGTTCAGCACGCCCTTCGCCCGGGCAAATTTCCTCTTGTAGTTCTGATCGCCGGTGATTTTGCCGGCTATGTATACTTTAGGCATGTTTTTCTCTCTCCTTTATCTTGGCAAGCGCCGTCGCCGTAAAGCACGCATCTCCGAGCAAAAGTCCGATGCATTCGATTGCTTCCGTTTCTACGGCAAGCCCCGCCTTCAATTTAATCAATATTTCCTTTTCCTTCGCCTGAGCCTCAATTCCATTTTTAAGCCGTCGCACCGTGAGCTCGCGGAAAAACCGTTCACATTCGCGCTGCTTAATCCAGCGATTTTCGACCTGTCTCTTTTCCATTTGCGCTTGCTCCCTGGTAATGCGTCGTTTGCGATAAGCTTCGTATATGTTGCGAAGCGATAAAAAAGCTGCCTGGTTCGTAAGATCCATTCCGGACGGTAGTGCACCACCCTGCATTGCCATATTCTCAACCTCGTCAAAGGACAATGAGCAGTTTATAATGTTTTCTTTTCTGATTTTCGCCATAATTCACCTCACAACTTCTCAGCTTTGCTGATTTCCTTCGCCTCAAAGAACTTCTGAAACTCACCGGCAAAATGCATTTTAATCAGGCCGGTCTTTCCAAACTTGTTTTTATCGATCAACAAATCGCATTCCGCAGGATCTATACTCTCATCCTTCGACAGCACGAATGGTCGATGCAGCAGAAAAATATAATCACCATCCGCTTCCAACGCACCGGATTCCTTCAGATCGCTCATGCGCGGATACTCCGTTCCATTTCGCGATAATTGTGAAAGGCAAATCACCGCGCAATTTGCAAGCTTTGCAAGTTTCTTAAGCTCACTTGATATATACTCGATGCTCTCACGCGGCTGAAAAAAACGCTTTGTTGTGGTGACTTTTTGAATATAGTCGATAATGACAATGTCCGGCCGAATACTCATAACGGCATTTACCATCGCTTCGATGCCGAAGATATCGTCCAAAACGAGAAACCGTTTTTCGGTCTGCACTGCTTCAAGGTATTCACGTACACGGTCGATTTCCGCGGACGACAATTTATTGCCGGTAAATTTATCGTACTCCATCAATAACGCACTTGCTGCATATCTGTCATATATCATTGCAGCAGACATCTCAAGCGAAAAAAACAATACCTTCCGCTGTTTCTGCGCCTGCGCTATATTAATTGCAAACGCCGTTTTACCGGTACTCGGTCGTGCACCGATATAGCATACAGCTTTTTTACGGATGCCGGAAAGTGTCTTGTCCACCGTCGGAAATCCGGTCAGAATACTGTCATACGGTTTTCCAAGATTCTCCATATATGCTTCAAGATTACGCTCGCACGTTGCTTCATCGCTCTGGACGCCGCTTTTCGCCTGCTCATCATCAATCAATCGTTGTAACGTAGCCGCATTCAGTGTTTTGCTGATAAGCAGTTCTGTAATCCCCTGCTCAAGCCTGCGTTCTACACTCAGTTCTCGCAGGCGCTTAAACGCCGGTCCGAATTCGTGAATAACCGGTGCCGATAAAATACAATCCTTGATGAAGCTCATTTTGCCGCGTTCGGCAAACTTTGCAAGAATAACCGACGTGCTGATGCTCCCGGACTCGTAGCAATTGTTAAGTATTTCAAACGCACCGGGGCAGACTGTAAAATCCTCTCCGGAAAGCTGTGGTATGTATTCTTTCAGCTCGTCACAAAAACCGGCAAGACAACCAAGTACCGTGCGCTCGATTACCGCTTGTTCACTCTCAAACGCAGAATCGTTCATTCATCCAGCCTCCTTATATGCGTATATCCCGGCGGCGGCTGACCTGTCAGAAAAGCGTGCGACGGTTCATTTCTCTTTTTTCGCTCATCACGCCGATCCCAGGTCAGTATCACATGATAGTGCGACGCATACCCTTTCGCCTTATCCGGGAATACATGAATATAGCTTTCAAGCTTCTCAATCCACTGCTGCGTTTTCGCAGCGCCGAATTTTTGCACAAGCTTTTTATACTCTGCATCAGTTAAATACACTACTTTACTTTCACCGTAAGGTAGTTTATTTAATAAATTAATATTATTAATATCTTCTTTCTTTTTTTGCTTCTTTTTTTCTTTCTTCCCGGTGGCGCAGGCAACCTCTTCCTTGCCCTCAGAAATCAAAATTTGTCCGATTTCGCTCTCTTTTTCCGGATTTTGGGTGACCTTAAATAAAGGTTGTTCGTTTTCGTCCTTTTTTGATGTCGGATTTTCAAAAATTGAACAAGCCAAATAAAAGCCTGCATCCGCATCTTTTAAACGAAACAACCCTAATTTAACGCCATATGAAATTATGTCAGACATCAGACCGTGCGACACGCCGCAATAGCCGGCAAGTTCACGTTCCATATCTGAAAGCATCTCGATGCGGCAGTCCGACTGCGCTGCCAGATACAGCATCAGTTTAACGACCGCGCCAAAACCTTTGGTCCCGAACCGGGCCTCTATGCGGCTGATCCGGAAGTCCGATAAGAGCGAAACCGGGATTTTGTACTCACACATAAAAAAATCCCTTCTTTCGCTTAATTTTGTAGATAGCACGACGCAGGAAACACACTGTCGCCTGCGTAATACCAACTATGTATAAACTGTTCGATGCACCGATGAGCCTCACAGATGCACAAAACAAACCCTTTTGCCGGAAGCGAAGAACCCATATATTTTTTACATAATTATTTTGTTTTTTTTTTGGCAAAAGAGTGTGCAAGTAAAATATATACAAAGTCCGCTTACCCTGTAAGGAGTTGATTTAAATGCAGTGAGCTACCATCTGCTTTGCGGGTGGACTTATCGCTTGTAAATATGGACAAGCGGACCTGTATTTCAAAATTAACGTTGACAAACAAACAACTGTTTGTTATAATTAAATTGCGTTTTACGGCCGAGCCTTTTGATGTTCCAGCATCTGGGGCTCATTTTTTTATGCCGTCTTTTCACTATAATACCACCTTTTCGAATAGCACTACTATCAAGCACAAGTAGCCGTACATCATACCAAGGAACACCGCAGCACCGAGCAACGCGTCTGCCAGCACGCGCCTTGCCTGGTACTTCGAAATACGAAAACCGGCGAGCTTCGTAAATAGTTTTGCCATCATATACACCCCCTCTCGTCGGGGATAATCTCTTGTTCACTTTATCCTCTCCTTCCTGTCACCTTGCCGGCATGAGCTCCGGCATACCTTCGATAACCTTACCTATGGGACAGAGCTCCTGCAGCTCACGTGCATGCGCGCGGCGCAGCATATCGGAATACGCCTGCAAAATCTCTCTTTCTTCCTTTGTCAGCATACAATCGCTCCTTCCTAACTGCACATCTGCCGTGCCAGGCAGGCAACGGAAATATACCCGGTTGCCGTAAAACTGAACATTCTGTACACCGTCCGCTTTGATACGCCTAAAAAGTCGGCAACCTCACCGGGACGGAGGATTTCTTTTGTCGGGAATTTCTCCTTGATGCGCTCAATGTTGTCTCTGTACCCTTCCTTCTCTAATGGCATACCCTACACCCCTTCCTTAAAGCAACAAGCTAATCAACGATAACACAAATGCTGTATATGACAACGAACGCGATATCAGCGAAGCCTTCTTTTGCCGTTCAACAACGTCAATAAGCTTACAGTAAGCGTCTTGCAAATTAATACGAGCGCAACGTTCGGCGTTATATTTGCAAATATAATAATTTAATTTTTCCCTGAGCTTTTCCGCACTTTCCAACTCACGATTCGCCTCGGCGATAGCATTCTTTAACCTTTTGTTCTCTAATGGCATACCCTACACCCCTTCCTGCGCATCCGTTGATGCTGCATACAAATCATCAATGCTGCAGTGCAGCACTTCTGCAAGCTTCGGCAAAAGACTCGCACGCGGCATTGCTTCGCCAGTTTCCCATTTTGTCACTGCCGAACGGTCGACACCGAGTTCTGCCGCGAGTTCCCCCTGCGTCAGACCGGCGCTCTCTCTTAAATCTCTGATGTTCAACCCTATCCCTCTTTTCAATTGAATTTTGTATACTCCTGTGCTATAATGGTGCAAAGGAGTTGATTTAAATGAATATTTTGAAAGACTATTCTCCGTTAATTTCATTGATAATAAGCGTATTAGGCTCGTGGTTAGTTGCATGGCATACCGCAAAACTTGAAATTCGCAAAGCGCAAGTACGATTTAAGCGCGAAGATGAGCTGGCGCTTAGAGAAGCATACACATCTATGATACATGCTTTAGAACACTATGCCTTTGGCAAGGATGAATATTGTAGAGTCGACGCAATAAAAGCAACCACCCAATTTTCATACCTCGCCCCCGATTCGTGTAAACCTTCACTGTCACGCGTTGCTCATGCTCTACATGAGGAGGATCCAAACGCAGTCAAATGTTTACTTGATAATCTGTCAAATGAAATATTGCCAAAAATAAAATGCGCCGGAAATAATACCAAGAATAAACAAACCGGCATCAAGTAGAATCCGCCGCGCCTCTTTCTTTCGCTCCAATGAGCACGCAGAGCCGTATAAGGCAGCCAAAACATTTAAAACAATAAAACAAAGATAATACCCAAATATTTCTTTCATAGCATTTCCTCGGACATCGGTTCGCTCGGTGTCCGCTTTTTTTCTTCCGGTGTCACCTTCTCCACCACCTTTCAATTGAATTATTTTTCCCTCCGTGCTATAATGGTGCAAAGGAGCTGATTAAATGAAACTACACGAAAAACTGTTAAAACAAATATGCATATACTGCAGTTCGGATTATTCTAAAGCATTTGATGTTCGCGAACAATTAAATAAACCGAGCTTAGATGCTTCTACATTAGAAGCACTGGAATATTTAGAAAAACAAGGTCTAATTTACCACAGCTACGACAACAATCATCGCTATGTTGTGTATCTCACATACCCTGGTTATACATATTTCATTGAGAAACGTACCTCGACTCTAAATTTTTGGTTGAAGAACATATGTATCCCGATTCTCGTCTCTGTTATAACAACCTTAATATCACATTGCATACTACAGAAACTATCGTAGATATCATAACAGCCGGCCAGTACTCTTTTATTGTTTCCTTCACCTTCTCCACCACCTTTCTCCCCTCAATTCTAAAGCACTTCTGAGGTTCACTACTATCAAATTTCTAATCTTGAACAACATTCATATTCTGCAATCCTTAATATGAATTACACTCACATTATAATGCAGCATTTTTTATTTGTCAATACAGAATGTGAAATTTATTCATATTTTTTTGTTTAAATCATCTTTACAATGTGAATTTTATTCCCTATAATGATATTGAGGTGATAAAATTGATTGGCGAACGTATCAAAAACCTTCGAAAAAAAATGAATATGACCCAAAAACAATTGGCTAGTAAAATACGTGTCGACTGCTCAGCTGTAACGAAGTGGGAAACTGGAAAAGCAAATCCGGATTTCGAAAAACAAATGGCTCTTGCGGACATTTTTGGCGTATCAATTGACTATTTACTTGGAAGGGTATCCGAAAAACACAGCGATAATAACTACATATCCGTCCCGGTATATGGTCGCATCCCTGCCGGAATTCCGACAGAAGCGATTGAAGATATACTGGACTATGAAGATATACCAAAGGACTGGTTAAATGGTGACAAGGAATATTTCTCCCTGCAGGTGAAAGGCGACAGCATGTTCCCGACATACCAGGATGGTGACCGTGTCATTTTCCAAAAAGCATCAACTGCCGAGACCGGCGATGATGCTGCGGTGATGGTGAACGGTGACGATGCAACATTTAAGCGCATCGAGCGCAGCGCCGCAGGCGTAATCTTGAAACCGCTCAACCCGATGTATGAAACAAAATTTTATTCGAACGAAGAAATCGAAGCTCTTCCGGTCCGCGTCATCGGCATCGCAAGAGAATTAAGAAGAAGTGTGAAGAGGTAGTAAAATGAGTGTTGAATTTTTCGCAAAAACATTGGGAATTCTGTTTCTTGCGGCAATACCGATTCTGCCTGCTGTTCTATATGTTTCACGAAGGCAATATAGAAGAATGGCAAAACATAATCTCCAAATCGTAGAAAATCTTTTAACGGAATTATATGAAAGCAAGCTAAATTCAGAAACGGTAAACATAGACAGATTCGTCGATATATTTAATGAGATTGTCGAAAACCACGTAGATTTTATAGCGACCGCATTCCAAAATAGTTTTTCAGCCGAAACGCACAAAAACTTTCGCGCTGCGATTCGTGCTGCGTTTGTCTGCCTAATTATATACACCTACGAATTCAGCCCATATATGATTAACCATAGCAGATTAACAGATTCGATTATAATGAACTACGAAAGCGACCCTGCTACTCGGATATATCTAAAACAATTCGATGCATTGTTTCCAAAGTTTTGCACGATCCGTTACTCTTTGCGTGATGCGCACGAAGCAATCGTACGTGAAAAGATGATAGAATGGTTTGGCAAAGGGTTCAAAACCCAAAATTACCTATACGCGCAAATCAACAATTGGCTAAGAATAGTGCATTCATCTGGGGTGTATTTTTCAAAAAAATTTGAACACTTAGGTCTTGATTATATAAAAATAAAATAAAAAAGGACCCCGGTGCTGGCACACCGGGAATCCTCATAATAACCATATCCACCCGCAAAAGTAGAGATGGCTGTATTAAGTATAGCACATCTCTGCCTTAATTTGCAATACCTAAAAAGGAGAGATGTTTTTTTATGAAGCAAAGAAAAGACGGAAGATGGCTCAAGGTTGTAAAGGTAAACGGAAAATCCGTATACTTCTACAGCACGGCCACGACCGAAAAAGCAGCCGAACGCGACATCGACCGGCAGATGCTCGCACACAAAGAAAAACAGGCGCGAGGTGAATATTTTAAAATCGTAGCCGAAGCATGGGAACGTGAATACCTGGAACGCGTGCCATATCATAATTATAAAAAATGCGGAATGAAAGCTTTTGAAAGAGCCGTCGATGCCTTCGGAAAATGTCCGATCAAAGAAATAACTGCAAGAGATATCGACAAATTGCTTAAAATGCTAATTGCACAGCAGTACGGCAAAGCTGCTGTTGCGACGCAAAAAAGCATTATAAATATGATTTTCAAATATGCGATTTTGAACGCATATTGCGACTCGAATCCCGTCGAGGTAATACGCCTGCCAAACCACCTGCAAAAAGGCAAGCGCGAGCTTCCTTCGACCGAGGATATCAAAGAAGTCAGCAAGCACACCGACGGCTTCGATTTATTTCCATACTTTTTACTTAATACAGGAATGCGACCATCAGAAGCCCTGGCGGTCAGAGATTCAAGCATCGATTTTGAAAACAATTGTATCCGCGCAACGCATCATGTCATACACGATGGCAACAGACCTATATACGAACCGGTTCTGAAGACCGAAGCCGCGGAGCGCGAAATCATACTCCTCGACCGGCTAAAGGCTGTGCTGCCAAAAGAATTCAAAGGATTTCTGTTCTCTATGAACGGCGACGGCAAGGAACCGCTCACACATAAAGCCTACGAAAAGCGCTGGAAAAAATATTGCAAAACATATGGGCTGAGTATTACGCCGTACCAGCTCAGACACGGTTACGCGACGATGCTTTTCGAGGCCGGCATCGACCTCAAGGATGCCCAAGAGCTTATGGGGCACAGAGACATCCGGCTAACGCAAAATATATACACACACATCCGAAAAGAAAGAAAAACAGAAACCGCCAAAAAACTAAATAATTTCGAATTCTAATTTGACTAACATTTGACTAACAAAATCATATATATTTTGTACCATTCTGCACCGATTTGACACAAAAGAAAACAAAGAAAAACTGCATAACAATGGGATTTTCCCACTGCTATGCAGTTTCTTAATTTGGTCGGGGTTACAGGATTTGAACCTGCGCCCTCATCGTCCCGAACGATGCGCGCTACCAAGCTGCGCTAAACCCCGGAATAGGATATGGGCGAAGCTTTTTGCTCCACCCATAAATTTTCTTACTCAGAAAAATTGGTGTCAATCAGCTCTACAAGTGCGTCAACCGCATCTTTCTCATCTAAGCCATCGGCAATAATCGAAATCGAAGTACCACGAGTGATACCGAGTGATAAGATACCGAGAAGGCTCTTTGCATTTACTTTTCTTTCTTCTTTTTCTACCCAGATACTGGACTTAAATTCATTTGCCTTCTGGATAAAGAAGGTAGCCGGTCTTGCATGCAAGCCAACCTGATTTTGAAGAGTTACTTCTTTAGAATACATCGAACATTCTCCTCTCCGTTCATCTGCCGCGTGAACTCATAATGATATAATACTACAAAAAATCGAGTTCGTCAAGTCTTTTTTTTCGAAAATCCCATTCTTGGTATTTTGAACAAAAAGTGTCATATTCTCGTGCCGAGCTTTGTAGAATTTTGCGCACGGAATTCGTCAAAATAGTCACCGTCAATCGCATCACGAATCTGCTGCATCAGGTTGTTGTAAAAATACAGATTGTGCAGCACCGCAAGTCGCTGTGCCAGCATTTCCTTTGCCTTGAACAAATGACGGATATAGGCTCTCGTATAATGGCGGCACGCCGGACAGTTGCACTTTTCATCAATCGGGCGTTCGTCAAGCTCATACTTTGCATTGATGAGATTTAAGATTCCCTCGCTGGTGAACACGTGTCCGTGGCGCGCATTGCGGCTTGGCATTACGCAGTCGAAAAAGTCTACACCGCGTGCAACCGCTTCAATAATATTTTGCGGTGTGCCGACGCCCATTAAGTAGCGCGGCTTGTCCTTCGGCATAAACGGCTCCACCGCTTCAATGATGCGATACATTTCCTCGTGTGTTTCGCCCACGGCAAGACCGCCGATGGCATAGCCGTCCAATCCCAGCTCCGCAATTTCCTGCATATGCGCCTTGCGGATTTCGTCATGGGTACCACCCTGATTAATACCAAACAGCATCTGGTGCGGATTGATGGTGGTCTCTAAGGTATTGAGCCTTGCCATTTCCGCCTGACAGCGCTTCAGCCAGCGCGTCGTTCTGGCAACGCTTTTCTGCGTATAGTCGTACGGTGCGGGATTTTCAATACACTCGTCAAATGCCATTGCAATGGTCGAAGCGAGATTGGACTGGATTTGCATACTCTCCTCCGGCCCCATAAAAATCTTTTTGCCGTCTACATGGGAAGCAAAGTACACGCCCTCTTCCTCAATCTTACGCAGACCGGCAAGCGAAAACACCTGAAAGCCGCCACTGTCGGTCAGAATCGGCCTGTCCCAATTCATCATCTTGTGCAAGCCGCCGAGCTGATGAATAATCTTGTCACCCGGACGCACGTGCAGATGGTATGTGTTCGACAGCTCCACCTGGCAGCCGATTTCTCTTAAATCCATACTCGACACGCCGCCTTTGATTGCCGCAGATGTGCCGACATTCATAAACACGGGCGTTTGAATTGTGCCGTGCACGGTTTGAAACGCACCGCGTCTGGCTTTTCCGTTTGTTTTGTGTAAGGTAAACATCTTTTCCTCCGATGTGGTTTTATTGTATAAACATACTGTCTACGATGGTAATAGTTTATGTGATTTCAAAGCTGATGGTTTATCAGCAATTCGCTTGACAATCCTCCCGTCACACAACGCGAGCCACCCTCCTTTACACAAGGAGGGCTTTTTCGGCTCCCTTGTGTAAAGGGAGCTGTCAGCGAAGCTGACTGAGGGATTGTATTTTATCTGCTAAACAATAAACATACTGTCGCCGATGTGTACGGGAAGTAAGAAGTAAAAGTGAATAGTGAATAAGTTCGGTTGATTTTCGCCACGGGCGAAAATCTTCATTACTTCTTCACTCTTACCTATTACCTTTTACCTGCTGATACGATAAGTCTTTTATCGTATCAGCATCGCGTCGCCGAAGCTGAAAAATCTGTATTTTTCCCGCACCGCCGTTTCATAGGCACGCATGGTCAGCTCCCTGCCTGCAAATGCGCAGACAAGCATAATCAGCGTAGACTCCGGCAGGTGAAAATTCGTGATCAGGGCATCGACACATTTGAATTTATACCCCGGATAGATAAAAATATCCGTCCATCCGGTGTGCGCACACACTCTGCCGCTCTCGTCCGCCACGCTTTCGATGACGCGGTTTGACGTGGTGCCGACACAAATCACCCTGCCGCCGTTTGCCTTGGTTTCGTTGACGATATCCGCCGTTTCCTGCGGCAGAATGTAAAACTCGGAATGCATTTTATGGTCTGTGATTTCGTCTGCCTTCACCGGACGGAACGTGCCCAAACCCACGTGCAGTGTCACATAGGCGAGCTTTACGCCCTTCTCCTCCAGCTGCTTTAAAAGCTCCGGTGTAAAATGCAGCCCCGCCGTCGGTGCAGCCGCAGAACCGTCGTGCTTGGAATATACCGTCTGATAGCGCTCCTTATCCTCCAGCTTTTCCGTAATATAATGCGGAAGCGGCATCTCGCCGAGCCGGTCTAAGATTTCCTCAAACACACCGTCATATTCAAATTTCACGATGCGGTTGCCGTCATCCTTGACCTCAAGCACGGTTGCACGCAAAAGCCCATCGCCGAAAACAAACTGTGCACCTTCCCTGGCGCGTCTGCCCGGCTTTACGATAACCTCCCACTCATCGAGTGCCCGCTTGTGCAGCAGCAAAAACTCAATACCGCCGCCCGTGTCCGGTCTTTGTCCGTAAAGGCGCGCCGGAATGACTCTGGTATTGTTTAATACCAGGCAGTCACCTGCGTGCAGCACATCCACGATATTTTTAAATACGGAATGCTCGATACTGTCCTGTTCTCTGTTTAACAGCATCAGGCGCGATGCACTTCTGTCCGCCAGCGGCGTCTGTGCAATCAATTCCTGCGGTAACTCATAGTAAAAATCCTGTCTTTTCAATCTAAACCCCTACTTAATTCGATAATGTTGTACCCGGATAATAATGGGCAATAATCTCGTCAAAGGCAAAACCGGCTTCCGCCATACCCTTGGCACCGTACTGGCTCAGTCCGACGCCGTGACCGTGTCCGCGACCGTCGAATATATAGCTGTCGTTTTCGTTCTTTTCTATTGCTTTGAGACCGTCCCCGGTCAACACATACGTCTTTTCGCTTACCTTCTGAATGCCGCTCGATGTCAGAACGGTCGGAATACCGCTCACCAGCGCTGCGACTTTTTCACTAAACGCGTACAGATCATTTTTCGCCGGTGCGGTAATAGAATAAAACTGACTCTTCAGACCGAAGAAGGTCCTGCAGCTGTCGAACGTAAAATTATGCGTGCCCTCCGTGCCGATTACGGTCAGCTTGCGCACGCGCTCATCCGTACCGCGGTCTGCCACATAGACATTCACGATGTCCCCGATATGGATATTTTTTGCAGCAAGCTTTGCTTTGATTTCCTCCGGCGTGTAAGACACGCGCCAGACACCGTTCGGAATATTCCCGGTATCCTCATAGGGATCGGGTACGCTCTTTAAATAATCAAGGCCTGCACCGCCGCCCCACGCAGAGTATACATCCGCTGTTTTGCCGCCGCTCGACGCCGTAAAATAGGTCTGCGCCGGCGCTTGGTTATAAAGCACGATAATACCGCTCGTCTCCTGCGCCGCCTGCCTGGTCGATGCCGTTTCGCTGGAAATACCGTTATATGCCTGCGTGCGTGTATCATCCGTTACATCAATGCCGTAGTTTTTATACGACTTGACCGTTGCGGCATAGGTACGCGCAACAACCGCCTGCGCCTTTAACGCCTCTATATGCCAGGAGGCATACATTTCACTGCCCACAACCGAAGCCGTATAATCATCAAAATCCACTAAATTGACAACCGCAATCGCACTTGAATTGATGCGGTCAGCTAAAATGTAGCCGCGGTAGCTTCTGCCGTCCACCTTCGTGGTGCCGAAGCCGTCCGAGCCGAAAGCGAAAATATCCGATTCGTGACGGAATACAAGATAGCTGTAGCCTGCATTGACCATCACGGTTTTCATATCCATATACACCGCATCGAAGGCAATACCCGCCGCGGCAAGTGCCAACCGGCTTTCCTCGGCAGCCGCTGCATCGGAAAACAAGCCGACCAGCAGCTTGTATTCCCCATTGATGTAGCCGCCGTGCGCCTCATAGCCCCGGTTACGCAGCTCTCTTGAGCCTGCCAGCGCCTCCGCAAGCGACGGATAGGTATATTGCGTCATCAAGTAGGTGCCGCCGCCCTTTTCCACCAAAACGTCTCTGCCTTCAATCGTCATCATCGGCGTAAATACTCTGTCCGTGGCATAGCCGACAACGATATTTTGCTCCGTCGATGCCTTAAAGCTGTTCACGGATGCCGTGCCGAAGCTTAAGCCGACCTTGATATATTCAAATGCATCATAGGCGTACGCCGGCAAAACGCTGCTCGAAAGCAGCACGATCAATGCCAGCAATACGGAAACTGCTTTGTTTTTCATCCCTTTAACCCCTTAGACTCCTTAATACTTTACATCCTCAAGTGTATCCATAATTCCCTTGACAATCGCTTCTGCCGCCGCTTTGCGGCAGTCTGCATCCGCCAGCTTTGCGCGGTCCTCCGCATTGGAAATAAACGCCGTTTCCACAATAACGGACGGCATATTCGCCTTACGGATCACATACATGGCATTGCCGTTGACTCTGCCGTTATCCGCTGTCCCCATCGCCTTCGGCAGATACGCCAGAATGTTATTTGCCACATTTCTGCCGCTGACGCCATAGGTTTGTGCAATGCTCTCATCCGTGTGATGCATCACGAGTGTACCGTGCATATCCGACGAGGTGAAGGAATTACAGTGGATGCTGATAAACAGAGATGCACCAAGCGCATTGGCAAACTCCGTACGCGCCGCAAGCGATACGTAGGAATCATCGTCACGCGTCATATACACACGCACACCTTTTTTCTTTAACAGAGAATACACCTGTCTGGAAATGTTCAGATTTACATTTTTTTCATATAAAAGCGGTTTGCCCTCACTGTCATAGCCGATCGCGCCCGGATCGCTGCCGCCGTGTCCGGCGTCAATCACCACAATCGGTCCTTCCCCCGCTTCCGGCGTTTCCGGTTCTTCCTCCTCCGGCTTGTCCGGCTCCGCCTCCGGCTTCTCCGGCAGTTCTTCCGGCGCCTTTGCAGTTAAAAGCACCGTCAAAACCTTTTTATTTTCCGAAAGCGATATGCGAATGTCCGGCTCAACCGTAACGTCAAACACAATTCGCGCACCGTTTTCATAGTCGCCAAGTCGGATTTGCTTTGTGTTCCCCTTGGTTTCATAGGTATACTTTCCCGTTGCGATATAACTGTTTTTGACGTCCACCACCACGCGCTGCGGATCCGTAAGCGTCATATGCGTGTACTTGTCAATCGGCTTGTCAAAGGTCAGCTTGGCGGTCAGTACATCCCCGCTTAGGCTGCTGGCAACCTTAATCAGTTTGTTTTCCGGCAGCACAACCTCCGGCTTCTTTTCCGCAATGGAAATCAGTCCCTTTTCCTCATTGTAATCCACTTCCATATCCAGCGTTTCTGCAACAAAACGAATCGGAACCATCGTCTTGCCCGTTCCTTCATAAACCACCAGCTTCGCCGGCACTTCCATTTTGACTTCCTCGCCGTTGACCAGAGCAACGTCATCCCCGAGCGCAAGCGCCACCGTCGTATTTTCATCGGCAATGACCACGCGCGAAGGGTTTCCTTCCGTCCAATACACCTGCGCGCCGACTGCTTCAAAAATTTCACGCACCGGCACAATGGACCTTCCGCTCGAAAGCACAATCGGCGGAATCGGTGTTTTAATTTCTTTTCCATTGACGGTAATATCAAAATATGTGCCGCGATACTCGTGTACGGCACCGTCATATTCCAGCGTCGCTACAAAAAGCTTATTGGCCGCAAATGCCGTAAAACCTGTAAGTAAGCTCGCAAGAAGTGTAAATATCAAGCATACAGACAAAAGCCTTTTCAAGCCGCCCGCCATCCTTTCCCTAAAAATTTCAGCGCTGCATTTTTCAATCAATCGCTGTTTGCTGCGCAGGTGCATCCCCATTATAGGCTACACCCAGATGCGCATAAGCCGCCGGTGTCAGCACGCGACCGCGCGGTGTGCGCGTCAAAAAGCCAATTTGCAGCAAATACGGCTCATATACATCTTCAATCGTACTCGGTTCCTCACCGATGGATGCCGCAATCGTTTCAATGCCGACCGGTCCGCCGGCAAAATTGCGGATAATGGTCATCATCATTCTGCGGTCTGTCATATCCAGCCCCAGATTGTCAATTTCAAGCATCCGCAATGCCTGATCTGCCACAGCCTTATCAATCGTGCCGTCTGCGCGGATTTGCGCATAGTCACGCACACGCTTTAAAAGGCGATTGGCAATACGCGGTGTACCGCGCGAACGCGAAGCAATCTCCATCGCGCCCTCCGGCGTAATGTCCACGCCCAGCACCGTTGCCGAACGGGTAACAATTTTCACAAGCTCGTCCGGTGTATAAAGCTCCAGACGGCTGATGACACCGAAGCGGTCTCTGAGCGGTGCCGTCAGATCGCCTGCGCGCGTCGTCGCACCGACCAGGGTAAATTTCGGCAAATCGATACGCAAGCTGCGCGCAGAAGGGCCCTTGCCGATAATGATATCGAGCGCATAGTCCTCCATTGCCGGATACAGCACCTCTTCCACACTGCGGTTCAAACGATGAATTTCGTCAATAAACAAAATATCGTGTTCGGACAAATTGGTTAAAAGCGCAGCCAGATCGCCCGCCTTTTCAATGGCAGGTCCGCTCGTGATACGGATATTGACGCCCATCTCATTTGCAATAATAGCAGACAGTGTCGTTTTACCGAGTCCCGGCGGTCCGTACAAAAGCACATGGTCAAGTGCCTCTTTACGCGCCTTGGCTGCTTCAATATAGATTTTCAGGTTTTCCTTTACCTTTTCCTGTCCGATATATTCTTCCAGAACACGCGGGCGCAAGCCCGTCTCCGTTTCGGCATCTTCTCTGGTATACTCACTGGTGATGAGTCTTTCTTCCATGCTATCATCAAAAAGCATCTATACACACCTACCTTGCCAATTTTTTAAGCGCGTCGCGAATTACCAGCTCCAAATCCTGGTTCTGGTCCACGCCGAGCAGCGCTGCCTTCGCATCTGCAATGCTGTAGCCGAGCACCAAAAGTGCCTCAACCGCCTCATCGGACGGATTGGACTGTGCCACAGCTGCAATATCCGGCGCCGCCTTCGCAATAAAGTCATCGTTGCCGATTTTATCCTTCAGCTCTAAAATGATGCGCTGTGCCGCCTTTGGACCGATGCCGTTGGCACGCGTGAGCATTTTCTGATCTCCCGTTACAATCGCCAGCGCAAGCGTCTGCGTCGGCATTGCCGACAAAAGTGCAGTTGCCGCCTTCGCACCGACACCGGACACGGAAATCAGCTTTGTAAACATTCCGATCTCCTCTTCCGTCAGAAAACCGTACAAATCGCAAACCATCTCACCGATGTTCATATAGGTATACACCTTGATTTCACTGCCGGTATTGCCACAGGTCTGCAACGTGGTTGCCGATGTGAATATCTTATAGCCGATACCGCCGGCGTCCACCACGACAAAGTTTTCGGCTTTTTTTGCAAGTGTACCGGAAATATAGTAAAACATACTGCCTCCGTTCCTGCCACCCGAAAGGCAGCAAAATTAGAAAAAGATATAATACAGCATTTAAAAAAGTAATGTGCCGGATTCCTCCGTTTTTTTGTGAGAATCCGGATGAAGCGCAGGGCGGCTGAGACGGTGCTATACTTCTGTATGCGGCGGCACAACCACGAAGCGATTCGCCATATTCACCAAAAAAATAAGAAAAAGTGTATAAGTCAGCATTCTATGCTATAATTATACACCTTTCTGCATATGAGGTAAAGTTTCATTTTGATAACAATTGCGGATAATATTTTTCAGTACTATCATTTTTTCACCTAAGCTTTATTCAATATATTTTGCCGATGCTTATTGCATCCTCTTCCAGCTTCCATGACTTCACTTGTGTATAACCTATGCGAACATAATCTATCTGCTGGTACGGAAGCCTTAAAACGGTGAGCTCCGTATTATGCGTTATGTAAAGCTTTTTTATATAATTTGCATATTGGAATGCAGATGCATCCTGTATGCTGTT
>JAZSGM010000288.1:0-2263 GCA_045532715.1 Clostridia bacterium
TGGAAAAGAATTTGTTGATTTATCACTTGTACCCTGACCTTCTGGATGTGTATGCCGACCGCGGCAATGTGACGGTGCTTGAGAAGCGCTGTGCGTGGCGCGGCATAGGAACGCAAGTGCGTACCCTGCGCGCAGGGGAAACGCCTGATTTTACGGATGCGGATATCGTGCTTTTGGGCACCGGTTCTGTGATGGAGCAAAAAAAGGTGAGCGCTTATCGGGATAGGCTTGCGCATCCTATGAAAAAGTATATCGAGGATAGCGGTGTTTTGCTTGCTGTTGGTGCCGGGTATCAGCTGTTGGGCAATTTCTTCTATGTTGACGGTGAAAAAGTAAACGGCTTCGGTGTGCTGGATATCGACACGCACGAAAGTGAAAAGCGATATATCGGGCATTTTGTCACAGAAGCAGTGCTGGGAGAAGAAAAGGTGACACTTGTCGGATTTGAACACCACACCGGGAAGACGGACATTAAGCATTATGCGCCCTTCGGTCAAGTGTTGCATGGGTATGGCAATGCTGAAAACGGCAGCGAGGGTGTGCTTTATAAAAATACGGTCGGCACGTATATGCACGGACCGATTTTGCCGAAAAATCCGGCGCTTGCGGATTATTTGATCGGCTGTGCGCTGATGAAAAAATATGAAACATCTGACCTTGCGATATTAGAGGATGCACCGGCAGCCGCGGCAAGACAGGCCGTATTGGGGAGGTTGAAATAATGGATAGTTTTTTGATGGCGGGGCAAGTGATATTGCCGCTTTTGATTTTAATGCTTTTGGGTGTATTTTTGCGCAAGACCGGCTTGATGGATGTGGCGACCTATAAAAAGCTTAACACCTTAATCTTCAAGGTGTTTTTACCACCATTGATTTTTTACAACGTATATAAGTCTGAGCTTGAGGTTGCGTTTGACGGAAAGCTGATTTTGTTTTCGGTGCTCAGCGTTCTGGCGTTGTTTTTTGTGCTGGTGCTGCTTGTGCCAATGCTTGAAAAGGATAACAAGCGTCGCGGTGCCATCATTCAGGGTATTTTCCGCAGCAATTTTGTGATTTTCGGTGTGCCGCTGACAACGGCACTGATGGGGGATGCTGCGGCAGGTAAGGTGGCAGTAGTCGTGGCGTTTGTGGTGCCGCTGTTTAATTTCCTTGCGGTGATTTCCCTGGAGGTGTTTCGTCATGGGAAGCCGGATATTAAGAAGATTTTAAAGGGAATTGTGACCAATCCGCTGATTCTTGCGTCGCTGCTCGGTATATTGACAACCGCAATCGGTCTGAAGCTGCCGCGCGTGCTGGAAACGGCGGTGTCCGATGTGGCGAAAATTGCAACGCCGCTTGCGCTGATTGTGCTTGGTGCATCGCTTGATTTCGAGCTTTTAAAAGCAAACTCAATTCGTGTGCTTCTGGTGACGGCAGCAAGACTTGTTTTTGTGCCGCTGGTCTTTTTGGGCATTGCGATTTTACTCGGTTTCCGCGGTGTGGATATTGCCATTTTACTGTCCGTTTTTGCATCACCGACTGCGGTTTCGTCTTATGCAATGGCACAGCAAATGGGCGCAGACGATGCCCTTGCCGGACAGATTGTCGCTTCGACAACGGCGTTTTGTATTTTCACGGTATTTTTATTTGTGTTCGGTCTGAATTTGATTGGAGTATTGTGAGGAGAGATTTAAACGGCATGGTTTTCCATGCCGTTTTTTGTATGCAGAATGCAGGGTGCAAAAAGCTACCGTATGTTGATTTCTAAAATAGTCTTGAAATTTTTTTCGTAATCATATATGATATAGGCGAAGTCAAACAAAGGAGATAGCCTATGTTTTTCAAAAAGCATAATAGCAACTTAAAAATTGAGCAGCTGTACTATCAATTTCGAAATATGATGTACAAAGAAGCCTATTCCATACTGCACGATGCGCAATTATCCGAAGATGCCGTCAGTGAGGCCATCGTCCGCATTATGAAAAATCTTCATAAAATAGACGAAACGGATACCACGCGCACACGAGCATTCTTTGCAATTGTTACACGAAATGTTGCAAAGGATATTTACCGCAAACGCACGCCGTTTTCCGAAGATGCAGACGCCACATCGTATGAAAGCACATCCCCAAGTGCATTGGACATTGTAATTGACAAAGAGTCTGTAGAGCGTATCATTTCCGTAATACAAAATCTGAAGCCCATTTATAAGGATACGTTGATTCTTCGTAAATTTTATGGGCTGTCCTGTGATGAAATCGCAAATGTATCCGGCATTTCGGTAG
>JAZSGM010000012.1:0-2218 GCA_045532715.1 Clostridia bacterium
ATGCCTCGGATCGACGGCTTCGAGTTCGCAAAGACCGTTCGCTCGCTCAACAACGACATTCCGATCCTATTTATGACCGCGCGCGACGATTTCGCATCCAAGCAGAGAGGCTATCGCATCGGCATCGACGATTATATGACAAAGCCCATCGATCTCGACGAGCTTTTTCTGCGCATCGGAGCGCTTCTTCGCCGCTCTAAGATCGCGTCGAGCCACCGAATCGAGCTATCCGACTTTGTAATGGATGCTGACGAGCGCACCGCCGTACTTCACGGTGAGGAGATATCGCTTACCGCAAGAGAATTCGACCTTCTCTATAAGCTCCTCTCCTACCCGAAAAAGACCTTCACGCGCACACAGCTTATGGACGAATTCTGGGACGTTGACACGCAGGCTGGCACACGCACGGTCGACGTGTATATGACAAAGCTTCGCGCGAAGCTGTCGGCGTGTGATGCGTTTGAAATTAAAACGGTGCACGGACTTGGGTATAAGGCGGTGATTAAGTGAAAAAATTAAGTGTCCGTAATGTGCTTAAGGCAATCAATAATTATTTGATCTTCTTTCTTACGGTGGGATTTGCAGTCTCCTGTTGTATGATGCTGTTTTTGAAAACGTTTGCAAACCGGGTAGGACTGGAGTTTACCCCGGATAATGTCAGCGTTGCAGCGAAGGCTACGTTTCTGAATGTTGTACTAATTACAATTCTGTTCGGAACGATTGATTATATCCGCCGTAAAGTTATGGTAGAACGTCCGGTAAAGACGATTATCGAGGCAACAAAAGAGATTATGAACGGAGATTTTTCAGTTCGTATGAAGCCGATGAAAGGTTCGGGCATGGAAGGCTTTAATGAGATTGCGACGGCAGTCAATGCGATGGCGCAGGAATTGTCGGGGATGGAGACGCTACGCACAGATTTCATCGCGAATGTATCTCACGAAATGAAAACACCGCTTGCAGTCATGCAGAATTACGGCACGCTTTTGCAATCCCCGGATTTATCAGAAAAACAACGGCTGGAGTATGCCAAAGGTGTGACGGATGCGTCGCGCCGGCTGGCAGAGATGATGACGAATATATTGAAACTGAATCGTTTGGAAAACCAGCAGATTTTTCCTCAGACGGCTGAATTTGATTTGGGCGAACAGATCTGTGAGTGTCTTTTGCAGTTTGAGAATGTGTGGGAAAAGGCAGACATTGAGATTGAAACGGATATTGCAGAAGACATTCAGGTATGCGCAGATGCAGAATTGCTCTCCCTTGTATGGAACAATTTGTTTTCCAATGCTTTTAAGTTTACCGGAAGCGGCGGTACGGTGTCAGTTTCCTTAACGGTTATGGAGCAGTATGCTGTTGTTAAAGTAAAGGATACCGGGTGCGGCATGACGTCCGAGGTCGGTGCACACATTTTTGAAAAGTTTTATCAGGGTGATACCTCGCATTCCGTACAGGGAAACGGACTTGGACTTGCGTTGGTGAAACGGGTAATCGACATTTTACAGGGCGAGCTTGCTGTGGAAAGTACTGTGGGTATCGGCACAACATTTACTGTAAAAATACCGAAAGGACAAGAGGATTAGTATGGATTGGAAGAAGATAGGGAAACATGTTTTGTTTCCGCACATTGCGATTATGATCATTCTGATTCCGATTGCTACGGTGTTTTTGGTATATTCCATGGTATTTATCGGGACGGAATCTCTGGTTGCTATCCTATCGTATGTGCTTGCTTTTTATACCTTGCTGGTCTGGTCGATGAGAGTTCCGGATTTGATTCGTTTTTTTCGAAGTTTCAAGAATGAAAATAAGTATGCAAGACGTTGGTTGGATGATGCGCATTTGCGGGTAAACACATCCCTCTACGGCGGACTTTTGTGGAATACTGCATATGCGCTTTTACAGCTTGGAATGGGATTCTGGCATCATACTTTCTGGTTTTATTCTTTGGCAGGATACTATGTGATTCTTGCCGTGATGCGATTCTTTTTAGTGAGGTATACTACAAAAAATAAGCCCGGTGAGAAGCAGCGGGATGAATTGATCCGATACCGTGCATGCGGCATCGTTTTTCTAGTGATGAATCTTACGCTTTCGGTGATGATATTCTTCATGGTGTATTGGAACAGGACCTTTGAGCATCACGAGATTACAACCATTGCGTTAGCAGCATATACGTTCACGGCGTTTACGAAGGCAATTATCAGTATTATAAAAT
>JAZSGM010000080.1:0-4439 GCA_045532715.1 Clostridia bacterium
CATCTGCCTTTTAATTTTGCAGTCCGATGGACTTGAGAGGGAAATACGTTGACAATGAAAAGAAATATTTTGATTTTGTGCGGCGTGTATTGTCTTTCGGTTTGCGCAGCAGTGACATTTTCTTGGTTGGATACCGGTGTGGTATTTGTGTTTTTGGCACTGGTGTCGGTAATTTACTTCTTTTGTTTTCGTGGCAGGCGGATTTTTGCGTTATTATTGATCCTATGTGCAGCATTTGGCTTTACACATACTGCGTATAGGAATAATGCAGCAAATTTTATGCCGGCGGAGTTTGAAGCATTGACAGTTTATGTGCAGGGGATCGTGCAGGAAACGAAGCGCGGAGACAAATACTGTTACTACGTAATTCTGCCTCAGAAAATCAGCATTGATACAGTACGGGGGATCCCGATACATGCATATCCGAAAGCGAAGCTTGCTGTTACGGTTTATGAAAAAGATGGTATGCAGCAACCCTATACCTATGGTGACCGCCTTGCGCTGCGCGGCACATTTATGCTGCCGGACACGCCGGATAACGAGGGTGCATTTGATTTCGGAATGTGGAATAAAACAGACGGCATATATGGTGCAATTATTACAGATGAAACCTGTGTACAATATGTGGACAGGGTAAAGAGCAATCCGATTGAACGCGCGGCGTATAAGGTGCGCAGCTGTATAACAGAATGCATCGAAACTTATATTGGAGCGGATGCGGGCGGTTTGCTGGCGGGGATTCTGATTAGCGACCGCAGTGGAATCTCCGAGGAGTTGTCAGACGCAATCACAAAGTCCGGATTGAGTCATATGTGTGTGGCATCCGGTATGCATGTTGCGGTTTTGAGCGGGATTTTGTTTTGGTTATTTTCACGCCTGCGGCTAAAGCGCGTGATTTATTATCCCTTAAGTGGCTTGGTTTTAGGGTTCTTTGCATTGGTGGTCGGTGGTGGCGCATCTATCATGCGTGCGGTATTAATGTTTCATTTTTGTGCAGTGGCTTTTTTGACGCGGGGTGATGAGGATCGCTTATACACAACGCTTTGCTGTGCCTTTTTAATGCTGCTGTACAATCCGCTTTATTTATTCAGCGCAGGATTTGTGTTGTCTTTTGCCTGTGTTTTTGGTATACTGTTATTCAGCAGACGTGTAGAGACTTTGATTTACCGTATTATAAAATGGCATCCCCTGAGCGGAGCGCTTGCAGTCAGTCTTTGTGCACAGATATTTACTTTACCGATTATTGTGCGTTATTTTCATGGTGTGCCCGTATTCAGCCTTGTGTATAATGTGCTTCTGACGTGGCTTGTTTCTCCATTGATGATTTTAGGTATGCTGCTTGTGCTTGTATCCGGGTTCTGGAGCTTTGGTGCGCAGGCAATCGGATTTGTATTAAAACTTATGCTTGTGCTTATGCGCATAACGATTTCGACGGTGAAATATATTCCGTTTGCCTATGTGGCGGTTGAAGCACCGAGCATAGTGGCCTGCGTGCTGTATTATGCGCTTGTGCTTGGCATTTATGCTGTTATGGTAAAAAAGATAAACTGGGCGCATATTTGTAAGGGGATTGCCTGCATTTGTATATTGCTGATGACCTTGAGTACATTTGTTGACAGTTTTTATGTAAAGTTGCATTTTATCAATGTCGGAGAAGGGGACAGCGCTTTGTTCAGAATGCCCGGTGGAACAACGGTGCTGCTGGATGGTGGCGGCAGTGCGATGTCCGAAAAGCAAAATGTCGGCAAGAATACGGTTTTGCCGTATTTGCAGTATCGCGGCGTCAATGAAATCGACTATGCGATTGTTTCGCATTATGATGCAGACCATGCGCAGGGTGTTTTGTATATTTGTGAAAATATGTGTGTGAAAAATTTAGTATTACCGTACAGACATCCGCTGTGCCGTGAGAAATACAAGGCGTTGCTGGAACAGTGCGCGGAAAATCGCGGTATTCGCGTGCATTATATGCAGGCCGGCGATTCTATGCGTTTGCCGGGCGGTTTGAAGATAGAGGCACTGAGCCCGGATGCGCAGATATTGCAGTACAAATATTCGGAAAATGAGCTTTCTTTGGTGCTGCGAATCTGTTATGGAGAAACGAAAATGCTGTTTACAGGTGATGCGGAAAGAATTGCGGAGCAGCGACTGTGTGCATCGGGAGAAGATCTGCAAGCAGAGCTTTTGAAAGTAGCGCATCATGGTGCACTCGGCTCAAGCTCGGATGCGTTTATAGAACGTGTTTCGCCGCGTTATGCGCTTATCAGTGCCGGAAAATACAGTGTCAGTCAGCATCCGGCGCCGCGAACTCAAATTGTATTAAAGCGCGTCGGTGCAGAAATATACAATACGGCAACGGCGGGCGATGTGACATTTTATATGCGTAAAAACGGCATCCAATGGGTGAAATAGAAGGAACGGAAGTGAAATTGCATGGCGGCAAAAAAGAATGACGGCAGCCTTGAAAAGCTGCGACAAAACTTGCGTACGGGGAATCTGTGCGGTGTCTATCTGCTGTTCGGTGAGGAAACCTACTTAAAAGAATATTACTTAAAATCCATTCGAGATAAGATTCTGACCGGCGTAATGGATGATTTTAACTATATTGTTTTAGAAGACAATAAGACGGAATTGGATCTTGTGCGCACGGAAATAGATACACCGCCGATGATGGCGGAAAAGAAAATGATTTTAGTTAAATACAGTGGCATCTTTAAAACGGCATCGGAAGAAGTGAAGCGGTTTTGGAGTGATGCGATTGCAGATTTGCCGGAATACTTGTGCCTTGTGTTTTATGAAGAGGAGGCAGACAAACGCAGCGTTTTGTATAAAGCGGTTGCGGCAAAGGGGATTGCGGCAGACTGTGTGTATATGGAAGGGACGGAGTTGTCGAATTGGGTTGAGCGTACTGTCAGAGGGGCAGGGAAGAAAATGTCAGCTGATACGATTGCCTACCTGATTCAGAATTGTGACAGTGGTATGCATGCGATTATGCGCGAATTGGAAAAATTGTTTGCCTACGGGGAGGAAACGATTACCAAAAAGGATATCGACCGTATGGTAACCAAGCTGCCGCAAAGCCGCGTATTTGAAATGATTGACTGTATTTTGAAACGCGATGCGGAAGGTATGTTTTCTTTGTTGGAGCAGGCAAAGACCCTGAAGGAGTCACCGTTTATGATTTTAGAAAATCTGAATGGCTACTTTGCAAAAATTCTGCATACGCAGTATTTGCTTGCCGAGGGTGCACCGCCGCCGGAAATTGCATCCAAAATTAAAGTGCCGCCGTTTTTCGTGCGGGATTACATTTCGTATGCAAAAAAATTCGGGCGCGTGTTTTTGACGGAAGGTATCCGACGACTCAATCGCATTGACTATGATGTCAAGTGCGGCAGAGCACGGGACTGGCTGAGTCTGGAGCAGTTTTTGGCAGACTGTATACACTATCAGAAAAAGAATTGAAAAAATGCTTGACAAGTGACAAAAAGACTGTTATACTATTTTAGAAAACAAAGCAGAGCAGAATTTGCTCTCACCGTACGGCGGCGCTGTTTCGGTTAAATATTCCGATTTTACCGTAGAGGTAAAGTGTGTGTATATTTATGCGGACGCCGTTAGAGGTGTCCGCTTTTTTGCAGCTTTGAATTTAGTATGGATGGTGATATTTATCAGTAGCAAAGAGCAGCAAATCAACGAAGAAATTCGCGACAAGGAAGTACGCGTCATCGGCGCGGACGGTGCACAGCTTGGTGTAATGCCGATTGCGAAGGCGCAGGAGCTGGCGATTGAAGCCAACCTCGACCTCGTAAAGATTGCGCCGCAGGCACAGCCGCCGGTATGCAAAATTATGGATTACGGTAAGTACAAATTCGAGGCTGCAAAGCGCGAAAAGGAAAACCGCAAAAATCAGAAGGTCATCGAACTGAAAGAAGTGCGTTTGTCACCGACAATCGATACCCACGATTTTGAAACTAAACTGAATTCCGCAATCAAGTTTTTGAAGAGCGGCAATAAGGTGAAGGTTACCGTGCGTTTCCGTGGTCGTGAAATTCACCATTCATCCATTGGCGCAGAGCTGCTGGAGCGTTTTGCACAAAGCGCGCAGGAGTTTGGCAGTGTGGAAAAGGGTGCGAAGCTCGAGGGCAGAAATATGGCCATGGTTATGTCACCAAAGGCATAACAAGAGAAGAAAAAAATTAAGAAACTGGAAGGAGTGTTCAATATGCCGAAGATTAAGACACATAGAGGTGCGGCCAAGAGATTTTCCGTTACAAAATCCGGTAAGGTGAAAAGAGGTCAGGCTTTCAGAAGCCACATCCTCACAAAGAAGACAACAAAGAGAAAAAGAGGTCTGCGTAAGTCCGCTTATGCAAGTGCAGCCAACGAGGCTACAATCAAGAAGTTAATTCCATACAAATAATAAACATCGGAAAGAAGGG
>JAZSGM010000172.1:0-6846 GCA_045532715.1 Clostridia bacterium
CCGCATTTACCTTTTAACCATAACCGCAATTCCGTCCGGAATCGCTGTAACGCTCGGCTTTTCTTTGCCTGTGATTTTCTTTGCCATCGCCATGGCTTCTTCCAGGGAATGTGCCGGCAGCATATGCATCGCCTCAACCTCGGCATCCGCCATTTCGGATACGTAAATCACGGTTGCACGCTGCAGGATGCGCACTAAAATCTGCGCCTGCCACTGGTCGGGCAGAGTTTCGTTTCTGTTCTGCGCCAGATACATCGCCATAATTTTGTGGATGTCCTTTTCATCGGCAAGCTGACGGTAAAAATGCGCACCGCCACTACCGTCCTCCGATGCAGCAAGCATAATAATCACGCCGCCCTCGCGCACCGCTGCCTCCGCCGCCGTCATCCCCTTGACCGCCTGGTAGACATTCTGATCCAGCGGATAGCCGCCGTTGGTGGAAATGACAATATCCGAATTCGTCGCCTGCACACCGCAGTACTGCTCCAAAAAGTCCGTGCCCTGCTTATGTGCTGCGACCAGATCGCCCGCAACGGCATAGATCACCTTCTTTTCTGCATTCAATACGACATTGACAACGTAGCAAAGCTTTGCCTGCTTTGCCGCCCACAGCATATCCTCGTGAATCGGATTGCCCTTTAAAATGCCTGTTCTTGCACACGGATGCGCAATAAACTCCGCACAGTGATTTGCCATAACGGTAGTGCGGCTCGCCACGCCCGGCAGCACGCTCTTTCTGCCGCCGGAAAAGCCGGCGAACAGATGCGGCTCAATAAAGCCTTCCGCCACAAGCAAATCCGCCTCATACGCAATGCGGTTAACAAGACATTCCCCGCCGCTCGGCAGCGTGCCGATATTCACAAGCTTCTCTGCTTCGTCGCAGTCGTGGATATAAATATTTTCGTTTTTCACAATTTCTTCGCCAAACTTGGATACAAGCTCTTCCTTCGTTGTACCGCGGTGACAGCCGGTTGCAATTAAAATCGTAATCTCCGCCTCCGGATTGCCCTCGCGGATTTCGGAAAGCATATACGGCATAATCACCTTGCTCGGCACCGGACGCGTGTGGTCACTTGCAATAATGGTGACCTTCTTTTTTCCCTTCGCCAATGCGCTAAGGCGTACACTGCCTGTCGGGTTTGCCATCGCCTCACGCACAAGCGTATGCTCGTCTGCCGCCGGCTTGTATGCTTCAATCGAGCTTGTCAGCACACCGGCAAGCTCGTCCTTTTCAAAAGTATATGTCCATTTATCTTTTCCGTAAGGAAATGTAACCTTCATTCTTCATCCCTCCAAAGTTGAGTATCGCATAATTTTCCGGGAATTGACAAGTGCGCATTGCAACCGTCGCAACCGAAGAATTCTTATTTTGCAGTTATGGTGACCTTCTGCGTATTTTCATCCCACGCCACGGTTGCGCCGAGCGCCTCCGCGATAAAACGAATCGGCGTATAGGTTCTGTCATTTTCCAGAAAAGCCGGACTGTCCAGCGTGCATTTTTCCCCATTGATATACGCCGCATCCGAGCCGATATACAAAAGAATCTGTGTGTCTGCCTTGCGAATATCAACCTGCTGAGGTGCATCCGCTGTCCAGTGCACCGTCGCGCCGAGCGCCTCTGCCACAAAGCGCGCCGGGAGCATGGTTCTGCCGTTGACGATTTTCGGTGCCACGTCATTGGTTTTTGTCCGGCCGAACACCAGCGCCTCGCACTTGCCAATGGTCAGAATCATCTGCCGCTGACGCACATCTGCTTCCGGCTTGGTCTGCGGCCACCCGGACGCGCTGCCGCCCGAAGCACCGCCCGCCGAAGGGCGAATCACCGTGGTTGGCGTATGCGCCGGCTGTTTTTCCGCTACAACCTCCACACCGCCGTTTACCACCTGTATCGGTACATCCTTGAGGTTTACATCAAACACATTTTCCTGCGCATACGCAAGCCGGATTTCTGCCAGCCCTGCCGGCGCATCCGCCAAAACCTCAAATTCAAGCTTCACCAGCGCACCGTCCTGCGTAAAATTCTCCGCAGACGCGCTGTTCCAGAGCAGCTTGTACGGCATATCCGTCAGATGCTGCCCAAACATCGCACCTGCGACCAGTCCGCAGTCCTCGACATGCGTAAGCTTCAGCCTGGTTGTATCATACGTCAGATCAAACAGCATCGCCAGAATGCCCGTATTGTTTGCAAGCACAATCTGTGTTTGCACGCGCTCGCCCGGCTTTGCAGACACGGTCGGCACCTGCACCTGAAATGCAGGCTGCGCACAAACCGCGCCGCACGCACAGAGCATACACAGCACCAAAAACATACTGATTCTTTTTTTCATAGCTACTCCTACTTCCGACTGTAAATTCATCAGAAATATTGTACCATTTCTGCGCTGTTTTGTAAAGACACCAGCACTTCTTTACACAATCTTAAATATTTTTTGCACAATCGTTCTTTTTTTGCCGGTTATGCATTTACACCCATCCGTTTCAATGGTAAAATCACCTTAAAGAGATACACAAAGGATGTGGAAGGATGCGTTACAGAATTTCCGAAGATCCGTTTAATCACAAGCAGCCGCGGCTCCGCTTTGCCGATGCGCTGACCGTCCCGGTGCACCGGTCTGCGCCGGCCGATTGGGACCAAAGAACGCCCGCACCGGATGAGGTTGCCGTCCGCGGCAAAACCGTGCTTGCCGATTTTCCCGATAAGCACGGTCTGCTCGAAACCGCCTATGCGGATTTGCAGCGCTTTTTTGACGTATACAAAATGCAGGACGGTGACTTTGTATTCAAAACCGCACTTGTGCCCGGTATGGCGCAGGAAAGCTATAAAATCACGGTTTCAGACACGCTGTGTCTGATTGAAGCCGGTGACACCGAGGGCATCCGCCGCGCAATTTATTACATAGAAGATGAAATGAAGCGCCGCGAGGGCAACCTTCTGCCGCGCGGTACGATTGAACGCAGAGCCGTCATCCAAACCAGAATTTCAAGAAGCGCACTTGTCCCGAACTACAACACCGGTACCGCAGGCGAGCTTGGCGTAAGTCTTGAAGGCTATCCGGATGCATACTTAGACCGTCTCGCACACGACGGCGTAAACGCCATTTGGGTGCAGGAGCATCTGCGTGTGCTTGTGCCGTCCGACCTTCTCCCGGAATACGGCAAAAACGGAAAGGCGCGCATTGAAAAATTAAACCGCTTGATTGACCGCGCCGCGCGCTACGGCATCGGCGTATACTTAGAGTGCGTAGAGCCGGCATCCTCCTACCACGGAAACGATGCCGTCAAAAACCACACCGAGCTGCGCGGGCGACCGTTTGGCGACAACTTTACCTTCTGTCCGTCTACCGAGGCGGGCGAAGCCTATATCCGCGAAGCGACCGCAAGACTTTGCACCCTTGTGCCGAAGCTGCGCGGTATGATGACCATCACCGTCGGCGAGGCACTGTCCTCGTGCGCTTCTATGCCCTGGGGTGAATTCGACTGTCCGCACTGCCTTGCAAAGCACCACTCGCACGCCAAAAGCCTGATTGCAACGGAAAAAGCGCTCTTAGACGGTATGCGCGCCGTAAATCCGGATGCACAGTTTATCAGCTGGGCGTATGCCATCCGCGGTGCTTCGGACAAGGTGCGCGAGGAATATTTTGCTTCGCGTGATAAGGATATTATCAGTATGATTAATTTTGAAGACTACGCCACCGTAGAACAGGAGGGCAAGAAAAAGCTTGCCATTGACTATTGGCTCTCCTACCCCGGTCCGGGACCGTTGTTCAAGTCCGCGGCAGAGGCGGCGCAGAAAACAGGCGTACACCAGTTTGCCAAGCTGCAGGTTTGCTCGTCGCACGAGGTGTCAACCGTGCCGTATGTGCCGGTGCCGGGCATTTTGTACGACAAGTATAAGTATATGCACGAAAACGGCGTTGACGGCGTTTTGTATTGCTGGTATTTCGGTAATTACCCCTCCGTGATGAGTAAGGCGGCAGGTGAGCTTGCGTTCGCGCCGTTTTATGAAACGAAGGAAGCTTTTTTAACCCACCTTGCCGGCATCTATTGGGGCAGGGAAACAAAAGAGGTTGTGGAGGCATACCTGCAGTTTGAAGCAGGGTATAAAAACTATCCTTTAAACACCTGCTTTGAGTGGCACTCGCCGATCGGGGACGGTACGGCGTGGCCGCTGCATCTGGAGCCGGTCGATTTGCCGGTTTCCAAGGCGTATGAAATGGGGGATATGGTCGGCAGCGACCGTGTGGGCGAAGCAATGTTTATGGGACACACGCACGAGGATGCGCTTGCACTTTGCAGCCGTATGCGCGATATGTGGCATAAGGGCATAGAGCGGCTTGACAAAGTCGCAGCCATCGAAAACGGCGAGGGCGAGGAGCAAAAGAGTGTTGCCCGCGCACTCGGTATTTTATTCGACAGCGGCGCAAACATTTTAGAGTTTTATCATTTAAGAAGAAAGCTTGCCTTTCTGCAGGGCAATTCGACAGCGCTGCTTTCCGAAATGCGCACCCTTGCAGAAAAGGAAATTGAAAACGCCAAAGCATTAGCGCTGCTTTCCGAGGCGGACGGCAGACTGGGTTACCACGCCGAAGCCGCCGCCTACAAGTTCTTCCCCGAAAAGCTCAAATGGCGCATCGGCGAGCTTGAAAAAATGCTTGAAACCGAGTTCCCTGCAGTAGAAAAGCGCATCAAAGACGGCAGGCATCCGCTGCCGTACTGCTTAGGTCTTTCAGAAGACAGCCACCGCTACGAAACAAACGCCGGCTGGGAAAGCTTTATGTATAAAGACGGTACAACAGACGAAAGCACGAAAATCCGCATCGACGAAAATGCGGATAGCTATACGATAAAAATCTGTCTGCACAAAGACGACCGTCTCGAGCTCCGCCCGGAATTTCAAATGTTTCATCCGTACGCCGGTATGGGTATTTCACTCGAAAACGGACTTGTGTTTGACGTGACCAACTCGAGCGGCATCTACCCCGGCTGCAAAGCAGACGAGCGTTCCAAATGGCACACGGATAGCCAAAAAACCGCAGATGGTATTTTGCACACGATAACGCTGTATAAAAAAGACTTTTTTGACAGCGGCGACGTTCCCTTCCGCCTTGCAGTTACGCGCCACGGCGCAGAGCCGACCTATTGGGAAAAGCCCGACCGCACCGCCGAGCGCCTGCGCCACGGTATCATCAGCCCGGATTCGTATGTGTTTGTGATTCCGGAAAACTTTCAGTCTATAAGATAAAATGTAAGTCAACAAAAAAACGCAGATGTGGTTTGAAACCAAAGCTGCGTTTTTTTCATCGGAATTGTATTGCTTTTTTGCCAAAGAAATGCTATATTGAAATCACCACATATTACACTTGAATTATGAGTATCGGGATATCTGTACGCAGAATATCTCTTATTTGCTATCCTGTTTTGGCTATGGCAAAGCAAATTGCGTTTTGCAAAAAACGCGAGCTTCCATATGAACTTTGCTTTGCGATATTCATATACAGAGTGTAATGTGTGGTAACATGAATTCTGAAGCCGCGTTTTTATGCGTGGTGCAGAATTGAACTGCACCAAATTGTGCAGTTCAGATTGCATCTGCTTTTTGTATGTGTTTACAAAATTCGATAACCGTAAGCACCATGAATATAGCAAAAGGCAAATGGGTATCATGCGCAAAAGTGTCGATTTAAATCGACACTCTATAAAATCATTCCTCTGCTGAAATATATGCTTCCTCCAGTTCTGCTTGCAGGCTTTTTAGTTCCTCAATCATATCCGTGATTTTGTTAAACACTTTAAAATACAGTTCCTTATCCATTTGCGTTTCCTCCTAAATAAAAAAATGCGCAGCCGAGGCCACGCATAAAAAACGCGGCCGGTCTTTTTGCTGCGACACAAGTTCTCACTCACGTGGTAGAACAACCAAGCCTACGTTTTTTTCAAACGTAAGCCACATGAGCGAATATAAACTTGTGTCGCAAATTTATTGTATCATAACCTATAAAATCTGTCCAGTTTTTTCTGCCGCATTTTTCGACAAAGTTTTGTACACAATTCCGCACCAACCGCAAAAAACCGTAAAAAGAGGAAAATCGGATGCAGTACAAGGCGAAAAGGCGGACACAGTACTCTTGTACGGGTCCGCCTTCTCAACGCAGTAATGCGCCGATTTTACCTTTTTATTTACTTGCTTCTTCTACTGCAACTGCACAAGCAACCGTCATACCAACCATCGGGTTGTTACCTGCGCCGATAAGGCCCATCATCTCCACGTGCGCCGGAACGGAGGAAGAACCTGCGAACTGCGCGTCGGAGTGCATTCTGCCCATGGTGTCAGTCATACCGTAGGAAGCCGGACCTGCAGCCATGTTATCCGGGTGGAGTGTTCTGCCTGTACCACCGCCGGAAGCAACGGAGAAGTACTTCTTACCCTGCTCGATGCATTCCTTCTTGTAGGTACCTGCTACCGGATGCTGGAAGCGTGTCGGGTTGGTGGAGTTACCGGTGATGGAAACGCCAACCGCCTCGTGATGCATGATTGCAACACCTTCACGAACGTCGTTTGCGCCGTAGCACTTCACGGCAGCTCTTTCACCCTTGGAGTATGCCTTTTCATATACAACCTCAAGCTCGCCTGTGAAGTAGTCGAACTTGGTTTCTACGTAAGTAAAGCCGTTGATTCTGGAGATAATCTGCGCTGCGTCCTTACCGAGACCGTTTAAGATAACCTTGAGCGGTGTCTTACGAACCTTGTTTGCAGACTTAGCGATACCGATTGCACCTTCAGCTGCAGCGAAGGACTCGTGACCTGCGAGGAAAGCAAAGCAGGTGGTTTCCTCACGCAGAAGCATG
>JAZSGM010000013.1:0-8687 GCA_045532715.1 Clostridia bacterium
CCAATGTAAAATTCGGAAGCATATTCAAAAACATCCGTCTGTACATTGTTTCGGTATTAAGACTTTTGGTACTTCCAATTGTATCGATGTTCATCTTAAAGCTGATGCCGTTGGGCGAAACTGCCTATATGTCTCTATTAATCCTGAGTGCTTGCCCGGTTGCAACAATGATTGCCATATTGGCTCAGCGTTATAACCTTGACAGTGGCTATGCAAGTCAGATAGTTGCAATCAATACAGTTGTTTCTATATTTACCATTCCATTGATTGTATATATAAGTTCTTTCATACATTAAAGAGGACGTAACTATGATTCGAATTTCACAATTAAAAATCCCGATCGATTGCGATACGCCGGAATATATCCAAAACAAGCTTGTCAAGCTGCTCGGTATTGAGGCAAGCTTGTTTTTATCATACACACCTGTGAAGCGTGCAATAGATGCAAGAAAGAAAAACAATCTGCTTTACGTATATAATATAGATGTTTGTATACGTGGCAATGAAGAAAAAATCGTAAATCGTTGTGCTGACAAAAATATCGCGATTGCACCGGTACAGGAGCCGTTAAATATTCATGCAGCTAAATGTACTCTGTCCCCCGTCATCTGCGGCATGGGACCGGCAGGACTATTTTGCGCATATGCAATGGCGAAATCCGGTCTGAATCCGATAATAATCGAACGTGGCAAAGATGTGGATGCACGAACGGAAGACTATGACACATTTATTAAAACACGCAGACTTAATCCCGAAAGCAATATACAATTCGGCGAAGGCGGTGCCGGTACCTTTTCCGACGGAAAGCTAACTACCGGCACAAACAGCAATAACCTTCGTTTTATCCTGGAAACCTTTGTTGCGCATGGTGCCCCGAAAAGTATCTTATATGATGCAAAACCGCACATCGGCACAGATATATTAAAAGGCGTTATTAAAAGCATACGAAATGAAATTCTCTCCCTCGGCGGACAGGTTTATTTTAAAACAAAGCTGACGGATTTGCATATTCAAAACGGTAAATTAACCGGTATCACTGTTGTAAATTCCGGCACAAGTCGAAACATTCAATGTAATCAACTTGTACTGGCAATTGGTCACAGCGCACGAGATACATTCGAGATGCTTTATGAAAAAAAACTTGTAATGCAGCAAAAGCCCTTCTCGATGGGTGTTAGAATTGAACACAAACAGCATACAATTAATACTGTGCAATACGGAACAGATGCACTCGGTGCAGCCGATTATAAACTGAATGTAAAAACGTCAGATGGCAGAGGTGTGTATACCTTTTGTATGTGCCCCGGCGGTCAGGTAATTGCGGCAACGTCGGAAGAAGGCGGTGTCGTCACAAACGGCATGAGCTATCACGCGCGTAGCGGAGAAAATGCAAATGCTGCACTTCTATGCGATGTGCGGCCGAGTGATTTTGATAGTCCTCACCCCCTTGCAGGCATGTATCTGCAAAGAAAGCATGAACAGCTCGCCTATGCACTCGGCGGTAAGGATTACAGTGCACCGGCTACACTCGTACGTGACTTTATGCAAAACAAACCCACCCAAGTACAAGGCGATATCAAAGCAAGCTATATCCCTGCCGTTCATTGGTGCAATGTTGCAGAATGTCTGCCGGTTTATATTGCAGATGCACTGCGCGAAGCACTGCCGTTACTTTCCAAAAAGCTCAAAGGCTTTGATGATGGCAATGCTGTATTGACCGCAATCGAATCACGTTCTTCCTCCCCTGTGCGCATCGTGCGTTCTGATAAGTTTGAAGCAAGCATCGAAGGAGTATATCCATGTGGTGAAGGTGCCGGTTATGCAGGCGGTATTATGAGTGCCGCATCGGACGGATTAAAAGTTGCACTTCAAATCATCGATCAATTTATTGTTTAACTTTTAATAAATTATGAATTCTTTCCATTCCGGTATTGACACTTCTTGGTAAAGTGTGTATAATGACTTTAGCACTCACGTGGTAGGAGTGCTAATAATTTGTATTTTATTACAGGAGGTAATATAAAATGACAATCAAACCGTTAGGTGACAGAGTTGTAATCAAGATGATTGAGATGGAAGATACCACAAAGAGCGGTATCATCCTCACCGCTGCTGCAAAAGAAAAGCCACAGATGGCAGAAATCGTTGCAGTTGGTCCCGGTGGCATCGTTGAAGGCAAAGAGGTGGTTATGGAAGTCTCCGTTGGAGATAAAGTAATCACAAGCAAATATGCCGGCACAGAAGTTAAATTTGACGGTCAGGAATACACAATTCTTCGTCAAAGTGATATTTTAGCAAAAGTAGAGTAATTTGTATTGACACATATTTTAAGGAGGTAGAAAAACATGGCAAAGGAAATCTTATACGGTCAGGAAGCCAGAAATGCTTTAGAGCGCGGTATAAACCAATTGGCAAATACAGTAAAGGTAACGCTCGGTCCGAAAGGCAGAAATGTTGTTCTCGATAAAAAATTCGGTGCACCGTTAATTACAAATGACGGTGTAACCATCGCTAAAGAAATAGAATTGGAAGATGCATTCGAAAATATGGGTGCACAGCTCGTTAAAGAAGTTGCTACAAAAACGAACGATGTTGCCGGTGACGGTACAACAACCGCTACTCTGCTCGCGCAAGCTCTTGTGCGTGAGGGCTTAAAGAATGTTGCTGCCGGCGCTAATCCGATGATTGTAAGAAAAGGTATCGCAAAAGCAGTCGACGCTGCAGTAGCGTATATTCATGAGCATGCACAGGCTGTAAACGGCAGAAACGATATTGCCAGAGTTGCCAGCGTATCTGCAGCTGACGAAAAAATCGGCGAGCTGATTGCTGAAGCAATGGAGAAGGTTACCAGCGATGGTGTTATTACAGTCGAGGAGTCCAAAACAGCAGAGACTTACTCCGAAATCGTGGAAGGTATGCAGTTTGACCGTGGCTACATTTCCCCATATATGGTTACAGATACGGACAAAATGGAAGCTGTGTTGGATGATGCCGTTATTTTAATCACGGATAAAAAGATTACAAACATTCAGGATTTACTCCCGCTGCTTGAACAGATTGTACAGCAGGGCAAAAAGCTTTTAATTATCGCAGAAGATATTGAAGGTGAAGCGCTCGCTACCCTGCTCGTTAACAAGCTTCGCGGCACATTCACTTGTGTAGCGGTTAAAGCTCCGGGTTTCGGCGACAGAAGAAAAGAAATGCTGCGCGATATCGCAGTGCTCACCGGCGGCGAAGTTATCAGCGATGAGCTCGGTCTTGACTTAAAAGAAACCAATATACTTCAGCTTGGTCGTGCAAAGCAGGTAAAGGTGCTCAAGGAAACTACGATTATTGTAGATGGCGCAGGCGAAAGTGAAACAATTAAAGCACGTATCAGCCAGATTAAGTCTCAAATCGAAGAGACCACATCTGATTTTGATCGTGAAAAGTTGCAAGAAAGACTCGCTAAGCTTTCCGGTGGTGTTGCTGTTATCAAAGTTGGTGCAGCAACAGAGACAGAAATGAAGGAAATGAAACTCCGCATAGAAGATGCTCTCGCTGCGACAAAGGCTGCGGTTGAAGAAGGTATTATTGCAGGTGGCGGTAGCTCCTACGTAGCCGCTATTGACAGCGTTGCAGCTCTGTTAGAAACTACCACCGGCGACGAGAAAACAGGCGTAAACATTGTATTAAAGGCACTCGAAGAGCCAGTTCGTCAAATTGCATTTAATGCCGGCGTTGAAGGCAGTGTAATCGTGGATAAGATTAAGTCCTCCGAGAAAGGCATCGGCTACAATGCACTTACAGAGCAGTATGTAGACATGGTCAAGGAAGGTATCGTTGATCCGGCTAAGGTAACCAGAAGCGCACTGCAAAACGCAGCAAGCGTAGCGTCCATGGTATTAACAACCGAAAGTGTTGTTGCAGATAAGCCGGCCCCGGAAGCTGCTGCTCCGGCTGCTGCACCTGGTATGGGCGGCATGGGCGGCATGTATTAATATATACCGCTACAAAATATAAAGACAGTAGTTCATATGAGCTACTGTCTTTCTTTATTTTTTATTTTTCACTTTCGGAGAAAACAGCAATGCAATCAAGTATCCGAAAACAATCGCTGCCGCTATACCGGCTGAGGCATTTTCTACACCGCCGGTCAATGCACCCAACAGACCGTTTTCAGCTGCAGCTTCTCTTGCGCCCTTACCAAGCAGATATCCAAAACCCGAAATCGGAACTGTCGCACCGGCACCTGCAAATTTCACAAGTGGCTCATAAACGCCCAATAGCGAAAGAATAACACCGGCGCAAACAAAGCTTACGAGAATTCTCGCCGGAGTAATTTTAGTTTTGTCTATTAAAACCTGACCAACGGCACAAATCAAGCCTCCGATTATAAATGCTTTAAAATACATCATAGTTAATCTAAGCTCCTTTGAATTGTAACCGCGTGCGCAATTCCCGGTATACTCTCCCCTTGCAATAAAGAAAGAGGACTCATCAGTGCTCCTGTACATACAAGTAGCACTTTATTTAGCTCACCACGATACATTCTATCTAAAATGTAACCACAAAACGTTATTGCGCTGCATCCGCAGCCACTGCCGCCGGCATGTACATCCTGCTTATTTATATCAAACACCAACCGTCCGCAATCATTAAAATTTTTTCGCACATCAAAGCCGGCTTTAATAAGCATGTCTTTGGCAATCTCCCATCCAACATTCCCCAGATCACCTGTTACAATCAAATCGTATTCCTCCGGCTGAATACCAAAGTCCAGAAAGTGTGTAATAATTGTATCAATTGCAGCAGGGGCCATAGCTGCACCCATATTGTTAATGTCCGTTATGCCCATATCAACAATTTTTCCTGTGGTTACACGCGTAATATACGGTCCATTACCGCTTCCAGAAAGCATAACAGCTCCACATCCGGTTACTGTCCACTGTGCAGTAGGCGTACGTTGTCCCCCATATTCAAGCGGAAACCGAAACTGTTTTTCACTTGAACAGAAATGACTTGAAGTCATCGCAACGGTTCTTTCAGCAAATCCACCATCAATCAGCATCGCTGCAAGTGAAAGACTTTCGGCCATCGTCGAGCATGCCCCATAAAGTCCAAAAAACGGTATGCCGGTATCCGCCATTGCATAATGTGTACTGCAACACTGATTTAAAAGATCACCGGCAAGCATATAATCAATATCCTGTACATTTGAGCCTGACTTTGCAATCAGTTTCTGTAATGTATTCCTCTGCAGCTTACTTTCGGCCTTTTCCCATGTTTTTTCATCGTACAAGTCATCTGTCAGTATTTCATCAAAATACGGAGCAAGTGGCCCCTTCCCCTCTTTTGCACCTGCAATACAAGCTGCTGCTGCAATGGAAACCGGTGTATGGAGCCTCACTGTAGCTTTTCCAACTTTTTTTGACACAAATATCACCTTCTGAATCTATTTGACCTGATAATCTAACGCCAGACTGTGAAACAGCATCATTTAAGATGCTGTTTCACAAGCAGAATCCGGTGTCATTTCGTAACGCAAAAACTGCCCGCGCACGGCATCACATACCGGACATTTTCCCGGTACCTCTTTACCTCTGTGAATATGCCCGCAATTCTGACACATCCAAACCGTTTCATTTTCTGCATTAAACAGTGCATTGTCCTCGAACAAATCAGCAAACTTTCCGAATCGGTCTGCATGAACCTTCTCTATATTTGCAATCATTGTAAATGCAGCAGCAATCTCAGGATAACCTTCTTCTTCGGCTTTTTTGGCAAATTCAGGATACACACTTTCGTATTCATCATTTTCACCGTGCTGTGCTGCACGTAATAACTGTCCGGCATCATCATAATTATCAATCGGATAGTCGCCGGTAATCGTAATTTTTTCGCCGCTCATCTGTTTTAAAAAATCATAAAACACTTCCGCATGCTCGCGCTCCTGATTCGCCGTATAAATAAAAACATCATGTAAGACAGGCAGCTCCATTTCAAGCGCCTTTTGTGCGGCAATCGTGTAACGATTCCTCGCTTGGCTTTCCCCTGCAAATGCACGCATTAAATTCACTCTCGTCTCACTTGCTTTAAATTCTACCATAGTACATTCTCCTTTCTGTTCTATATCAATATTTTTTCACATAATCACACAAAATTATTCATAAAACTTGTTGAATTGAATTTTGATTTATAGTATGATTAAGTCAAAAGGAAGGAGAGATTCAAATGGAAATATACAAAGATAAGAATGCAACCATCGAGGCACGCGTTGAAGACTTGCTTTCCAAAATGACTTTAGAGGAAAAAATCGGGCAAACGGTACAAATGCCGCTCGGTCGAATGGATTTCGAAAAAGTTAAACAATTAGTACGCGACGGTCAAATTGGTGCGTTTATATATGCACTTACTGCACTTGCAAGCGAAGAGGGCTACAGCAAAAACGGTATTGAAAAAGCGAACATCGTGCAGAAAATCGCAATTGAAGAAAGCCGCCTTGGCATTCCGATTATTAACGGACGCGATATCATTCACGGTAACCGAACCATATTTCCGACACCGCTTGCACAAGCGGCAAGCTGGGATGAATCTATGGTAGAAAAAGCCGGTGATATTATGGCGCGTGAGGCATCCTGCACCGGTGTACACTGGACCTTTGCTCCGATGGTCGATCTTTCCCGTGATCCGCGATGGAGCAGAATTTCCGAATCCTACGGCGAAGACCCATATCTCGCAGGTGAACTTGCAAAAGCAAGCGTTCACGGTATTCAGGGCGATGATATGAGCGAAAAAGGCAAGCTTGTAGCCTGCGCAAAGCATTACATCGGTTACGGTGCTGCAGAAGGCGGAAGAGATTATTGCAAATCAGAAATTTCCGAATATACTATGCGCAATTTTTACTTAAACTCATTTAAAAAGGCAGTCGAGGCCGGTGTAGGCACTGTGATGAACAGTTTTAACGAAATTTCCGGTCAGCCGGTGGCATCCAGCAGCTATCTTCTTCGCGATGTCCTCAGAGCCGAGCTTGGTTTTTCCGGGTACGTTATCAGTGATTGGGGTTCCGTAGAACAGCTTGAAAATTTCGGCGTAGCCAACGACAGAAAAGAATGTGCTGAGCTTGCATTTAATGCAGGCGTAGATATGGATATGTGCAGCGACTGCTACATTGAACATTTAAAAGAACTGATTGAAGAAGGAAAGATTTCCATGGATACTCTGGATGCATCCGTTAGAAATATCCTGACAATCAAATTCAAGCTCGGCCTATTTGAGCATCCGTACTTAGAAGAAACAAATCCGGATGAAAAGATGCTTCTGCCGGACGATGTTGCCTTTGCAGAAAAGTTCGCATCTGAATGTGCAGTACTGCTCAAAAACGATGGTATACTCCCCTTGAAGCAAGGCACAACCGTTGCATTGACCGGTGATATGCTGGATGCAAAACGCGATTTAATCAGTTCCTGGTCCGCAGACGGCAGAGCCGAAGATACACAGAGCTTTTTAGACGCGATGTATGAATACAACGGCAAAGAAAATTGCCGCATTTCAAGACAAATCAATGGTTTAAATGCACAATCTATATTCACTACCTCAGACGTAGTTGTTGTTGCCATTGGTGAATCGTGGATGGTTACCGGTGAAGCAAACAGCATTGCAAGCATTGATGTTACAGACCACAGACTTGAATATGTAAAGCGCGCAAAAATGAGCGGCAAAAAAGTAATTACCGTGATATTCGCCGCAAAACCCCTTGCAATTACAGATGTTGTGCAATATTCCGATGCTGTATTATATGCTTGGCACGGCGGCACACGCACGGCAATGGCAACAGTTAAATTGCTGTTCGGCGAATATATTCCCTGCGGAAAAATGCCGAGTACCACGCCTCGTCACACCGGTCAGATTCCGATTTATTATAATTTCAACGAAAATCCGCGTCTGATTGATGACTATTACGGTAATAAGCCGAAATTTATGATTGGCACAAGAACATTAACTTCCTACCATGACATCAGCGGCACTCCCCTCTATCCGTTTGGTTACGGACTAAGCTACACAACCTTTGAATACAACAATATCTGCGCAGATAAATACGAAATACCACTTTCAGATTTAGAAAACGGCAAAGAATTCGTTATTCGTGCAAAAATCACAAACACAGGCGGCTTCGACGGAAATGAAATTGCACAATGTTATATTGCTGACGTCAAAGCAAGCATGTGCCGACCGACAAAAGAGCTTCGCGGCTTCAAGAAAATCTTTATCAAGCAGGGAGAAAATGTCGACGTTGAGTTTAAACTTGGCTACGAAGAACTTGGCTTCTACCGTCATGACAACAAATTTGCTGTAGAAAAGGGCGAATTTGAGGTATTCGTAGGTAAAGATTGCTACGCAAACAAAGCATTTGTAATTCATGTGATTTAAAACATATGCAGGTATAAAAAAAGAAGTGTTGCACCGCAACACTTCTTTTAATTCGTTCTGAATTACTCTTCAACAGCTTCTGCAGCCTCTTCAGCTACAACTTCTACTGCTTCCTCAGCAGCTTCTTCTGCAACTTCCGGCTCCAACAGCTCACGGATGCTCAAGCTTACGCGTTTTGCTTCCCAATCAATCTTTGTGATTTTCGCTTCAACGATCTGACCAATCTTAAGTTCGCTCTCCGGCTTATCAATTCTCTTATTTGCAATCTGAGAAATATG
>JAZSGM010000192.1:0-28156 GCA_045532715.1 Clostridia bacterium
GCGGTTAAGGTGACTGTAAAATGAGATAAAGCCGGTATTTTACTTGTATAAAATACCGGCTTTTATTTGTTGTTTGGTTAAAGATTGATTTCGTCACATACCTTCTTTCGGCGGTTTTCGATATACAGCTCCAATTTCTCGATGGTATCTGATAAGGTCTGTATGGTTTCAATCTCGCCGCATGCGCGTACCTCGGCTTCCTTTTGCCTGAGCGCATTTAAAATGCTGTACAGTTCATTTAATTTTTCGTTGGATTTCATTATGCATCACCTTGTTCCTTCCTGTATAAGCCTATCACAGACGCAAAGAAAAGACAAGATAAACGCGTAGCAAAATTGTCGAAATTATGACGGCACAAACCAAAATGTTGTGCTAAAATCCAAGAAAATACAATATGTGACAAAAAGTTCACAGTACGTGAACTTTTTGTCATGCGCCGTAGTTTAAAAAATCAGCATAGCTGTCAGGCTCGTATGGCTCGGAATCATTGTTTGCAAAGTCAATTTCCGGTGTGTAGGGAATATTGACGGAGGCGGTAAAAGCACGCAAGGCATCCGGCGCATGTGTCAGCTCGTGCGGGTGATTTGCCGTATCGTTCGGATTTTTATCGTCAAAACGCAGCGCCGGCAATGTCCGAATCAGGTTAATGCAGTTTTTGAAAATGCGCAGTCGCGGACGCAGCTTGCCGTCTGTATCCGGGACGGGGCGCAGCCATTCCTTGACGCTGTACCAGCCCTTTACACGATTGTTGTTGGATTTGTAAAAGGAGATGCCGTGCGCTGCAAAAATATCAATGGCGCTCTGACCGGTCTCCTGCCTGCGGCAGAATAAATCCGGCGGTGCATATGCCGCATAGATGGTTTCGCCTTCGGAATATTCACGGATTTTTTGCGCCGCCTCGGATAAAATCAGACCGGATTGGTACAGCTCGCGGTACACGAATGCGTGTCCGTAACGGTCGGTGGCAATCCAAAGACAGGCAAGCATATCCAGACCGTAGTCTATAGCGATATAGCGCGAAAAATCGGCAGGCAGCTCAAATGGCTCAATGACGTGTGTTTTGCGGTCGAATTCCGAAAAATACTGTCCTTCGAACACGTCCCAGTCGCCGTCAAGCATTGCGCGGCGGCGGTTGGGTGGCAGATTTTCCAGGCTGCGTACATAGTCGGGGGAATTCTGTATCAAAAAAGGATTGTCGTAAACGCGTGAGGGGATAAAGGTATAATCCTCCGCACGTTCACTGTTTTTATAGTGCTTGTCGATAAAAAGACGTTTTACCCAACCATGTCCGATGCCGCCCGGGTTGCATGTAAAGTACATCCGCGGTGCAAACGGTTTTGCTAAAAGTCCGCTTGAACGATTGGATTCGGTCAGCGCGGTAAACATAAATTCGCTGAACTGCGTCGCTTCCTCCATAAAAATAACATCATAGCTTTGCCCCTGATATTGCAGCACATCGCTGTCTGCGGCACAGTAACCGAGTGTAATGCGGCTTCCGTTTTTGAATACGAATTCGCGTGTGCTCGATTTGTAATCGGCAATGTCCTTTAAAAGCTTGAGCAGCGGATAAATGTGGTTTTCGCGCAGCGAATGCAGATCGCGGCGCAGAAGCAGAATTTGGATGCCGTCATATTCAAGTGCAAGCAACACGGCTTTGACGCGCGCCGCCCAGCTTTTGCCGCCGCCGCGTGCACCACCGTAGGCAATGTAGCGGCTGTTTGCCGTAAAAAAGGCTTCCTGCTTCGGGTAGGGCTTGGTAAGTGCGACAATACGTGCGCTTACTTTGCCCATTGCTGTACCTCATCTGCCATCACAACGTGCACCGGATCCGGCAAAGCCTGCGCCTTGTTTTCGGAAAGTGCATCGACGATTTCTAACAAATCGCCGGTCGAGAGGAGGAAGAAGCTGTTGATTTTCGCAATAAGCTGCTTTTTTTCCGCTTGTGTTAAATCCGGGTCGCACTCCGTTTTCTCCAGCAGGGCGTAAAGTGCTTTTGCATTTTTTTTGGAGGTATTTATCCTTTGCAGCAGAATGGCCAGAGATGCATTGACGATGTCGTCTTTGATTTGCTGCGGTGTTTTATTTGTTTTCATTTTAATTCCTTTCGAGTGTTTATTTTGGGTTCAGGCCGCAAGCCGCAGGCCGCGTGCCTCTGCAAATATGCGGCGGCACAATGCGAGATAGCGATAAGCGGTTGCGGTAGAAATATGGGTTTTAAAGGTTGTATAAAGCACGCGGTTTTCAATTTCACCGCGCCGGATTTCTTCGGTCGGTTTGGTGAAATAGACATTTTCAAGCGTGCGCAGGATTTCCGTGCCGTTTTCCATCGCACGAATCGTATTTATCGTATCGACAACGGCATATAAGTCCTGCAGCTCTGCCTCGGATGCGCGCAAGTCAGCACTTTTCATGCCGTCGGTTAAATTCTTCCGCTGCAGCGCAAAGCGCGCAGCTTCTTTTGTCGGCACACAGCGCAGCGAGGCATAATAGCGAAACGCATCCACTGCATAATCTCTGATGTTGTCTTTTTTCATTGGTTAATTCAAAGTGCCTCCTTTCTAAATATCCTCCGGTGTTGCATACCAGTAATGGTCCATGACATACGCATTTGCACAGTCTTCACAGACAGTTTCGCCTTCAAAACAATAGCAGCCTTCGCCACTGTAGATTTCGCGTTCGCACACCGTGCAGGTATACTTTCTTTTGCCGAAAAAGGCTGCCTCCTGCGCAAATGTATATGCATTCTCCGTATGGAATGTGTGCACACAGCTTCCTCCCCTCTATCTCAAAAGCCGGTGACAAAATCATTATAATAAACGAACATATGTTTGTCAATAGGCTTTTGGGAAAATTTTGTATTCTCTTTCGAGTAGCTTTATCATACACCGAAAAAAAGGTCTACTACTATCAAGTTAAAAATCTTGTTGTGAAACGAAGGGGGATATGTTAAAATATAAAATAAGATAATTATTTTTTTCAGTGCACGGAAAAACGGACAGTATGGGTTGTATACTTAATGTATAAAACCGCAGCAAGAAGTCTGCATCGGATGAAGGAGTCGGGGCATGAAGGTTATATACGGAAGAGCGCAGTGCGGAAAAAGTCGCGCCTTGTTCGACGCGCTGGAGGCAAATGCGGCGCGCGGTGAAAAAAGCATAGTGATTGTACCGGAGCAGGTTAGCTTCCGTACAGAAAAAAGGCTGGCGGAAAAGCAGTTTTTCGGCGGTCTTGCAGAGGTGCTTACGTTTACGAAGCTGGCAAAGCGTGTTTTGTCTGCTTTTCCGCAGACGCGCAAGCCGATTTCTGCATGCGGAAAGACAATGCTGATGCAGCGTGCGCTTGCAAAAGCAAGTTCAAAATTGAAGATTTACCGCAATGCGGCGGACAAGGCGGGCATGGCACCGAATTTATTAAGCCTTGCTGAGGAGTTTTCGCATATCGGTGTCGACAGCGCGACGTTGTTTTCACTTGTAAAGGATGAAAAGCCGCTTTCGCTGAAGCTGGCAGACCTTGGGGAGATTTTTTCGAATTACGAGTCGTTTCTGCAGGCGGATTATCTGGACGCGGACAGTATGCTGCAGCTGTGTGCACAGCGGTTAGAGAACGTAGCGGATTATAAGGATACACACATTTACATTGATGAATTTGCAGATTTTGCGATGCCGCATTTTGCGGTGTTGTGTGCGCTTGCACACTGCGCCAAGTCTGTCAGTGTATATATTTGTGCGGACAAGCAGCTGGATACGCAAGGCTTTTTTGCGCCGGGTGCGGCAACCGTACAAAAGATAAAAAAACAGTTTCCGACGGCAGAGCTTGTCTATATGGAAAAACAGTATACGGATGGTGCGCTTGCACATTTTGAGCGCAGCTACACGAAGTATTCTGCTGCAGCCTATGCGCACACGCAGAAAGAAATTCAGGTGTTTGAGGGCAGAAATCCCTATGCGGAGATTCACTTTGCCGCCAATGAGATTTTGCGCCTTTGCAGGGAAAAGCACTATCGTTTTCGTGATTTTTCGGTTACGGTAGGCGATGGGGAGCGGTATTTTGAGCCGATTTCCTACATTTTCGGGCGCTACGGCATTCCGTTCTTTGTTTCGGCAAAAAAGAGCGCAGCTTCGCATCCGCTGGCACTGAGCGTGCTTTCTGCATTGGAGATTGCACAGCGCGGCTTTCAGTATGATGCTGTATTTACGTATTTAAAATCTGGTTTTGCAAATATTTCTGCGCAGGATGCGGATTTCCTGGAAAACTATGTTCTGGCGACCGGAATCGGTGCAAAGCATTGGACGCGTGAGGAGGCATGGAGCTTTAAAGCATCGTATTTTGAAGAAAAAAATGCGGAGGATGCCGCACGTGCAGATGCGCTGCGCAGGCAGGTGGCACAGCCGCTTCTGCGCTTGAAGGCGTCTGTCGGTATTGCACATACGGTGACGGAGAGTGCAAAGGCAATTTATGCTTTTATCTGCGAAATCGGTATGCGCGAAAAAACACAAAAGCAAATTGAAGTGCTGCGTGAAAATAAAGAGTTTGCCGCAGCGAGCATTTATCAGAGCACCTACAACGGCATTATGCATGTCATTGAGCAGATGGCAGCGCTTTGCGGTGAGGAAAAATGCGGTGTTGCCCGTCTGCACAATATGCTCAATGCAGGGCTGCTCGGACAGCAGCAGGCAATTGTGCCGCAGCGAACGGATGAGGTGCATGTTACCGACGTGGCGCAGGGCAGATTTGCAGATTGCAAAATTATGTTTGCGCTCGGCACGAATGCCGGTGCGTTTTGCGGATTTTCCGGCAGTGAGGGGATCTTGTCCGATGCGGACCGTATGGGCCTGCGCGACGGCGGACTGGATGTATTGCCGACAGCGCGCCATAAGGCGTTTGACCATCGTTATACGGTGTATAAGACATTGACGGCACCGCAACACAGACTGTATCTGTGCTACGCGGTATCGGACATGACCGGTGCGCCGCTTTCGGTATCGCCGGTTGTTACAAAAACGAAAAAGCTGTTTTCTGTATTGCCGGTGCATACGCCGGAGGATTTTGCCGGGACGGTGCGTTCGCCCCAGGAGGGACGGATGCGGCTTGCTTCTGAGCTTAGCCGCGTGCGTGATTTAAGGCGTGTAAGTGCAGCAGGTACGGCGATTGTCAAGTCGCTGGAAGCGGAGGATGAAGCATTTTTGCGCTTGCTTTCTCACTGTGGTGACGGTGTGGTGCAGGCGAAAAAGCTGCGCGCGGAAAATGTAGACAGGCTTTACCCGAAGGATATTTCTATGTCGGTGACGCGGCTGGAAAAATACAGTGCGTGTCCGTTTTCGTATTTTCTGTCCTATATGCTGGGCGCACGTGAACATAAGGTCAGCAGAATCGGCGCGCCCGATATCGGCAATATGGTGCATCGCGCATTGGAATATTTTGTGGACATCGCACAGGCATCGGGGGAGAAAATTGCCGAAATGCAACCGGCGCGCGTTTATGCACTCATCGGTGAGGTGACGCAGCGTGTGACAGAGGAAATGTTTTCGGACATGGCTTCCGTGACGAAGGCGTCGGAATATTTTGCAAAGCGGTTAAAGGTGAATCTGGAGCGCTGTGTGCAAATTCTGGTGCGGCACATTGCGCTCGGTAAGTTTGAACCGGTTGGCAGCGAGATTCATTTCGGAGACAATGGCGATTTGAAGGCAGTTGCCGTCAGCCTGACCAGCGGAAAAAAGCTGAAAATTCACGGCGTGATTGACCGACTGGATAAATTTGAATGTGCGAGCGGTACGTATTACCGCGTGATAGATTATAAGACCGGCAGCAAAACCTTTTCTATGGATAATATTGCCAACGGTCTGGATTATCAGCTGATGGTGTATATGGATGCTGCCATCGGCGAGGATCAGACGAAAAAGCCGGCTGCGGTTATGTATTTTAAAATTCAGGAGCCGATGCTGACGAAAAGCTGCGTAACAGATCCGGACACCATTGCGGCAGAAATCCGCAAAAGCATGCGCCTGGACGGTAAGTGTGTCGATGTGCCGGAGGTGCTGGAAGCCATGGATATGACCGCAAGTGCGGAGAGCGAAGTGTTTAAGCTGAAATATAATAAGGACGGCAGCCTGGCAGCCAATGCGGATGTGTGCAGTATGCAGCTGTTTTCCTGCATGGCAAAGCGCGTGCGTCGCGGTATGCGCGAAGTGGGCGATGCGCTTTTGCGCGGCGAGATTTCCATTCGGCCCGTGCGCAATACAAAGGTGGATGCGTGCCGTTACTGTCCGCAAAAGCAGGTTTGCCTGAATGTCGGCGAGGGTGCATTTGTCCGGGAATTTGACGATGACGGCTTAAAGGCGGAGGCGCGCATTTTAAAGGAAGGCGGTGACAGCGATGCAATGGACAAGTGAACAGCAAAAGGCGATTGAAACGCGTGACTGCAATGTGTTGGTTGCGGCGGCAGCAGGCTCCGGAAAAACGGCTGTTTTAGTTGAACGTATTGTGCAGCTGATTACCGATCCGCACCGGCCGACGGACATTGACCGGATGCTGGTGACCACCTTTACGGAAGCAGCTGCGTCGAAGATGAAGCATGAAATCGGGCAGGCGCTTGAAAAACGGTTGGAGGAAACGCCGGAGGATAAAAATTTAGAGCGCCAGCTGGTGCTGCTGGACAATGCGCGTATTTGCACGGTGCATTCATTTTGTATGCGGCTGGTGCGCAGCGGATTTCAGAAGCTGGATATTGAGCCGGATTTCGGTATCGGTGATGCCGGCGAGATGAAGCTGCTTTTGCAAAAGTCGGTTGATGTGTTATTTGAAGAGCTGTACGAAAATGGTGATGAGGGCTTTTTGGATTTGCTGGAAAGCTACACGAGTGCGCGCAGTGATGCAGGCTTGCGTGATATTCTGCTGGCTTTATATCATTTTGCGTCCAGTCTGCCGTTTAAAACGCAGTATTTTGAAGTGGCAAACGCGTTGTATGACATTGAAGATATTGAAACCCACCCGTGGTTTATGCAGCTTTGCGAAATGTCGGTTCTGCAGCTGCAAAGCTGTATTGAAAATCTGACGCGCCTGCACGCGTCGTCGGTTTTGTATGACGGACTGATAAAATATACGCAGGCGGTGGAGGACGAGCTTGCGCAGCTAAAGCATATTACAGCTTTGCTGGAAAGCGGACAAATGCAGCGTGCAGGCGCGCTGGCGCGGAATTTTAGCGCTGCAGCGGCACGCGTTGTAAAAGGGGAAGTAAACGAGCTTGTGAAGGCGCAGCTTTCCGAGGCGCGCAAGGCGGTCAAGGGACTGGTTGCGGAAATCGGCAACGGATGCTTTCCGGAAAACATGGACCGTGTGCTTGCAGATTTGAAGGCGTGCGGAGAAAAGGGACGCGCCATCAGTCGTATGGTACTGCGTCTGGATGAGATTTATCGTGAGGAAAAGATACGCCGCGGCGTGCTGGATTTTTCGGATTTGGAGCATTTTGCCGTGCAGCTTTTGTGTGCGCGTGACGCACAGGGCAATGTGGTGCCGAGTCCGGAGGCGAAGGAAATCGCAGAAGGGCTTGACTATATTTTAGTGGACGAATTTCAGGATACGAATGAGCTGCAGGAAACGATTTTTACAATGGTTTCCCGTGGAGATAATTTGTTTATGGTCGGTGATGTGAAGCAGAGTATTTACCGTTTCCGCCATACAAATCCGTATATTTTCAAACAAAAGAAGGATACCTACAGTGATACCGAGGGCGTAAACCGGAGAGTCATTATGTCCAGAAACTTCCGTAGTCGCGACAGTGTGATTGCCGGCGTGAACTGTGTATTTGAGCGTGTGGCATCTGAAAAGGTGGGTGAAATTACCTACGATGAAACAGAGCGGTTGAATGCAGGCTTGCCGTATCCGCCGGCAGACGGAATCACCTCCGGCGGCAAAACCGAAATTCTGATTGCCACCGGTGCGCATGACGGCTATTCGGAGGATGAGCTGGAGGCGCATATGATTGCGCAGCGCATCTGTGCTTTGCTCGAGAGCGGCTATCAGCTCTACGATGCAAAAAAAGACTGTATGCGCGCGGCAACCTATAAAGATATTGTGCTTTTGATGCGTTCGTACAGAAACAGTGCGCCGGTGTATAGCAAGGTTCTGGAAAGCTACGGTATTCCGTGCTATGCCGATTCGGGCGGCGGGTATTTTGAAAACAGCGAAATTACCTTTATGCTTTCCGTGCTGAAGGCGATTGACAATCCGTATCAGGATATCGAGCTGATTGCGCTTATGCGCAGTGTGTTGTTCGGGTTTGACGAAAATGCGCTTCTGGAAATCCGTCTGACGGATAAGGCAGCGCCGTTTTATGACTGCGTATGTAAATGTGCTGCGGGCGAGGATGCACTTGCCGCACAGTGTGCAGCATTTTTGAAGAAACTGACAAAGTGGCGCAGCTATGTGAGCTATATGTCTACAAATGAGCTTATTGGTGCGCTCTACCGTGAAACGGATTACGATTTGTTTGCTTTGGGACAGCGCGGCGGTGAATACCGTCGTGAGAATCTGAATATGCTTTTTGAAAGAGCACGTGCCTATGACGGAACCGGCTTTAAAGGCCTGTTTAACTTTATCAGCTATATGGACGGCTTGCGCGACGCGCAGACCGGTGACGGGGACGCAAAGCTGATTTCCGAAGCGCAGGATGTTGTGCGTATTATGAGTATTCATAAAAGCAAGGGCCTGGAGTTCGGCATCGTCTTTTTGGCGCATGCGACGAAGCCGTTTAACAACCGTGATTTAAACTCTGTGCTCTTGATGCATAAAACGCTCGGGCTCGGGTTTGATGTTGTGGACAAGGAGAACTGCTATAAATACCCGAGTGCGGCAAAAATGGCAATTCGCGAAAAATTGCGTATGGAAAACGTAAGTGAGGAGCTGCGTATTCTGTATGTCGGGATGACGCGCGCGAGGGAAAAACTGATTATAACCGGCGTGAAGGAAAACTTTGAATTTGAAGCCTACAGCGTCGAGGGGCAAAACGGACACCTGCCGCTGTTTGTGCCGGCATCTGCAAAATGCTATATGGATTGGGTGTTGCCGGCGATGCTGATGCGCACCAATGGGCGGTCCGATGCGGAGCTGCGTGAGGATACGCAGGTGATTACACCGCTGTTTGAGGCGCGTACCTTTACGCAGGCAGATCTTGCGGAAAATGAAGCGGTGCAGGCGGCAGAGCCGTTGCCGGCAGAGGAAAGCTTCAGTCCTGCACAGAAGCAGGTGGCTGCGGTGATGGCGTACCGTTATCCGTATATGGCGGATGCGGCGCTTCCGTCGAAGGTATCCGTAACGGAGGTGAAGCGAATGCTTGCATCCGAGATCGATCCGGAGGCTGTGGGTTGGTATGATTCGGGCAGTCTGGCGGAACCGCAGTTTGACGGCGGAGCGGAGCAGAGCGGCGCAAAGCGTGGTACGGTTACGCATTTTGTGATGCAGCACCTGAATTTGTGCGGTGGCTTGACGCAGGGCGGTATTCAGGCACAGCTGGAGAAAATGGTTCAGGACGGCATGCTGACCGAAGCGGAGAAAAGCATGGTGCAGGTTGCGCAAATTGCCCGGTTTTATGAAAGCAAACTCGGACAGCGACTGCTGGCAAGCCAACGCGTAGAGCGTGAGGTGCCGTTTGAAATTCAGGTGGCAGCCGCACAGCTTTTTGAGGGTTACACCGGTGACAGCAGCGTGCTTTTGCAGGGAATTGTCGATTGCTTCTTTGAAGAAGGAGATGCATTGGTGCTTGTGGATTATAAGACGGACCGCGTGCAGTCGCAGGCGGACATACTGCAGATCCGTGAGCGTTACGGTGTGCAGATTCAGTACTATACACAGGCGTTGGAGCTTGTGAGCGGAAAGCGCGTAAAGGAAAAATATCTGTATCTGTTCTCTGCAGGACAGGCAGTAGAAATGTAGTGGAGGGATGACTTGTGATACGAAACGGCATATACAGTACGATGACCAAAAAGGAAAAGCCGGTTGCACGTGTTCTGGCAATTGTTTTTGGCATATTGGCAGGACTGCTGTTGATTTTTATTGTTTGGAGCGCACTTGCCTTCGGTGGGCAGGAGGATGCTTATGTGCCGCAGGCAGAGGAAATCAGCGCGCTGAAAATCCAGGTCGAAACGCAGACACAGACGATTGACAGCCTGCGCAGCGAAATTGTGGATCTGAAGGCGGAGCTTGAGGCGGAAAAAAAGAAAAATGCCGAGCTGATGAAGCCGGAGGAGCCGCCGGCTGATGCGGTTGAGCAACCGATTTCCGGAGAAAACGTGGATAGTGAGGAATAAGAATAAACCGCCCCCAAATTCATTTGGGGGCGGTTTAAGCGTGTGTGCTTTTTGTTATTCCAAAACAAATTCACCAAAACAATCAGAGCGGTGGTAATCCGGCGGATTGATCGGCATCGGGTAGTAGGTGACATAGTGCTCGCGTACGGTTTCGTCGCCGCATTTGTAAATGTTGCCGCGAAAAACCTTGTCACAGCCGCCGAAATATTTTTCGATAAACGCAAACGGTACGGTGAAGCAAAGCGACCATTCCTTGTCGGTCACATCGCTGACAATGCCGAAATAGCGCTTGTCCTCCGTCGGGAAGGACGGGTCGGTTCTGCCGGTGCGAATGGCAAGATACATCGTGCCGAAGGGATTAATCTCGAAGTTGATATAGCGCTTATCCTCCGCCTTCGGCGAGAAGAAAAACTCCATACAGCTATCCTTGTAAATATTACCGTTTTGCTTGGTTTCACGCGCCAGGAGCGGCTGCTCCTGCGTTGTCAGCTTTATGTGAATGCCGTAGTCGCTGTACAAAAGGCGTGCCTGCATGCCGGGGTTGTAGTCATACGCCGGCCAGTTGATGGTATCTACATTTGCGCACTCCGCCTTTTCCCAGGCAGCGTCGAATAAATCTGTGATTTTTGTATCTGTTTTTTTTATTGTATACATGTGAATCGCCTCCGTTCATTATACTACCGCAAAACAGACGGTTTTGTCAATGGGAAAAAGTTTATTGAAAAAAAGAAAAAATATATTGACAGCGACCGCATTTTGTGTTAAACTAATTTGCGTTGACCGCAGAAAACTCAAAATATGGAGAAGTCGCGTAGCTGGTCGAGCGCGCACGATTGGAAATCGTGTAACCGTCAAAAGCGGTTCGAGGGTTCGTCGGAGCAGCCGCAAGCCAACGGCGCGCGGACTGTGGAGTCTCGAGCAGCGAAGTTTTTTCGGGCACCGCTGACAGCGGTCGGAAAAACGAGAGGCGCAGAGTATCCCTCCTTCATAAATGCTGTTTTCATACAACAAATAAAATTGAATCAACCAATATGGAGAAGTCGCGTAGCTGGTCGAGCGCGCACGATTGGAAATCGTGTAACCGTCAAAAGCGGTTCGAGGGTTCGAATCCCTCCTTCTCCGCCAAAACAAAATGGACTGCATTCGCAGTCCTTTTTGTTTTGTCTGCAAAGTTGGTCTCGAACCCGAGCAGAGGGTGCGTCGGAGCGGCCGCAAGCCAACGGCGCGCGGACTGCGGAGTCTCGAGCAGTGCAGTTTTTTCGGGAACCGCAATAGCGGTCGAAAAAACAAACAGCGCAGAGTATCCCTCCTTCTCCGCCAAACAAAAAGGCATCCACGTAGTGGGTGTCTTTTTTCGTTTCGGCGCGAATATCAGTCATCTTCCTCGCTGATGCACTTGGTCACATTCTTCAGCTGACAGATGTTATACATATACTTTTGATTTTTCTTGCTGCTGTCCGCAAGATAATAAGCGCGCGAGGCGTTTTTCAGCATTGCCTTGCGTACGGCGGCTTCCTCGACGGAGGAATCCGTTGCAAAGCCATCCTCTGTATAGCCACGACTGGAAAAAAACACAAGGTCAGCATTGATATTGGCAATAAAGCTTTCTGCTTCGTTGCCCACATAGGCGACGGAATGCGCAAGCAAAAGCCCGCCGGTACAAAAGCTTCGGATGTTTTCCTCACCGAGCTTTAAAGAGGTTTTCGGGCTGTTGGTTATAACGACAATGTTTTTAAATTTTTTCAAATGCGGTACAAGGTGCGCAACCGTAGACGATGCATCTAAAAAAATTACATCGCCGTTTTTAATATACTCTGCCGCCTTTTGGGCGATGATTTGCTTTGCATGACTGCTTTGCTCTTCGCGGTACATCAGCGGGATTTCGCTCTCCGCCGCCTGGCGAAGGACTACGCCGCCGTGGGTGCGCAGTACCTTGCCCTGTGCTTCGAGTGCAGTCAAATCACGCCGGATGGTCGGCGGGCTGGCATACAAAAGCTTGGACAGCTTCTGCACGGTCGCGCTTTTACTTTGAATTAAAATATCCAGAATTTGCTTTTGCCTTTCTATGTTAAACATTTTCATCCTCTTTCGTTTGTTTTCGTTTTTGCGTGTATTATGTGATTGATTATCATAAATACCGCCAAATATTGTCTTTTTGCTTTCGTTTCTTTATAATAACACAGAACAAACTATTTGTAAAGGAAGAGAAGTATGGACAGAAAAATGCAAGCGGCAAATCTGTATGCAATCGGTGATTTGCGCTATGAAGAAATTGCAATACCACAGTGCGAAACAGACGAAGTGCTTGTTGAAATCAAAAGCTGTGGCATCTGCGGCAGCGACATCGGCAGAGTTTATACAAAGGGTACATATCATTTCCCGACCGTTATCGGACACGAATTTTCCGGCATAGTTATAGAGGATGCAGAAAATAAGCTGACGGGACAGCGTGTTGTAATTTTTCCGCTCCTGCCGTGTTTTTCGTGCGAAAGCTGCAAAAGCGAATGCTATGCAACCTGCGAAAACTATGATTATTACGGCTCCAGACGCGATGGCGGTATGGCAGAGTACATTGCGGTAAAGCGTTTCAATTTGCTTATGCTTCCTGAAAACTTAACCTACGACGAAGGCGCAATGTGCGAGCCGGTTTCCGTTGCGCGCCATGCAATGTGCAAGCTCAACATCCAGTCGGGAGACAATGTATTTATTTCCGGTGCAGGTCCGATTGGTCTGCTTGCCGGTATGTGGGCAAAGGGGTTCGGCGCGAAGGACGTTTATTATATTGATATTGATGCTTCAAAGCTTGCCTTTGCACAACAAATGGGCTTTCGCATCTACAATGAAAATACTACAATCGACTGCGCATTAGAGGGCACGGGGCACAGTGATGCGCTGAAAGCCTGCCTCGAGGCAGTACGTCCGCAGGGCAGACTTGTTTTTATGGGTAATCCCGGCGGTGATATTCATATGAGCCAAAACACGTACTGGCACATTCTGCGCAAGGAATTGAAAATCGAAGGCACGTGGAATTCGGCATACGGCAGCACCCAAAACGACTGGAAGGAAAGCCTTGCCGCGATGGCAGAGGGCAAAATCGATGTAAAGCCGCTGATCACACACCGCTTCCCATTAAGCGATTGTCACAGCGCGTTTGAACTTATGAAAAACCGCAACGAATTTTACAACAAGGTGATGCTCACGATGAACGAGGAGGCGCAAAAATGATGCAAAGTCAAATTTCTCCCTCTATGATGTGCGTGGATTTTTTCGAATTGGACAAATATATTCGCATATTTGAGGAACAGAATATTGAATACCTGCACATCGACGTTATGGACGGCAGCTTCGTACCGAATTATACGCTCGGCACGGATTTTATCAAGGCGCTGAAAGATAAAACAAACATTCCGCTGGATATTCATTTGATGATTGAAAATCCGGAGAGCAAGCTCGTCTGGTTCTCCTTCGGCACAGACGATTATGTTTCCGTGCATTATGAATCAACGCCGCACATTCACCGCGCGTTGGCTGCAATCAAAGCTCGCGGAGCAAAGGCAATGGTTGCCATCAATCCGGGGACACCGATTTATGTGATTGAAAATTTGCTTGATGATATTGACGCTGTTTTGGTGATGACGGTGAATCCCGGTTTTGCAGGGCAAAAGCTGGTGGAGGCGACCTTAAAAAAGATTCAAAATCTGAGAGCTTTTCTTGATGAAAAAGGATATACGCATATCGAAATCGAAGTTGATGGTAATGTAAGCTTTGAAAACGCTGTGCGGATGCGCCGCGCAGGTGCAGATATTTTTGTAGCAGGCTCTTCAAGCGTATTTGCAAAGGATAAAACTATAGAAGAAAACATTGCAACATTGCGAAATGTTTTAAAATCGGAGGAAATCCCATGTCTGAAAAAGTAAAAATAAAAAATGCTTCTTTTGATGTTGTCGTTGTCGGCGGCGGTCTTTCCGGTATGTGCGTTGCCCTTGCTGCAGCGCGAAACGGTGCCAAGACGGCACTCGTGCACGCGCGCCACGTCTTTGGCGGCAATGCATCGAGCGAAATTCGAATGCACGTTGTGGGTGCTTCGGAAAATATGGAAAAGCCGGAGCTGGAGGAGGGTGGCATCCTTTACGAAATGATGCTGGACAACAAAAGCCGCAACGATTATTTCAGCTATTCTATATGGGATATGGTTTTGTTTGACAAAATCAAGCGTCAACCGAACCTGACCGCATTTTTAAACACGGTGATGGATGACTGCACCGTAGAGGATGGAAAAATCACAAAAATCACCGCCTATCAGCAAACGACGGAAACGCGCTATGTAATAGAAGGCAAGCTGTTTGTCGACTGTACGGGCAATGCAACGCTTGGTTATCTCGCCGGCGCGGAGTACCGCACAGGAACTGAGGGCAAAGCAGAATTTAACGAGCCGCACGCGCCGGAAGTGCCAAACAACAACCGCATGGGCAATACCTTGCTTTTCAAGGCGGTCGACCGTGGACACAGCATCCGCTTCAAGCGCCCGGATTTTGCGAAGGTGTTTACCGAAGAGGATTTAAAATACAGAACACATTCTGCCGTGCACGCCGCACAGACGAAGGAGGGCGTAAGCGAAACCTATCTGCATATTACCGCCTTCGGCACGGCGCAGGTGGATTACGGCTACTGGTGGATTGAGCTTCCGGGCAAAACCGAGGACATTATTGATGAATATGAGCAAATCCGCGACGAGCTGGTTGCCTGCATTTACGGCGTTTGGGACCACATCAAAAACGGTGGTGAGCACGGCGCACAAAACCACGATCTAGAGTGGGTTGGTATGCTGCCGGGTATGCGCGAAAGTCGCCGTCTTGTCGGGGACTATCTTTTAAATGAAAACGATGTATTGGCAAACAGACAGTTTGACGATGCCGTGGCTTATGGTGGCTGGGCGATGGATATCCATACGCCGAACGGGCTTTATGATTTTGACGAGCTGCCGACGCAGATTATCGGCTTTGAGGGCAGCTACACCATTCCGTACCGTTCTTACTATTCCAAAAACATTGAAAATCTGATGATGGCAGGCAGAAACATCAGTGCAACCAAGCTGGCAATGGGCTCGACGCGCGTGATGGGTACCTGTGCCATCGGCGGGCAGGCAGTGGGTATTGCGGCGGCAATGTGCATCAAATACGGCTGTATGCCGCGGGGCATTTTGGCGCATATGGATGAGCTGCAGCAGACACTTTTAAAAGAGGACTGCTACATCCCGAATCTGAAAAATACGGACAGTGCGGATTTGGCAAGAGGTGCAAGTATAAGCGCAAGCTCTGCGCTTGAAGGCCACGGAACGGAAAACCTCTTAAGCGGCGTAACCCGAAAAGAGGGCGAGTGCGAAAACATCTGGGTTTCCGACGGTATGGGTGAAGGCGGTGAAACCGTTACATTAAAGCTTTCCAAGCCGGAAATCGTTTCCGAGGTGCGCCTGACCTTTGATACAAACTTTAACTATTCCGTGAAGCAAACCATGTCTTTAAAGCGCCAGAAGCAGCAGCGTATCGGACCGCCGCCGGAGCTTGTAAAGGACTATACGGTTACTTTACTTCGAGACGGCGAAAAGGCATACGAAACAACAGTAAAGGACAATTTCCAGAGACTCAATGTGCTTCAATTCGCACCGGTGCAGTGTGATACGGTCGCTGTAACAGTACACGAAACGAACGGCTGCGAAAACGCACGCATTTTTGAAATTCGCTTGTATTGATTGGGAGGGAAGGCTATGCTGCTTTGTACAAACTCCGGACTGCACAGTGCAAGAACGGGCAAAGAACGCTATGATTTAGTAAATGAAACGATTGATACGCTTGCAGACTTCGGCTTTGAAGCGATTGACATCGGGTTTGCCGGGTGCATTTCCAAAAATCCGCTTCGGAGAGAAACGATTTTAGACGGCGAAAACTATAAAGAAAACTTAGATTTACTTATCAGAAAATGCGCAGAGCGTGGGCTGAAAATCAGTTCCACGCATTTGCCTTTTGGTTATGATTACACGGACGCTTCTTCCGAAGATTTTGCACAAAACCACGAGATGTGCGTTCGTGCGCTGATTGCTTCGGAATACATCGGCGCCGCGTGGGCGGTGATGCATATTGAAAATGCAACCGATACCGTTTCCTATGTCAAAAAGCTGTTTAAAGATTCAGGCGTGACCCAAATCGGCATCGCCATTGAAAATAGCCCGAAAATCGCAATGGATGAGGTTATCAAGGCGTGCGATATTTTAACTGAAGCAGGCTATAAGGTCGGCATATGCTTCGACACCGGGCACTGCAACATCTGCCGCCGCTTCGGGTTCGACGATGACAATGTAGCCGAAACAATTTTGCGCTTGGGTAAGCGCATCAAGGTGTTACACATTCACGACAACAGCGGCTGGCACGACAATCACCTTCCGCCGTTTCAGGGTAAAATCCCTTGGGCAGATGTGATGCGTGCGCTTATACAAATCGGGTTTGCAGGCGACTTTAACTTTGAGATGATTAACGAAACCGTACCGGAAAGCCTGCGACCTTCCTACCTACGCCACTGTGTAGATGTCGGGCGTTATCTGATTGACTTATTTGAGGAGGAAAAACAATGAAAAGAGCACTCAGCTTACTTATCTGCCTGTGCCTGCTTTTGGGAAGCATTCCGCATATTGCATTGGCGGCAAAGGTGGAAACCGTTTTGTTTTCCGAGGATTTTGAAGGCTATGCGGAGGGCGCAAACATCACCTATCAGGAAAACACCGCCAGTCAGTGGACCTCGAGAACAGTTTCTGCGACCTCCACGATACGCGCATACAAGGACGAAACCGGTATGGTGATGCGTTTTTCCAATACAGCAGAGAAAAACGGCGGACCGCGCTGTGACAAGCTCGTGTATGCAGATTCGCTGACGAACTTGACCTTCTCTGCAAGACTTTGGTCGAGCGGCACCGCGATTCAGATGGTGCACAGAAGCAGCGGTGGCAACACCGCCTTTGTCAAAAAGGATACCGCAGGAAAATGGGTACAATACGATGTCGTTATGGACCTGAAAAACAAAACCTATGATGTGTATGAGGACGGCAAAGTCATTGAAAGCGGCAAAGCCTTCAAGGCAAGTGACCTTTCCGAGCTGCGTTTAAGCATTGGAACGAATGTAAACAATCAGAATGCCGCGATGTTTGATGATGTGCACATCACAACGACGGACAAAGTAGAGCCGCAGGATGTGTTGGTACTGACGCCGGTATCGGCAGAAGAGCGCATCAAAAGCTTTTCTGCGCCACTTGGCGATGTAGTGCGGGTGCCTGCAGACAAATACAGCGCATTTACTTACGATTGCTCTTTGGGCTTGGTGCGCGGCACGGATGCAGGCTTTCAAAAGGTCGACAATACAGATTATGTTAAGCCGTCGGCAATGGGTGAAAACAAGCTGATCTTAGTCGGTAACCCAAACGCTACCACGAAATCGGCAAATCTGCAAAAAATTGTAGCGGTCGGTGAAAAACCGCCGGTTTTGACTGTGGAGATTTGCGCCAATTTGTCAAAAAGCGGCGTCCGCATCGGCATCGGTGATAAAGACGGCAAGGTACTCGCTGCGCAAACCGCACCGTTTACGGCGACAAAAACGGATACATGGGACCATCTCAAAGCAGAAATCAATTTTGAGCGCCAAAAAATCACGACCTACATCAATGACAAATTGCTGAAAACAGAGTCTTTGGCTCTGCAGCTTGGCGGCGCAACCGAGGTTACGGTGTTCTTTTATGCCGACCTTGCACCGAAGGATACGCTCCTTTTAGATAACTTTAATATTTATCTGGATGAAACACCGGATTTCGGCGACGTAAAATATTTCGGTGCGACCGGTGTAAACTGGTCAAAAATCGGCAAGCCACTGACAAAGGATAGCTATATGTCCAATTTAAAGGCGCATCCGAGACTGTTTTTAAACGACAGACAGTCCGTGGTTGATAAAATCAATACCATCGAGCAATGCGCTTCCTGGTATACATATCTGAAAACGACCGCAGATGACCTGCTGACGAAGCCGAACAATGCCTATGTCTTTTCAAACGGCAGAAATTTATTGAATGCCGCGCGCTCGATTGAGCGTCGCTTACAGATGCTTGGCTTTGTCTATCTTGTAGAGCAGGATAAAAGGTATGTCGAGCGCGGACTTTCGGAAATCCGCAACGCAGGCACTTTCCCCGATTGGTCGAATGGAGCACCGATGATTCCTGCCGAGCTGATGCACGGCATTGCTTGCTTCTACGATTGGTGCTATGATGCACTTACGCCCGAAGAACGCACGGAAATCATCGACATCGTAAAGCGGCAGGCGCTTTGGCAGTTTGCCCGCGCCTACGACGGTGAGTTGGATGTTGAAATTACAACCGGCAAATCCAACCGTACGATGATTGAAAATGCAAGTGCGGTCGGCGTTGCCGTTGCATTTGCAGATGAAGAACCCGCACTTGCGGAATTTTTGTTTACCAATGCAATTGTTTACGGAAAACAACCGGTTGAAGCCTATGGTGCAGACGGCGGCTTCCCGGAGGGTGCTTCCTATTGGGGGCTTGCAACCGAATTTACCTCTTATATGATTGCGCAATTGGACAGTGCATTTAAAGATGACTACAACTTGCCACAGGAGGCTGCTTGGTTTTTGGAGAATCCGGCGATTGCAAACACCGGCGACTACTGGCTGTATATGGCGGGGCCCGGCGGCAATTTCAACTTCGGCGACGCCTCTACTGCCGTAGAAGTTGACCCGACGCCATACTTTTTAGCAACACGCTACAACAAGCCTGGCTACGCATGGGCACTCAACAAGCAAACCTTCGGCAAAAATGCGATGGTAAACTATCCGCATTTTGCGATTCTTTTCTACGATGCTACGCAGCCGGCAAGTATTGAAAATATGCTGCTGGATAAGACCTTTAATGCACAAGACGATGCGCAGGTGGCAACGATGCGCTCCTCTTTCACCGACGAAGATGCACTCTATGCCGCTATGCAGGGCGGTAAAAATACCACGAGCCATATGTTTAAGTCCCTCGGGACATTTGTAATTGATGCAAATGGTCAGCGTTTCGTGCGCCTGCCCGGTCGCTCGGACTATTCGGCAAAATTTGATGCAAGTATGTACTACGGTGAGCGCGCCGAAGGACACAACACGCTCATTGCCAACCCGACCGATGGCTGGGACCAGGACCCGAACGGCACAGCAAAATTTATCCGCCACGAGGCTACGGAAAACGAGGCGTTCAGTGTGCTGGATATGACAAACACGAATACCGCCTTTGCAGATGCAAAACGTGGTATGTATATGACAAAGGGCAGAAACAGCGTTGTCATTCAGGATGAAGTCAAAATGAACAAGCCGTCCGAGCTTTGGTGGTTTGCGCATACAGATGCCGATATAACGCTTTCTGCCGATAAAAAGAGCGCGCTTCTTTCCTTGAACGGTGAGCGGATGGTTGTGTGTATTACAGAAGGACCGCAGAATGCCACCTTTGAAATCAGAAAGGCGGAGCCGCTACCGACCTCTCCGCGCGCGTCGGATGATGTGTATCCCGACATTTACAAGCTGGCAATTCATATGTCCGGCGTGACGCAAGCAACGCTTGCGGTAGAGTTTGTACCGCTTAAAAGCGGAGAAACCGTTCCGGAAAGCTTAACGCCGGTTACGCCGATTGCAAGCTGGTCCGTTTCGGACAATGCAGTTCCTGCCGCACGGCAGGCGGGCGACGTCGTGGCGCTTTTGTTAAACAGCCCGGTGGTGCTCAATAAGGGCAACAAGACTTATGTAGATACAGAAAATATGGACGTATATCCGTTTACGGAAAACGGCAGAACGCTTGTGCCGGTAAGATTTATTTCCGAAAGCTTTGATGCCAAGGTTGGTTGGGATGATGCTACGCAGACGGTAACGGTTGAGAAAGGCTCTACGTCTATCCGTTTGCAAATCGGCTCGGATAAGATGATTGCAAACGGCGAAGAAAAGATTTTAGATGTGCCTGCAAATACCTATAATGGCAGAACCTTAATTCCGCTCCGTGCACTGGTCGAAGCACTCGGCAAGCAGGTAATGTGGGATGACCGCGGTTTAATCGTGATTTCCGATGTGCCGGTAAGTTATACGGAAGAAGAAAAAGCAGGGATTATCCAACTGCTTTCTGCGCGCGTGCTGTTAGACGGCAAGGAAATGCTGTGCTTTACAACGGATAAGACGAATTATACCATAATTGCAGAAAAAGCACCGAGCGTAACGCTGCAAAGTGGTGCGCCGGTTGTGCAAAGCGGCAACACCGCAAGTTTTACAATCGGCAATAAATCGTATACAATTACCTTTACTGCCGACCCGTTTGCAGGGCAAATTGGTACGGGCAGTGACAAAGTGATTCGCAAGCTGCAGCTCACCGCGGCGCAAGATACAACGCCGCCGACAGAGCCAACCTGGCAGCCGGTAAAGCGCGTTACCTTCTCTACCGGACACGATAAATATATCGAAAGCGGTACGATAGATAATATTATCTCAAATGCGCTGGTGAATCGCTGGACGGGCAACGGGCGGGCGTGGATTTGCTATGAATTCGAAGCGCCGGTAAATCTGTATGCCTTTGGCTTGGCGGTGTTAAACGGTGATACACGAGCAACGATTTTCAATGCTGAAATCTCGCTCGATGGTGAAAACTGGGAAAAGGTACTTGATACTCAAACGAGCGGAACAACCATCTTGCCGGAAATTTTTAAGCTCGGCGGAAAAAGTGCAAAATACTTCCGCATTAACGGCAGCGGCACAACGACCGGCTCAAACTACAACAGCTACACCGAGGTACGCTTCTATACCTCCGAGGCGCAAATGGAAACAGATATGCGCTACTGGCCAGTGTATTTCAACACAGGCGATGCGTCGGGCAGTGTCGGCGAAAGCGTGCAGCTTAGCGTAAAGGCGCTCAACAGCGCAGGTAGCGAGCTTCCTGCTGCAAGCATCCGCTACACGAGCGACAACCCGCAAGTTGCAACGGTAGATGCGTCGGGTAAGGTTACATTTGTTTCCACCGGCACGGCAAACATTATTGCAAGCTGTTATAACGGTTTTGAATTTGTAGAGACAAGCATCAAGGCAGAATGCAAATAAGCGATACGGAGATGAGAAAAATGCTGAAAATTCCGGCATTCGGAGAGAAAAAATGCATAGAAAATCAGGAAAATAAAACGGCAAAGGTGTATGTGTTTTCCAATGCTGAAGAAAGTGCCTTTTCTGCCTATTGCAGTCTTTTGGAGCAGGAAGGCTATGTCAAAAAAGAGAGTTTTGAGCGAGAAAACCACAAATATGCCGCTTTTTCCAACGCCGCGAACGCCGTCTTTATAAACGATTATGCAAGTATAAAGGAGCTGTATATTGTAACGGAGGAGAACTGTAACTACTTTTCGTACACGGATACGGTCTTGGATAAGAGCGTATCCCCGCAAATCCGTCAGGTGCATTTGGAGGATTTCGGTATGGCGTATGCCTGCCGCTTATCGGACGGCAGATTTATCCTCTTCGACGGCGGACGCGGCTTTGATGCAGAGCTGGATGCACTTTTTGCGTGTCTTTCGGAAGGCTCGGTTTATGAAAAACCGGTCATTGCGGCGTGGGTGTTCACACATCCGCATGCAGACCATTTTCGTTGCTTTCTGCCATTCGTGGATGCTTACAAAGATCGCGTAGTTATTGAAAAGCTGTTGTTTAATTTCCCGCGCGGTGATGATTTGGAGCATTATCCTGCACAGCAAAATACAGATAAGCGTATCCCCGGTTTTATCAGCAATGTAGAGATGATTCCGATGCTGCATAAACGCATCGGCGAGCTCGGCATCCCCGCGTATATGACACACACCGGACAGACCTATCAAATTGGTGATGCGAAATGCGAAATTCTCGCCTCGATGGACGATACGATGCATGTAACCGACAACTTAAATGCAACCTCCGTCCTTATGCGTATGGAGCTGGGCGGTCAGGTGATTTTGTGGGCGGCAGACGGCTCGTTTGAATATGCCAAGCTACCTGAAAAGCACGGTGCATACTTAAAATCGGATATTTTGCAGGTGCCGCACCACGGCTTTAGTTGTGGAAGTGCAGAAGCGGAAATCCGTGGCTATGAGATTATAAAGCCGCAGGTTGCACTGATGCCGGTTTCGGATTACAATGCCTTTACCGCGTTTTGCTCTTTTAAAGAAAGCGCAGAGTATCTGATGAAAGATGCAGGTATTCGTGAGCTGATTACGGGCGACGGAAAAAGCGTAATCCCCCTGCCGTATACTGCGCCGGACTATGCACAAAAGGAGCTGGAGCGCAAATTTCTTGCAGGTAAGGACAGTTGTGGCTCGTGCACCTGGGTGTTTTCCGGTCTTTCCACGGCAAACGAAGCGGATTTTGTCTTTACAATTTTGAATATGACCAATCGCACCGCTACTGTTTCTATTGATTTGTTTTTTGCAGACTCTGCGCGCAATATCCGCTATATTAAGGCGGAGATTCAGGCAGGCACGGTAAGCGAAATCAATATTATCGGCGATGAGGTTGACGGCGATGCTGTATATTTTAACTGGATGTGTTTAAAGAAATTAGGCATTCCGGAAAATATGCCATTTGCCGCAAGATTTTTAAGCGACACCCAAATTGTTATTACACACAAAACGCATCAGGTAAGCTATGTCGGAGAGAACAGATGAATTCGACGGATACAAATAAAGCTGAAATGCGTACATGTATAAAGAGAAATCCACGCAAACCCGGTCGTATCAAGGGTTTGCGTGGAATTGTGCATATGAATGGCGACGCTCCTTCTCCGCCAAAAACTGACAAGTTTCGACTTGTCAGTTTTTACTTTTTACCCATTCACTATTCCTTAAAACCAAAAGTGTATTTATATAAACCTTAAGTTCTCCGCCAAAACAAAATGGACTGCATTCGCAGTCCTTTTTGTTTTGTCTGCGAAGTCGGAATCGAACCCGAGCAGAGGGTGCGTCGGAGCAGCCGCAAGCCAACGGCGCGCGGACTGTGGAGTCTCGAGCAGCGAAGTTTTTTCGGGCACCGCTGACAGCGGTCGGAAAAACGAGAGGCGCAGAGTATCCCTCCTTCTCCTGACAGTAAAATCATATCGTTCTTACCAAAACAACAAAAGCATCCCTGCAGTGGGTGCTTTTTTGTTTGGGAGAACACATTGTTTTCGCGCATTTCCGGATTTTTTTACAGGAGTTCACATTTTCTTAAAAATTGTTACAAATTATTGACAAATTTCATATTCAATGATATAGTTTATGCAAGTATTTATATGAGCAATATTTTCTTTTACTGTATAATACATATATATTCGGGAGGCATTTTCTTTTCAGGCAAGTGTTTTATGGGGCATCAAGAGAAAATTTCAGGAGAGATTATGCGGAATATGCGGAAAAAGAAAGTGTTGCTTTGATTATTATAATGTAAGGATTTTATCTGGAAAGAAGGTACATTATGGCTAAAATTAATATTGTTATCGCAGATTCGGATGAACTGTATTTGAATCATCTTGCCAATTATCTGATTGAGCATGTGAACACATTTGAGGTGTTTTCCTTTACGACGAAGGAAAGTCTGATTAAATTTATCGGCGATAAGAGCAACAAGGTTGATGTGATTGCTTTTACGGAGGATTTAATGGATGGCACCATCAGTGTGGCGGATGTGCCTGCTAAAATATTGTTATCTGACGGAACGTTTACGGAGCTGACGGAGTTTGATAGCGTAAATAAGTACCAGAAGGCAGACAAGTTTATCAGCGATATTTTGCTGATTTATGCTGAAAAGACCGGACATATTGAGGCGGTTTCGCTTGGCGACAAGGAAACGAAGCTGATTGGCTTTTTCTCGCCGGTCGGCGGCAGCGGTAAAACAACCCTGGCACTTGGTACGGCTTATGCTTTGGCAGCGCAGGGTAAACGTGTTTTTTATTTTAACGCAGAAAAGCTCAATTCGACTACCGAGGTGCTTTGCGAGGGACCGAGCGGCAGTCTGTCGGATTTGTACCTTGCCGTTAAGACTAAGGGTGCCAATGTCGGCTTAAAGATTATTTCCAATAAATATACGGATGGCAATAATCTTTCGTACATCAATCCGTCCGAAAGCTCGCTTGAAATCAATGAGCTGACGACGGACGAGTTTGTTAAGCTGATGAAGGAATACGAAACTTTAGGTGAGTTTGACGTTGTCGTAGTTGATTTTGATTCTGAATTCAGCAAAGACAAGATTAAGATTCTTGATACAATGGACAGAATCTTTGTGCCGTTTACACCGGAGAGTCTGTCCATTGCCAAGATGAAGCTGTATGTCAAGGAGCTCAGTATGTACGATGAACTGAAGAGCATTAAGGATAAGACTTATCCGGTGCTCAATAAGGTCAGCCCGCAGAGCAATGCTTATGTGCAGAGCAGCGGTGTAGCCAATACGGTTGAAATTAAGGCGAGTGTTGCATTGTCGCCGGTGTTTGCAGACTTAAAGAATTTGTTGCATTCCGGCAATGCCACGGTGCAGGCGCTGGGCGCGATTGTGAATAATATATAGGACGGTGAACAACTGTGATTGAGAATATGACCGAGTACATAAAAGAGGTGCGTGCTCAGGTATCGGACAGACTGGATTTAACGCGCGACCTGACTGATGATGAAATCAGGGAAGTCATATCTGCAATCATTGCAGAAAAGTCTCAGGAAAAGTATCTGACGCTGCTTGAGAAAAAAGAAGTGATGGATGGCGTTTTCAACTCTATGCGCGGTCTGGACGTTTTACAGCCGCTGGTAGATGATCCGTCCGTGACGGAAATTATGATTAATGGTCCGGATGATGTGTTTATAGAGCAGGACGGTAAGCTGTTTAAAAAGAATGTGAGCTTCGGCAGCAATGAAAAGCTTGAAAATGTTATCCAGAATATCGTTGCAAAGGTAAACAGAACCGTAAACGAATCGACACCGATTGTTGACGCGCGTTTGCAGGACGGCTCGCGTGTAAACGTTGTTTTGCCGCCGATTGCACTAAACGGCCCTACGGTGACCATTCGTAAGTTCCCGGAAAATCCGATGACGGTACAGCAGCTGATTGCGTACAAGTCTATTACGCCGGAGGTTGCGGAGTTTCTGGAGCGCTGCGTTAAAGCAAAGTATAACATCTTTATCAGCGGCGGTACCGGTTCCGGTAAAACAACATTTCTCAATGCAATGTCCAACTTTATTCCGCATGACGAACGTGTTATTACCATCGAGGACTCTGCCGAATTGCAGATTCGCGGTGTAGACAACCTTGTCAGATTGGAGACGCGTAATGCCAACATGGAAGGCAAGGGTGAAATTACGATTCGTGACCTGATTAAGTCGTCGCTTCGTATGCGTCCGGAACGCATCGTTGTCGGCGAGGTGCGTGGCGCGGAGGCATTGGATATGCTGCAGGCCATGAATACGGGCCATGACGGCTCCCTTTCCACGGGCCATGCGAACTCTACAAAGGATATGCTGTCGCGTCTGGAAACCATGGTTTTGACGGGTGCACAGATTCCGCTTGAAGCAATCCGTCAGCAGATTGCTTCTGCGGTGGATATTATTATCCAGCTGTCGCGTCTGAGAGATAAGTCGAGAAGAACGATGGAAATTTCAGAGGTTATCGGCTTTGAAAAAGGCGAAATTTTACTGAATCCGATTTATAAATTTGTGGAAACCGGCGAAGATGAAAATCATAAAATCATCGGTTCCCTGCAGAGGACGGAAAATGCAATGCAGAAGACGCAAAAGCTTGCGGCAGCCGGCTTATCTACAGTAGTATAAGGAGGGAAAGCTACCATGGGATTGTTTAAAAAGAAGGAAGAACCGGAAATGGTTGAACGCGAAGACGGCCTGATTGACTATGACGTTTATGTGATGGGCAAGGAAGAAAAAATCCTCAACATTGCCATTGCAGCGATAGCTTTATTTGTGTTAGGATACATTTTTTATAAGAGCATTATTATTTCTGCACTGTTGGCGTTGCTTTCTGTCAAATGGCCAAAAATGAGAGTAAAGCAGATTATTGAAAAGCGAAAAAGAGATTTAACGGTTCAATTTAAAGATATGCTTTATTCTTTATCGTCTTCTTTAACTGCAGGACGTTCGGTGGAAATGGGTATAAAGGAGTGCGTAAAGGACTTAAGAATTATTTATCCTGATGAAGATACGGATATTATAAGAGAAATGACCTATATCATCAGAGGTATAGAAATGAATGAAACGGTTGAAGACATGTTTGCACAATTCGCCGAACGCGCACATCTTGAAGATATTGAAAATTTTGTGGATGTTTTTGTGACTTGTAAAAGAACAGGTGGCGATATCATTCAGATTATACGTTCGACTTCGCAAACAATCGGTGAAAAAATTGAAGTAAAACAAGAGATTGAAACATTGATTTCCGGCAAAAAATTTGAGTTTAAAGTGCTGATGATTATGCCGATTTTAATGATGCTTGTACTGACTTATATGACTGGCGGGTACATGGAAGCTGTTTTTACCGAAATATCAGGAAGAATTGCAGTAACGTTTGCCGTAGCATTGTTTGTGGCAGCATATTTTGTCGGAACGAAGATCATGAAAATTGAGGTGTAATTATTATGTGGATTGTTTCAGCGATTCTTTCGATTATTGTATTCGCTGCGTTTGGCGGAACGTTTTTATATGCATATTTCAAATCTAAAGATGTCTATGATGAGTATATTGAAGGTTTGGATAAGGACGAATATAAGTTAATACAGTTAATACCGATTGGGCTGTATTTGTGTGATCAAGATCTATTGCAACGCTATGTGCCTAAGAAATTAAATGCGACGCTATACAAATACAACATGGCGACAAAGGCAAAAATTGGTGAGATTAAAGGCTTGAAGTATGTTGATTATTACTATCAGATTCATGTCGCAAATAAAATTGCAACCAGTATTTCCTTGGCAACGATTTCTGCGCTCCTTGGGTTGATTATGTCTTTGCAGGGTGATACAGTAAATGGCTTTTTGTTTTCGATTGTGGCGTGTGCGGCGATGCTGGCATTGCCTTTTATGTTGGATAATGATTTAAACAAACAAATTGAAAACAGAAGAATGCAAATCCAGTTAGAGTTTCCGGAATTTATTAATACATTAACTTTGTTGGTTAATGCCGGAATGACCATTTCGAAAGCTTGGGAAAAGATTATTCTTGATAATAAAAAGAACAATCCGTTATACGAAGAAATGGCATATGCTTATGCGGAAATTCAGGCTGGTAAACCTGAAGTGGTTGCTTATGAGGAGTTTGGCAGAAGATGTAAAATAAAGGAAGTAATTAAGTTTGTTTCCGTTATTATTTTAAATCTTAAGAAAGGAGGGGCGGAGGTCATCCCGGTTCTCAAGGCTCAGGGTACCGAGTGTTGGGAAATGCGAAAGGCGGTTGCAAAAAGACTTGGTGAAGAGGCGTCGACCAAGATTTTATTCCCGCTTATGATGATGCTTGTTGGAATACTAGTAATAGTAGCGACGCCGGCTGTGCTCATGATAATGGGCGGTTAATTAAAAAATGGGAGGAATGTAAAATGTTAAACACAGTAAAAAACTTTTTGAAAGATGAAAACGGTATGGGTACTGTTGAAATCGTAATTATTGTTGCGGTTTTAGTATCGATTGCACTGATTTTTAAGAACACCATTTATTCTTTCGTTACCGGTGTATTGGAAGATATTTTTGGTGGCACAGACCCGAATGCCGGTATGGATCCAAACTCAAACTACGCAGATCCGTCGCTTTGAACTATTTGTGC
>JAZSGM010000171.1:0-12904 GCA_045532715.1 Clostridia bacterium
ATATTGTAATGTGGAAGTTGCCGGAGGAGTATGAAGGACTTAAAAAAAATGAAATTGCGGAAAAAATAAAAAATTCTTTAGAAACTTTACCTGCACTGATTGATGAAATCGTAAATCTGCAGGTTGGTATTAATTTTAACAGTAGTGAAATGGCATATGATGTTTGCCTTGTAACGGATTTTAATAAGAGAGAAGATTTGGATGCATATCAGAAAAATGAGGAACATCTAAAGGTTGCTACTTATATTCGCGCCGTAAATATTGGCAGATGTGTTGCCGATTACGAATATTAAGGAGGAAATATGAAAAGGCTTATTTCATTATTTTTAGTTATAATTATGCTGCTGAGCTGTTTTTCGGCAGTCAGCTTTGCCGCATCCGAAACAAATAAAATAACTGAAGTTTTATTTACAGAAAATTTCGATACGGCATCTGGAAATGTGATAATAAATAATGGCACGTTTTCTTATGTGGCGCGTCCGGTTAACGGAGAAGGTGTCAGTATGGATACAGCCTACGGTGCACTGATGAGCAGTACATCTGCGGCATCCAAGGTGAAGATTAATTTTAATATGCTGTATACCGGTGAATTTACATATGAAATGAATTTTCGTCTGGAGGATATTATTTCGGAAAGTTCAAATGAAATAAAGCTGCTTCGTTTGAATAAAGATGATACGACTATTGGTTTAATAACCTTATGGGATTCAGGTGTGAACGGTTATAAAATTCGTGTAGCTACAAGAGATGAGGAAGGTACTGCAAAGTATAAAATAAGCGACTATATTCCGTATAAAAAATGGCATACACTTCGTGTAATTATAAATGCATTTGAAAACAAACAAGATATATATGTAAATAATGTATTAGTTTGTGAAAATTGTTTGCCGTATAAAAACAGTTTTGAAAACGGTATAAATAATGCAGATATTTATACCGATAAGGCAAAAAACACATCGCTTTTGATTGATAATATTTCTTTATACAGAGAGCTGGGCGTTTATTCGAATACATACACTGTATTTGATAATGTAATCTTAGGTGATTTTGAAAATGTTTCTGCAGAAGAATTTGAATCGAATATAAAAACATCGATGTTATCAATTGCGACACTTTATAGTGACTATGAAGCTAAGGTACAAAATAATGGCATAGTTGCAGACGGTGATATTTTAGAAGTAAAATCGACTGAGGATGCATCCAATATTAAGTTCTATACAATCAATAATATTGTGTATGCAAATACATACTATGTTGCGCCGAACGGCAATAATTTAAATGATGGCACTACACCGCAAACTGCATTTACAAGTCTGGATTATGCGAAATATATTGTAAGACTTGCAAAACAAAAAAATCCGAACCAAGCCTATAGCGTTAAAATTTTAGCAGGTGACTATAAAATTGATTCATCGGTTGAATTTACAGCAGCAGACAGTGGTAGTAAAGAATATCCGATTACATATGAAGCCTACGGTAATGGACCGGTGAATTTTAAAGGCAGTAAAACTTTAAGTGCAGATAAAGCTGTCAAGGTAACAGAACCGGAAATTTTAAATATGCTGATCAGCACTGAAGCACAAAAAAATCTTTATAAAATTGATTTAAAGGCGGAGGGTATTAAAATTCCGGAAATGCCTGCTATTTATGGCTACGGAAAAAGCGGATATCAGCCGTTGCGTGTGTATATTAACGGTCAGGCACTCACGGAAGCACAGTATCCGAATGCAGGAGATGTCTATATTCCGTTAAAGGAGGTCAATAACGAAGAAACATCGACAGCAGACGGTTTTTATGATATAACTTATTATGATAATGATGCACCTCTGTCCAGAACAAGCAAGTGGAATACCAAAGACCGTGATATTTATATCGCAGGTACATTGTTGCAGCAATGGGAATATAATCATATACGCGTAAAAAATTTTGATCCGGCAAATCAGCGCATTGTTTTTGATAAAAATCGTTCAGGTGAAATGGCAATCGGCAGAAGCTATTTCTACTTTACAAACGTATTTGAAGAAATAGATGTACCGGGTGAATCTTATATTGATGAGAAAAACGGTATTCTCTATTTTATGCCGAACGGCGACTTGAAAAATGCCAGAATCGAAATCAGTACGTTTAAAGATACGATGATTAAGATGACGGATTGTGACTATATTACATTTAAAAATTTAAATTTCGGTTATACGGGTAATAAGATTATAGATGCCGAGAATACGGATTATTTTACACTTGACGGTTGTGAGCTTGCGCACACAAGTGCAACGGCAGTAACACTGAGCGGTCATCATACTTTAATTCAGAATAATCATATTTATGACCTTGCAGGTTATACGGCTACCGGCGGTATTCATTTAACCGGCAGCGGAGACCGGGCAACTTTAACAAGCGGCGAAAGCAAAATTTTAAATAACAAAATCCATGATACGGATGTTGTTTATAAAGTATCGCAGTCGCCGGCAATTTATATTTTAGATAGCGTTGGTACGGAAATCTCCAATAATGAGATTTATAACGGAACTGCATATGTAATTCGTGTGACAGACTGTAATGACATACTGATCAAGCGTAATGAGATTTACAATGCCGTAACGATGTCTTCGGATGCTGGTGCCGTTACCTGGGGCAGAGATATTACATTACTCGGATTTAAAGTGATTGAAAATTATTTCCACGATATCGGTAATGATATAGGTATCCGTGAGCAGGAAAGTACGGGTCAGGAATGTAAAAGAACAGGTCAGCAGGCGCTGTTCCACGATGACGGCTCGTCCGGTCCGTATGCGTACGGCAATATATTCTATCAAAGTAAGCCAAATGAAACAATCAATACATATTCTTCTATTAAGGCCAACGGCGGTCAGTACGGTGTTTGGGAAAACAACATTTTCATCGGTGGCCATACGGCAGCATACTTTGGATCGTGGAGAACAGGTTATAACGGAAAGACTTTGCAGGATATCTGGTGGCTGCGTCAGTATAATGTGTACGAGCTTGGTGCCGAGTATAATGCAGACGGCGAAGGTGGTTCGGCAATTTATTGGGACAGACTCAGCAACAGCAAATTAAATTTCTTTGAAAATAAAGTTTGGCAGGAAAAATATGCAGGTCAATTTGGCGCATATTGGACGCTGTTTACACCCGAGCAGAAGAAATATCTTGTAAGCGTATATGATCCGAGTGTAAGCAATATAAAATACAATACGAATCTTTTAAATGCGGCAGCCGAACATGCTGATTTGCTTATCAATACAAATGTGATGAAAAACAATATTTTAATCGATACGCTTACGCCGATAGAGTATAAGGATACTGCAAACTACCACGAGGCGGAAGGGAGCGTAACGGGCATATATACCACACAAGAGGCGCAAAGCTTCTTTAAAAGGTACGGCACGGACTTTACGCTGACGGAGGATGGTCTTGCATCGATTCAAAAAACCGTTCCTGCATTTCAGGCAATTGATTTTGATAAAATCGGCTTGCAGTCTGAAATCGGAAAAGAGCCGTTCGGTGTGACGATTCAAGAGGTTGCTTTAGAAAAAGAAAAAGTCACAATGCAGATTATCAATAACAGCAATGTGGCGAAAACCGGACTTTTGGTGGTTGCAACAACTTTGAACGGAAAAACTGCAGAAATTAAGATTGCGACAATTTCCGTTTCCGGAAAAACGGTACTTCCAAAGACAATTGCGCTTTCTAAGCCGTATGACAATGCAAAAGTGTTTGTATTAAAAGATATTTTTTCAATGCAAATCTTTTCAGAGATTATTAAAAAATAAAGATTAAAAAAATCCCCTTCAACGGAGGGGATTTTTTTGTATAAAATTTTCCCCACGGATAAAAATAATGCTGATACAAAATTTAAGAAGAAAGGATTTTAATTATGCATCAGTTTACTTATATTTTAAAGCATGACACCGGAATACATGCACGACCTGCAGGTTTAGTTGTGAATGAAGCAAAAAAATATGAATGTAAAATCACATTGAAGGTAGGTGCAAAAGAAGCGGATGCAAAGGGCTTATTTTCCGTAATGGGGCTATCTGCAAAGGGGGGCGACAGCGTGTGTGTAATTTGTGACGGTGCGGATGCACAGGCGGCGTGCAGTGCTTTGCAGTCTTTATTTGAAGAACATTTGTAAGGAGAAGCTTATGTATACTATTGAAGGACAAAGTGTATTCGGCGGCATTGCCATTGGACCGGTGTATTTGTTTACAAGAAAAACACAGACGATTGCACTTATGCGTGTAGAAGATACTGTGGCAGAAATAAATCGTTTTGAAGATGCAAGAAAAAAGGCGCAGGCGCAGCTTCATGATTTACATGAAAAAGCGCAGCTGCGTGTTGGTGCGGAAAACGCAGAAATATTTAACATTCATGCAATGATGCTGGAGGATGCGGATTATTGCGGTTCCATCACACATATTATACGCACACAAAATGCAAATGCAGAATATGCAGTCGGCGTGACGGCAGATAATTTTGCAAATTTGTTTTCCGGTATGGACGATCCTTATATGCGTGAACGTGCAGCAGATGTAAGAGATGTTTCGGAAAGACTGATAGGTGTGCTTACAGGTGCGCAAAGTGGTGAAAGTTTGCAAATGCCTTCCGTTATTGTTGCTGATGACCTTGCGCCGAGTGAAACCGTACAGCTTGACCGTGAAAAGGTATTGGCATTTGTAACGGCGAAAGGCTCTAAAAATTCACATACGGCTATTTTAGCACGTACAATGAATATTCCTGCCATTATCGGTGCCGGTAATCAGGTGCTTGCACTTCTGTCGGGGCAAAAAATAATTGTTGATGGGTTTGAAGGAAAAATTTATGTAGAGCCGGATGAGCGAACCTATAAAAAGCTAAATGCACGTCTGCAGGCAGAAACAGAAAAGCAAAACTTATTAAAAACCTTGAAAGGTCTGGAAAACAAAACCTTAGACGGTCGGGAAGTCAAACTGTATGCCAATATCGGCAATGCCGGAGATGCAGCGCAGGCGCTGCAAAATGATGCCGGCGGCATCGGACTTTTGCGCAGTGAATTTTTATATATCGGCAGAAAAGAAGCGCCTGACGAGCAGACGCAGTTTAATGCATACCGTACGATAGCACAGAGTATGGCCGGTCGCCCGGTGATTATCCGTACGCTGGATATTGGTGCAGATAAAAAAGCGGATTATCTGGGATTGGAAGCGGAGGAAAATCCGGCGCTCGGTTACCGTGCTGTTCGCATTTGCCTGAACAGACCGGATTTATTTAAGACACAGCTGCGCGCCATTTACCGAGCATCGGCGTTCGGCAGCATTGCAGTTATGGTGCCGATGATTGCTTCCGTGGATGAGGTTTTGCGTGTTAAAGATATTATTGCTGAGGTTAAGGCAGAGCTGACTGCAGACCGTATTGCATATGCGGACAATGTGGCCTTCGGCATTATGATTGAAACGCCGGCTGCGGCTGTGATCAGTGATGTGCTTGCAAAGCATGTGGATTTTTTCAGTATCGGTACAAACGATTTAACACAGTATGTTCTGGCAGCAGACCGTCAAAATTCCGTGTTGGAGCCGTTTATTGATATACACCATCCGGCGTTGCTGCGCCTGATGAAAACCGTAACGGAAAATGCGCATAAAAACGGTGTGTGGGTCGGAATTTGCGGCGAGCTTGGTGCTGATCTTGATCTGACGGAATTTTTCCTTGCTATCGGTATAGATGAATTGTCTGTATCTCCGCCGATGATTTTACCGCTCAGACAGAAAATACGCAGCATGAAAATCTCGGATGGGGCAGCGGTGATTAAGAAATATATAGATGTAGTTTGAGTTTTTATATAAAAAGAAGCGTTCTGTTCCCAGAACGCTTCTTTTGACCGGTTTACTTTAAAATTGTACTGTTGTTAACAATTGCATCACTTAATAAAACGAGAACTTCCGCTTGATCAAACTTTACAAATTGTTTTAAAAGTGTACTGTTCATATAACGTAGGTCAACCAATGTAATCTTTGAATATGCTTCAATGAAGAGCGGTGCGATACTGCTGCCGAAGGAATCTCTGAAAATGACAAGCTCACGGGTTTCGGCTGCATTCGGGTTGGTGATGACTGTCAGCGGTGTTGCACCGGACAGAAATACATCGTACGGAATTGCAGAGTTGAGCTTTTCTTCGTTATATACAGTGGTTGCTTTCTTGTTCTGGAAATCTTCAACCGTAGCAGCAGTAATTACGTCACTTACAAGGTAGGTCAGCTTTTCTGCCGGCAGACCTGCAATATCCTTTGCATAATCGCCGGTATAGCCTTCAACGGTTGTTTCTGTGTAAGCATCCGGACTTACGGTAAAGTTCATTGCCGATGCAAATTTATCCATTACACCAAACAGGCTTTCCTGCTTCCAATGGCGGTCTGTGGTGTAGAAATCTTCAATTGTCAGTGCGTCTGCAATGTCAATCTCTGTCCAGTCATAGAGCATATCACTCAAATCTGCAGAAATACTGTTGTGATTTAAGTAATGTACGGTTTTGTCTTTTACATAGAAGCTCTTTTCCGGAATGGTTGCAAAGTAGGTTTTGTTTTCCGCAAAATGTGCTTCTTTTAAAGCGGTGAATTTTTCCGCAAATTTTTGTGCAGATGCCTTGTTATAAGCATCGCCTGCTTCAATGTAGCGACCGTCAATATGCATATAGCCGTTTTCAGCCGGTACAATCAAAGACGTGTCCATGCTTCTGAAATTTGCGCTCATCTGATTGCCTACGTTATTGTCCATGATGAGTGCAATAAGGTTACCAATGTTTTCAACCATTACATTTTTCGGGTTGACACCAACGCAAATCCATTTTCTCGGATCTACGTTTTTTTTGATTTCGGCTTTCGCCATTTCGATGTCTGTGCCGTCCTTTACACGTACAACTGCGACAGAGTGTGCGTTGGAGCTCATCATCGGTTCGCAAACGATGGCTTCGGTAACACCGATTTTTTCAGCATCGGCGCCGATAAAGCCTGCAAGGAAGGAAATAAAGTCTGCCTTTTCGGATTCTTCTCCCGCAACAAAGTATTTGCCGTCTTCTACTTTAAATTCCATTGTCATCAGGCCTTGCGGATAAATATCCTTTACGCCGGCATACAGCTTTGCCAGAATGTCGGAAATCGGGCTTTCCGGTGTAACGGCTTTCCCTTCGGTAACCTGTGCAATTGAAAGTGTAAATGCGTTGAGGATGCCTTCTTCAATCAGCTTATCCTTTAAGGTTACATCTGAATTGTTCATCTTTGCGTCAAGTGCTGCTCTGGAAATAATTGCAGCATCTCCGCGCAGGAAGCTTGTTCTGTCCGTAGCAGCGGAAATAATACCTGCCGCAGTACCAAGGGTTTCCCAGTTTTCCCATACCGCATCCTCATAACCGAGCGCACGAAGCACAAAGGTTACAAACATCTGCAGTGAGGCTTCCGCGTCCGGTGCAAATTCCGTTTCGGAAACACCTGCGGTAATCTTGTTGTGGTAACCGTATGCCATATAGTTTTCTGCGCCTTCCCAATCCGGGGCATCCGTGAACGGATGCGCAAGCTCTTCTTCCGGATAGAGCGCATTCAGCTCGTTGCCCGAAAGACGAATCAGCATAATCAGTGCTTCTAAACGCGTGAGCGGTTTTTCAAGCTCATAGCCCTTGTCCGTACCCTTGAAAAGGCCGAGGGTGTTTAATGTGTTTGCCTTCAGCTCCGCCTCGGTGCTGTCGTATGCAAATACGCCAAGCGGGGAAATCAGCAGGCATGCAGTAAGTAACAGTGCTAAAATCTTTTTCATAATATTCTCCTTTGAATTGTATTTTCACATAATTTAGACGCTTATTTTGTCTGAAAGTTCCGTTTCAGTATATCATATGTTTATAAAGGATGCAACCGATAATATAAAGGTTCTTCGGTACATTAAAAAATCCCTCATTGAGGGATTTTTTAATACTATATATTTTTTGCCCAGATCACAGCATCTTGAATCCATCTTTCAATCTGCGGACGATCCCAATCCTGTGCGCGGTTGCCGTTTGTAATACGGTTTGCAAGTGCAACACCATGTGCTGCATCCGGATAGATGTGCATTTCAAACGGCTTGCCGAGCTTTGCATATGCCTCAGCCAGTACAAGTGCATTTCTGACCGGTACCACGGCATCGTTTGCCGTATGCATAATAAAGAGTGGTACACTTCTTTCGTCTACGTGCTTATCCAATTCAGCACGTTCAAATACTGCCGGATCTGCATCGTCACCAAACAAATTGTGGAAGCATCGCTTATGACCGTATTCCTCGTTGCCGGAAACCAATGCATAGCCGAGCATCATACCTGCAGGCTTGTTGTAGCCGTATTCTATGCCGGTTGCTTCGTAAATTTCCGGCAGGTGCCACAAAATACCCAAGCTGCCTGCCAAATGTCCGCCGGCGGAAAAGCCGGTAACAAAAACGCGTTCCGGGTTTATGTTATATTCCTCTGCGTGGTCCTTTATATGTGCCATTGCAAGGGATGCTTCAATGAGCTGGCCGGGGAAATGCTTTTGATGGTTCACGGAATAGTTTAATACAAAAGCATTGTAGCCCTGCGCCATAAAAGCCAGCGCAATCGGTTCACCTTCGCGGGGAGAAAGATTCTTATAACCGCCACCCGGTAATATCAAAATGGCGTCTCGCACGAAGTTTTCCATCGGATTTGCAACATAAATATCTAAATATACATTTTCGTTTTTTTCATCTAACTGAATTCTTTTTGTAAGCATATGTATATACCTCCTGTTTCTTTATATTATATTACAGAAATGCGAAAAGGTCAAACTATATTACAGAAATGCGAAAAGGTCAAACTATGCTTTGCGGCATTTGCCGGGTGAAAAGCCGAAATAGCTTCGGAATTTTTTCGAAAAATAGGCGCTGTCTTCAAAGCCGACGGCTAAAGCAATTTCGTTGACAGACATAGACGAATGTGTCAAAAGGTATTTTGCGCGCTCCATAGTTAAGCGGTTTTTATACTGCATGGCGGTAAATCCGGTACATTTTTTGAAAACGTGCATAAAGTGGCAACTGCTCATGGAGCACATTTTTGCGTAACCCTCTATGGTATGCGGTGTTTGCATTTGCCGCTCCATCGCGTTGAGCGCCGGCATCAGGCGCATAATATCGCTGTCGGAGGTGGAAGCACCGCTGTTATCACGGTAAATGTTGTTCAGCATATTACAAAAATGTAAACAGCATTGCAGCTCGTAGTTTTTCCGCTTGAGGCGGATTTCCGAAATCATATTATAAACAGCAGAAAGGTTTTCTTCAAAAATTATATTTGTGTAGCAAAACTTTTCGGACAGACCGACCTGTTTAAGTAAACTTTCCGCTTGCGTACCGCCGAAGTGTACCCAATAATAGCTTGTATTTTCTTTCGGATTGCACAAGTACACCTGGCGCATGCCGGGTTTAAATACTGCAATGCTGCCGGCACCGATAGGCGTTTCGCTTCCATCGCAGTTTTTTACATATATATAGCCCTTCGTTACAAAAAGGAGCTGATAATCACTTCTGCCTTCAGGACGAATTGCACCCAGCGCCCGATCGAGCTCGACATAATGCCCGCAGCTGCTGATAAACAGCGGTTTTGTGTGTGCTTCAGGCGGTATACTGTCACCTCTGTAGATGTGTGCTTGTATTAAATTCATACTTCATCACCATTTTTTAGTATAAGCTTACGTGAAAAATATGTCAAGCGGGGCGCAGTATTTTCCATATTTTACACAAGAAATTCTATTGAAACCGAATCGGTAGTGCGATATACTCAAATTAGTAATATAAATAAGGAAAGGACGAAAGAAAAATGGGTAAAAAGTTAGAAATCCGTAAAGACGGACTGTTTTTCGGCGCTGAGCCGTTTTACCTTGCATCCGGAGATATGCATTATTTCCGATTTTTCAAGGAAGGCTGGAAAAGAAGACTTCAACTGATGAAGGACTTTGGCCTGACAACCCTGCAAACTTATGTACCGTGGGATTTGCACGAGCCGGAGCGCGGTGAATTTCATTTTGAGGACAATTTGGATTTAGGCGCATTTTTGCAGCTGTGTGATGAAATTGGACTGAAGGTGCTTCTGCGTCCGAGTGTTTATATGTGCTCCGAATGGGAATTCGGCGGCCTGCCGCATTGGCTGCAGCAGATACCGAATATGTGTCTGCGTTCATGCGATGCTGCCTTTTTAGAGTGTGCGAAAACCTATTATACACGCCTTGCAAAGGAGTTCGTTCCGTATTTAAGCACCAACGGCGGTCCGATTATTGCAGTTGCGGTGGAAAATGAATACGGCAGCTTCGGCGATGATATAGAGTATATCCGTTGGACAGGCGATTTGATGCGGGAGCTTGGTGTGGATGTGCCGCTGTTTACAGCGAATGCACGTGAGGGCTTTAAGCTGGATACCGGTTCGCGTAAGGAGTACTGGACGGGCATTGACGTCCATGCTTTAAATGACGAGCTGGCAGAAGCGATTCGTGCATATCAGCCGGACAAGCCGATTTATGTTGCGGAATTCTGGGCAGGCAGAGGTATTCAGCAAGGGGGCTACTTTGCGCGTCAGACACCGCAAACGGTTGCAGAGCATTATAAGGAAATCCTGGATATGGGAGCCTATGTAAACTTCTATATGTTTTGCGGCGGCACGAACTATGGCTTTATGAACGGTGCACTGGAGGGCAAATACAATTGCGGCGTGCAGGATATGGGCAATATATATATTCCGTTCGGCACGAGCTATGATGTGGATGCGCCCGTAACGGAATACGGTGAGCCGACGGAAAAATATTTCCTCTGCAAGCAAATTCTGCGCGACTATATGGAAAGTCACGGCTTTGATTTTACCGGCAGCGATGAAATGTCGCTGACAAGCAAGGTACCGACGCAGTCAATCGGTGAAATTGAACTCATACAATCGGCAGATGTGCTTTCGCAGGCAGAAAATCTTTGCACAAAGCATTGCAAATCCGGCAGACCGCTGACAATGGACGTGCTCGGTCAGGATTACGGCTTTATTTTATATTCAACGCATCTGGATTACTATAGTGACAGCAGTATTAAGCGTATGCTTGTGATTGAAGGTTTGCACGACAGAGCGTTGGTATACGGTAACGGAGAATACCTCGGCTGTTATATGCGTGACAGAAAAGGCGAGCCGATTACCTTCTTTATACCGCCGCAGGGTATGCAGCTTGACATTTTAGTTGAGAATATGGGGCGCGTGAATTACGGCAACGCAATGCACACCGATAAAAAGGGTATTTGCAAATTTGTAAAGATTGAGCTGCTTGGTGAAGATGGAGAGCTTTTGGCATACAACTATTCCATAAAAATGGGCTTCGAGAATTACAGTCTGCCGATGAAAAATCCGGATGTCGCTACATTCGATAACGGCGCACAGGCAAACAGACCGGCGCTCTTCAAGGGCACGTTTAAAGCAACACCGGGCGTAGATACTTTTGTGGATATGACAAAGCTGCACAAGGGCAATGTGTGGATTAACGGCTTTAACCTCGGCAGATATTGGGAGGTCGGCCCGCAAGAAACATTGTATGTTCCGGGCGAGCTTTTGCGCGAGGAAAATACAATTCACGTACTGGAGCTGCACAATACGGAGAATACCTGTAAGGTTTCTTTCTTGGATGCACCAAAGCTGGACGGTATAGACAAAGATGAATTTTTCAGCCACCGCATTGCCTCCGGTAAATGTGAACAGAATAACTAAAACAAGAAAATGAAAAGCCGCAATGCATTTTATGGGCATTGCGGTTTTTTGACTATGTGTCTTGCAAAGCCGGAAATGGTTTGCTATAATGAAATTGAAATTGGTTTTCTTTTTTGGGGGGATTAAAATGCAACTTGAAGCCGTAATTGAGAAAAACTTAAGGGTAACAACGCCGGTTGACTGCACAAACTATATACACAGCTTGGATAAAGAGGCACTATTGGCGTTGGAAAAAATTCCGTTACTGGATAAAGTTTGCTCGAAAATTATCTCTGTTATGAATGACACGCAAAATGAAATTATCAATATGTCATCTAAGATACATATTACAGAAAAGCAACTGCCGAAGGTTTATAGAATGGTGCAAAGCATTTGTAACCGCATCGGCATAGATATGCCTGAGCTTTTTTTGGAATTAAACAGAACGCCGAATGCTTATACCTATGGCGCCGAGCACTTTACGATTGTTTTGCATTCCGGCTTGTTTGAATGCCTGGAAGATGATGAGGTGTATGCTGTCCTTGCGCATGAGTGTGGCCATATTGCATGTAAGCACGGCTTATATCATACGGTCGGCGACATCGTTTTGGGTGGTGGTATGATAGGTTTAAATGAAATCAGCGCATATTTGGATAGCAAGGGTTTTTTGGGCGGCTTTATGGGTGACATCGTTTCTTTGGTGGATGGTGCGTTGGAGCTTGCCTTTTACCATTGGGCGCGTTGCAGTGAGCTTTCTGCTGATAGAGTCGCGGTGATTTGCTGTGGTGGTGCAGAACCGGTGATTGAAACGATGATGCGTCTTGCAGGCGGGACGGCGCATCTGAGCAGTGAGATTAATAAGGAGATGTTTATTGCGCAGGCAGATACTTATAAAAAGAGCGTCGACGAGAACATGGTGAACAAAGGCCTGGAGTTTTTGTTTACAAAGGACAGCGAACATCCGCTGCTTGCAGTCCGGGCATCGGAAGCGCAAAAGTTTGCTGCTTCGGATGCGTTTAAAAGCATTATGATATAAAAAATCTATTTAAAAAACGCACGCATGACAGTAGGAGAGCATTACTGATACAGAATAGCTGTCGTACAGGAATGTGACAAGAAAAATTGGCGATACATGGGTATTACAACCGGGTATCGCCCTTATCTAACATGAAC
>JAZSGM010000194.1:0-5820 GCA_045532715.1 Clostridia bacterium
TCGCATCCGCAAGCAGCTGTTTGAAAAGCTTACACAATTGCCGGTCGGCTATTTTGATACGCATGCTACGGGCGAAATCATCAGTCATATTTCCTACGATATTGACACCTTAAATATGTCTCTTTCGCACGATTTCGTACAAATTATGACCAGCCTGTATACGGTCATCGGCTCACTTGTTTTCATGTGGAACATTTCAAAGCCGCTGATTCTTGTTTTTGCGATTACCGTGCCGGCAACAATTGTATTTACGCGCATCCGGACCAAGCGCGTACGCCCGCTCTTCAGAACGCGCTCCATAAAGCTTGGTGAGCTCAACGGTTACGCAGAAGAAATGCTGACCGGTCTGCGCACAATTCAGGCATACGAGCGCGAGGACGAAATCGGTGAGCGCTTTAATACGCGTAATACAGATGCTATGAATGCTTACTATAAGTCGGACTACTATGGTTCGAGCATGATGCCCTTTATCGGTCTGATTAACAACGTCTCCCTTTCTTTGATTATGATGTTCGGCGGCATTTTGTATATGCTCTCACAAAACGGTACCGCCCCGGAAGGCACGCTGTTTTTCATCACACTCGGCGGCATGGCACAGTTCGTGCAATACTCCAGAAAATTCACCGGACCGATTAACGAGTTTGCCAACATTTTAAATGAATTGCAATCCTCTTTTTCTGCGGCAGAGCGTGTGTTCAGAATCATCGATGAAAAGCCGGAGCCGGCGGACAGTGCAAATGCAATCACCCTGACCGATACAAACGGCGAAGTAGAGTTTCAGGATGTTGTATTCGGCTACGTGCCGGACAAAACGATTCTGCACGGCATTTCCTTTAAGGCAAATCCGGGCGAAACAGTTGCCATTGTCGGTCCGACGGGTGCCGGAAAAACCACAATTATCAGTCTTTTAATGCGCTTCTACGATGTAAATGACGGCATCATCACCGTGGACGGCACGGACGAACGCGAAATTACAAGAAAGTCCCTGCGCCACGCCTATACGATGGTATTGCAGGACACCTGGCTGTTCTACGGCAGTATTTTTGACAACATCGCCTACGGCAAGGAAGGCGCCACCCTGGAGGAAGTCAAGGCGGCGGCAAAAGCGGCACGCATCGACAGCTACATTGAAAGCCTGCCAAACGGCTATGACACAATTTTGTCGGATGACGGTGTAAACATCTCCAAAGGTCAGCGCCAGCTCATCACCATCGCCCGCGCGATGATTTCCAACTCCGAAATGCTGATTCTGGACGAGGCAACCTCGAACGTTGACTCCAGAACGGAGATTAAAATTCAGGAAGCGATGGCAGAACTGATGAAAGGGCGCACATGCTTTGTCATTGCGCACCGTCTTTCCACCATCCAGAACGCAGACAAAATTATGGTACTGCAAAACGGCAAAATCACCGAAATGGGCAACCATGATGAATTAATGCAGCAGGGCGGCTTCTACAGCACGCTGTACAACTCCCAGTTCAATTAAAAAAACCTTCGAAGAGACAATCTCTTCGAAGGTTTTCTTTTTTACAACAGCTCTGCCAAATCCAGAATCAAGCGTTCGGTTTTTTCCCAGCCGAGGCATGGGTCTGTAATGGATTTTCCGTATATATGTCCGTCCGGCTTTTGTGCGCCGTCTTCAATATAGCTTTCTATCATCAAACCCTTCACCAGCTTTTTCACATCCGCACTGTGTCGGCAGCTGTGCAGCACTTCCTTGGCAATACGCACCTGCTCTAAATGCTGCTTGCCGGAGTTGGAATGGTTGGTATCAATAATCACTGCCGGATTTTGCAGATGGCGCTCGCCGTAGCTTTCACAAAGGTGTACCAGATCCTCATAATGATAGTTCGGCATCGACACACCGCGCTTGTCCACATAGCCGCGTAAAATCGCATGCGCATACGGATTTCCCGCACTCTTTGCCTCCCAGCCGCCGTAAATAAAGGTATGTGCGTGCTGCGCCGCAACAATGGAATTCATCATCACGGCAATGTCACCGCTGGTCGGATTTTTCATGCCGACCGGAATATTTAACCCACTCGCGGTCAGGCGATGCTTCTGGTCCTCTACAGAGCGCGCACCCACGGCAACATAAGAAAGCATGTCCGAAAGATAGGTATGGTTTTCCGGATAGAGCATTTCATCTGCGCTCGTCAGTCCCGTTTCACGAATGGCACGCATATGCAGCTTGCGAATTGCAATCAGTCCGCTGAGCATATCCTCCGCGCGTTCCGGATCCGGCTGATGCAGCATCCCCTTGTATCCCTCGCCCGTCGTACGCGGCTTGTTGGTATAAATACGCGGAATAACAAAAATTTTATCCTTCACCTTTTCTGCCACACCGGCAAGGCGGTGGATATAATCAATGACACTGTCCTCATGTTCAGCCGAGCACGGACCGATGACCAGAATCAGCTTATCCGTCTTTCCGCTTAAAATATCACAAATTTGCGCATCGCGCTCTTCCTTTATTTTTTTCATTTCCGCCGTAACGGGATAATCACGTTTAACCTCATCCGCTGTCGGCATTTTCTTTACAAATTGCATATTCATGATGTCCTGACTCCCTTCCTTCCCTAATTATAGTACGGTAGAAATTATCTGTCAACCAAAATACTGTTGCTTTTTGTCAAATCTTCTGCTATAGTATTCGAGAGGTGAGTCCATGAAAAAAATGATATGCCTGCTCCTGACGATTCTGTATTTTCTGCTTTGCAGCTGCACAGACACAACCGTGCCGACGCTGCATCCGACGCCGGCGCCACCGGCAGAACCGCCGGAAAACAGAGTGTCCTTCTACGGCGCAGGTGACAATTTAATACACAACAGCGTATATTGGCGCGCAAGCGAATACGCCGGCGGCAACGGCTATGACTTTAAGCCAATGTACGAATATGTCGCAGATGACATTGCTGCGGCAGATATTGCCTATATCAATCAGGAAACCATCCTCGGCGGCACCGCGCTGGGCCTTTCGTCCTATCCGCTCTTTAACTCGCCGCAGGAATGCGGGCGCGATATGATTGCGCTTGGCTTTGACGTATTTTCCCTTGCCACGAACCACGTATTTGATAAGGGCGAAGCCGGCCTTGCAAGCGCATATGCATTTTTTGCAGAGCACCCGGACGTGACTGCAATCGGTCTGCATAAAAAGGATGAGGATATCATCAAAATTGTAGAGAAAAACGGCATCCGCATAGCTTTTCTCAATTACACCTATCTCACGAACGGATTTTCCCATCCGGCAAACACCGCATATCAGGTACCGCTTGCCGACTACAAAGACGGCTGCGCCAAAATGGCTTCCGCGGTCAAGGAAGCCAAAACACGTGCGGATTTCGTAATTTGCTGCCTGCATTGGGGCAACGAATACCGGAACACGCCGAGCGCGCTGCAAAGAGAAGGCGCACAAATCTTAGCCGAGGCCGGCTGTGACGTTATTATCGGCACACATCCGCATACCGTACAGCCCGTAGAATATATCGGCGACACGCTGGTGGTGTACTCGCTCGGCAATTTCATTTCCGCCCAAACGGCACCGGTCAGCCAGGTTGGCGGCGTCATCCGATTTGATTTGGTGACGAAGGGCGAAGAAAAGCGCATCGAAAATGTGGCATTTGAGCCAATCATCAACCACTACAATGCCGGCTTCCGGAACATCCGCATCATTCCTTTTAACGCATATACACCGGAAAAAGCCGCGACACACGGCGCAGGCATCAGCTATACATATTTGGAAAATCTGATAGAAAAGGTAATGAAATAATGATACGACTTGCAAAAAAAGAAGAAATCGAAAGAATTATGGAAATCTATGATGCCGCCCGCGCATTTATGCGCGCCCACGGCAATATGAACCAATGGATTAACGGCTACCCGAGCGCCGAAGAGCTGCTCGGCGATATTGCGCGCGGCAATCTGTATGCATTTGAAGATTGTGACGGCACGATTTACGCCTGCTTTGCATTGATTGCAGGCATTGACCCGACCTACGGCGTGATTGACGGCGGCAGCTGGAAATCCGATACACCGTACGCCGCAATTCATAAAGTGGCAAGTGACGGCACACACAAGGGCGTGTTTGCCGAATGTGTCGCCTTCGCGCGCGAGCGCCACACGCATCTGCGCATCGACACACACCACGACAACCTGCCGATGCAAAATGCAGTTACAAAAGAAGGCTTTGAATACCGCGGCGTCATCTATCTCGCCAACGGCGACCCGCGAAAAGCCTATGAATGGATAAAAGAAGATTGAGCAAGAGGCTTTCCTCTTGCTTTTCTTTTCCGCCTATACAAATCGTACATCCTTTTCGCTCACATTTGTGCATTGACTTTCAAGTATACAACACGTACAATACAGATAAAAGGGGTGTTTATATGAAAAAATTCACTTTAACGCAAAGAGAAATTCCGTTCAATGACGAATATGATGTAATCGTCGCAGGTGGCGGTCCTGCCGGCTGCGCCGCAGCGATTGCAGCCGCGCGCGAGGGCGCAAAAACGCTTCTCATTGAGGCGCAGGGCAGCCTCGGCGGTATGAGCACCATGGGTATGGTGCCGACATGGTGTCCGTTCTCGGATAGAGAAAAGATGGTGTATCGCGGTATAGCAGAGGAAATTTTCGTTACGCTCAAAAAAGCGATGCCCTATATCGACCAGAACTTAATGGACTGGGTCGGTATTGACCCGGAAAAGCTCAAGCGCATCTATGATGATAAGGTGACCGAAGCCGGTGCGGATGTTCTGTTTAACACCTTTATCTCCTGCGCTGAAAGCGAGGACGGCACCGTAAAAGCCATTATCGTTTCCAACAAAGCCGGGCTGACGGCATATTCTGCAAAAGTGTTTATCGACTGTACGGGCGACGGCGATGTTGCCGTAAGTGCAGGCGCAGAATACATTATGGGCGACGGCAAGGGCAATGTGCAGGCATCGACGCACTGCTTTGAGCTCGGCGGCGTAAACGAAACTGCGTATATCAATGGCCCGAATATGCACACCTCCAATCCGGACAGCCCGATTTATGCCATTTTGGCGAGCAAAAAGTATGACTACATCGGCGACAGCCATTTGTGTCAGCGCATGATTAAGCCGCGCGTGGTCGGCTTTAATGCAGGGCACATCTGGGATGTGGACAACACGGACCCCGTCAGTGTGTCCAGAGCGCTGATCGAGGGCAGACGCAAGGCGGAGGCCTACTGCGCAGCATTGCGCGAGTTCCATCCGGCGGCGTTTGGCGATGCGCATGTCGAGCAGACCGCGCCGATGATGGGCATCCGCGAAACACGCCGCATTATCGGCGACTACATCTTAACCAAGGACGACTACATTGCGCGCCGCACCTTTGAAGATGAAATCTGCAGAAACAGCTATTATTTGGATATTCATATGAGCGATGAAGAACAGAAGGAAACCGGGCACCAGTCGCTTCGCTACGAAAAGGGCGAGTCGCACGGCGTGCCGTACCGCTGCCTTACCTCGAAGGGCATTAAAAACCTGCTCGTGGCAGGCAGACAGATTTCCACCGACCGCGCCGTACAGGGCAGCACCCGCGTGATGCCGGTGTGCCTTGCGATGGGGGAAGCTGCCGGCAGAGCCGCAGCAATGGCATGTTCTGTCGAAGGCTACGATGTGCATAATATCGACCTAAAACAGCTTCGCCAAAAGATTTCGGATAACGGCGGCTATATCCTTTAAACCAAATAAAACTGCCGGGCATCTTCAAAGATGCCTAGCAGTTTTATATTTTCTATTGCTTCTAAGCTTACTGTTTTCCCAAAACAACGTCCCACTCGGCAAGATACTGCGCAAGTAA
>JAZSGM010000134.1:0-7182 GCA_045532715.1 Clostridia bacterium
TCCAAATTCCCACTTTTAAACATCCGTGGAAGGAGGGCGAATCGCTTCGTTGTTGTATCGCCGCATACAAAAAGTATAGCGCCGACACAGCCGCCTCGCGCTTCATCCGAATTCCCACTTTTAAACATCCGTGGAAGGAGGGCGAATCGCTTCGTTGTTGTATCGCCGCATACAAAAAGTATAGCGCCGACACAGCCGCCTCGCGTTTCATCCAAATTCCCACTTTAAATGCAGAAGTGCATTTTTGATTTCTGAATTGAGATGGAGATAATGAATAATTTCAAAAGCTTTTTGCTATGGTAAAAAGCAACCGTCATTTTTCACGATTCATTATTCATTATAAATTTTTTTAGTGAGGTGGCTTATGGCTACAACACCGATGATGGAGCAGTATGAACAGATTAAGGCACAGTATGAAGACTGCATTTTGTTCTACAGGCTCGGTGACTTTTATGAAATGTTTAATGAAGATGCACTGATTGCATCCAAGGAGCTGGAGCTGACCTTAACGGGCAGAAACAGCGGCGGCGGAGAACGCGCACCGATGTGCGGCGTGCCGTTTCACAGTGCAGATTCCTATATTGCGCGACTGGTAGGCAAGGGCTATAAGGTCGCGATTTGCGAGCAGACGGAGGATCCGGCGACAACCAAGGGATTGGTGCGCCGTGATGTTATCCGCATCATTACGCCGGGTACGGTGACGGACAGTGCTGTGCTTGATGATAAAAAGAATAATTTCCTTTGCTGTATCTACTACAGCGAAGGGGATATCGCTTTGGTGTTTGCCGATATTACGACCGGCGAGCTGTTTGCAACCAAATTGAAGGAAGCGCAGGAAAATGCGCTTTTGAGCGAGCTTTCTTCCTTTGCACCGACGGAGATTGTGTTCAGTCCGGCTGCGCAGGAAAAGCTGATGAGTAAAATTGCGCTGCGACACGATGTGTATATGAGTGCAAAGGAAAACGAGCTGTTTGACTATGCTGCGGCAAAGCAAACGGTTTTGGATGCATGGCAGGTTACAACACTCGGAGAGGTAGAGCTCGAGGAGGACGATATCCTCGTTTGCGCTGTCGGCGGTGCGTTGCGTTATCTTTTTGATACGCAGAAAATGCAGCTGTGTAAAATCTTTTCTTTAAAGGTGTATCAGTGCGTAGAGTATATGGGCATTGACTACAGTACACGCCGGAATCTGGAGCTGACGGAGTCGATGCGTGATAAAAACAAGCGCGGCTCACTTTTATGGGTGCTCGATAAAACGAAAACCTCCATGGGCGGCAGACTTTTACACCAGTGGATTGAAAAACCGCTGATTTCCAAAGCGGATATTGACAGCCGTCTTGCCGGCGTGGAAGAGTTAAAGGGCAGCTTGGTGTTGCGTGATGAGCTGCGCGAAATTTTTGACGGCATTTACGATATTACGAGAATTATCAACCGTATATCGCTCGGCTCTGCAAATCCGAGGGATATGCTTTCGCTGAAGCAGTCGCTTGCAAGACTTCCGGAGCTGAAGGACAAGCTTTCCGGTTGCGGAAGTGAAATTGTGGTGCGTCAGAATCGCGATATTGATGCGCTTGAAGATGTGCATGCACTTCTGGAAAAATCAATAGATGAGGAGGCACCGGCGATTGCGCGTGACGGCGGCATCATCAAGAAAGGCTACCACGCGGAAATTGATGAACTGCGTCTGGCGGAAAAGGAAGGCAAAAACTGGCTTGCCGAGGTGCAGGCGCATGAGCGTGAGGTTACGGGTATCAAGACCTTGAAGGTCGGCTTTAACAAGGTGTTCGGCTATTATATTGAAGTCAGCAAGGGGCAGGTCGGCGCGGTGCCGGATTATTATATCCGCAAGCAGACCTTAACCAACGGCGAAAGATACATCACGCCGAAGCTGAAGGAAATTGAAGATATTATTTTGGGCGGTAAGGACAGGCTCCTGCGTCTGGAGCTGCATTTGTTTGAGCAGATTAAGGCTTGCGTTGCAGGGGAGCTTGACCGCTTAAGACAAACGGCAAATGCGATTTCTGTATTGGACGTGCTTGCGTCGCTGGCGGAGGTTGCAGATAAAAACGGCTACACGAAGCCGACCATTTGTACAGACGGTGTGCTTTCGATTCAGGATGGCAGACACCCGGTGGTGGAGAAAATGCTCAAAAATGAGCTGTTCGTACCAAACGATGCGCTCCTGGATACCGATGAAAACCGCCTCTGTATCATCACAGGACCGAATATGGCGGGTAAATCGACCTATATGCGTCAGGTGGCACTGATTGTACTGATGGCGCAAATCGGCAGCTTTGTACCGGCGTCGGGTGCACAAATCGGCATTGTGGACAAGGTGTTCACGCGTGTCGGTGCATCGGACGATTTGTCAACGGGACAGAGTACGTTTATGCTGGAAATGACAGAGGTTTCGAATATTCTGTCCGGCGCGACAAAGAACTCGCTCGTCATTTTTGATGAAATCGGCAGAGGGACAAGCACATATGACGGTCTGTCTATTGCTTGGGCGGTAGCTGAATATGTTTTATCCAAAAAGAAAATCGGCGCAAAAACGCTGTTTGCAACGCATTACCACGAAATGACGGCGTTGGAGGAAAAAATGAGCGGCGTGAAAAACTACAGCATTGCAGTAAAAAAACGCGGCGACAGCATTACGTTTTTGCGGAAAATTATTGCCGGCGGTGCAGACCGCAGCTACGGTATCGAGGTCGCAGCTCTGGCGGGCGTGCCGGGCGAGGTCACGAGCCGTGCAAAGGAAATTTTACATATGCTTGAATCGGAGAGCGATGAATTAAAGCCGCATACAAGTGCGCCGCAGCCGGCAGAGAGCGGCATGCAGCTTTCGCTTGGTGAGAGTGTGCTTGCGGAGGAGCTGCGGAAGCTGGATGTCACAACGCTGACGCCGATTGAAGCGCTCAACAAGCTTTATGCGCTTGTGAACAAGGCAAAGGAAATGCAGTAATATAAAGGAGGTGTACCGGTGGGAGTTATTCAGGTTTTAGATAAAAGCGTTGCCGATTTGATTGCGGCAGGTGAGGTGGTCGAGCGTCCGGCTTCGGTGGTTAAGGAGCTCATAGAAAATGCAATTGACGCCGGTGCAAGCTCTGTTTGTGTGGAAATCCGCGGCGGCGGTATTTCCTATATTCGAGTCACGGACAACGGCAAGGGGATTGCGCCCGAGGATGTCGGGGTTGCGTTTATGCGCCATGCAACGAGTAAAATTGCGTGCGCGGACGACCTGGCAAAAATCGGCACGCTCGGCTTTCGCGGTGAGGCGCTCTGCTCTATTGCAGCAGTTGCAAAGGTGACCATGACCACCAAAACAAAAAATGAACCGATTGCCACGCGTGTGTTTGTGGCGGGCGGTGAGATGGAAGATGTCTGCGAGGTCGGCGCACCGGACGGTACGACGATTGAGGTGGAAAATCTGTTCTACAATACGCCTGCACGTATGAAGTTCTTGAAAAAGGATGCGACCGAAGGCGGTTATGTTGCCGATATTGTGCAAAAGTTTGTTTTGGTGAATCCACATATTTCGTTTAAGTTTATTCAGAATGGAAAGCAGATCTTTTTCTCATCGGGCGATAATAATATGGTCAATGCCATCTATACCGTCTATGGAAAGGATTATGCGGCCAATGTGATTGAGATGCAGTACGGGGAGTATCCCGTGCGTGCATACGGCTTTATCGGTAAAAGTCAGATCAGCAGACCGAACCGTGCCTGTCAGAGCTTTTTTGTCAACGGCAGATACATTAAAAGCAAGAGCATTACGGTGGCGCTGGAGGAGGCGTACCGGAACCAGCTGATGGGCGGCAAATTCCCGTTTGCGGTCATTTGCCTGGAAATTGCACCCGAGTTTATGGATGTCAATGTCCATCCGCACAAAACCGAGGTCAAGTTTTCTGACGAAAAGAAGGTTTTTGATACCGTATACTGGGCTGTAAAAAATGCGTTGTATCAAAAGCCGGTTGTACCGCAGATGCAGTTTACGCAAAAAAAGGATGCCTATAAGCTAAAAGAGGAAGCGACAGAAGAAAAAAGCGTACAGACAGAGCTTGCGGAAATGCCGAAGGCAGAAAAGCCGGTTGAAACGGCACCGGAAAAGCCGAAGGAAACTGTGCAGGATGAAAGGCAGCAAACAGTGCCGGTACAGACGCTGAAAGCATACAAGGCGCAAAAGGCAGCGAATGAGGAAGCCGTACAGAGTGCGCCGCAGGTGCTTGCGGAACCGGATGAGGTACGTTTTACGCATACGCCTGCGCCGGACAAGCCGATGCTTGTGCCGGACCTTCAGGTAGCGGAGGAAGAAGAAAGTGTTGCAGCAGAAACGGCAACGGAAGCAGCAGTGTCGCCTGAAGCGCCTGCAGAAGCACAACTGCCTGCTGAAGCGGCAGGTGCGAAAGTAGCCGCGCAGGATTATAAAATTGTCGGACAATTGTTTTCAACTTATATTATACTTGAAAAAGACGATACAATGCTGATGCTGGATCAGCATGCGGCGCACGAGCGAATTCGCTACGAGGAGCTGAAGACACTCTACGATGCGCGCGCCATTGCACGACAGTGTCTGCTGGGCGGTACGGTGGTAACGCTGTCTGCAGCAGAATTTGCCTATGTGACGGAAAACAAAGAGGCGCTAGATGCGCTCGGCTTTGAATATGAAGAATTCGGCGGCACGAGTGTGTGCTTAAATACCTTGCCGCAGCAGGTCAGCTGTGAGGATGCCGAAAGCGTCTTTACGGAGCTGGTCGGACAGATGATGGAGCATAAGCGGGAGCTGATTTCAGAGCAGAGCCTGCGTGCGCTGTATACGATTGCCTGCAAATCGGCGATTAAAGCAAATCAGACACTCGGCAGGGAAGAGGTGTATGCGCTGATTGAGCGTGTGCTTGCTTTGGAAGGGATCAACACCTGCCCGCACGGACGACCGATTATGGTGTCCATGACAAAATATGAAATTGAAAAACAGTTTAAACGAATCGTGTAGTCTGTCCGCCCGGGCAGTACTGCCGAGGTGGGGGATGGAGTTTTATGGAGAAAATGCCACTGGTTGCTGTTGTCGGACCGACTGCGTCCGGTAAGACGGCACTTGCGGTTGCGCTTGCGCAACAACTGGACGGTGAAGTGATTTCGGCAGACAGCATGCAGGTCTATAAATATATGAATATCGGTACGGCAAAGCCGTCCTATGCAGAGATGAGCGGCGTGACGCATCATATTATGGACTGCATTATGCCGGACACGGAATTTAACGTTGCCGTATTTTCCAAAATGGCGAAGGACTGCATTGAAAAAATCACAATGCAGGGCAAGATGCCGATTTTGGCAGGCGGTACGGGTATGTATATCGACAACGTACTGCAAAACATCAAGCTGACGGAAATGAAAACCGACCACAATTTGCGCAGGTTCTTTGAACGTACGGCTGCGCAGAAGGGGAATGAATATGTGCATCGGATGCTCTCTGAGGTAGATATGGAAGCGGCGATGAGTATTCATCCGAACAACATCAAGCGCGTGATTCGTGCGCTGGAGGTTTACTATTCGACCGGCAAGACCATTACTGACCAGAAAAAGAACTCCAAGACAGAGGAAAGTCCGTATAACGACATTGTGTTTATGCCGGACTGGGACAGAGAAACCCTGTATAAGCGCATCGATATGCGTGTGGACAATATGATCAATGACGGTCTGGTCAATGAGGTGAAAACGCTGATTCGTATGGGGTATACAAGAGAGCTCAACTCTATGCAGGGCATTGGCTACAAGGAAGTGTTTGACTATCTGGAGGGCAAGGTCAGCTTAGAGGATATGATTGATATCATCAAGCGCAACTCCAGACGTTATGCAAAGCGGCAGCTGACGTGGTTTAACCGTCATGGCAGCATCATTCGCTTGGATCCGCACGAGGATATGGTCAAGCAGGCCATGGTGCATATTCGCGAAAAGTTCGGGGAAACTCTAATTGTGAACGAACAGTGAATTTAATTCGGATTTTTTCAATACCATCTTGACAAAAGCTTTGTAAGATGGTATTTTATTACTTGTGGATTAGCACTCACTTGGTTTGAGTGCTAACAAACGGAGGGGGGTATCGGGATGGAGCTGAGCGACAGAAAAAAGATTATTCTGCAGTCGATTATTGAAGATTATATCGAAAATGCCGAGCCGGTCGGTTCCAGAACGATTGCCAAGCGTGTGGATTTGGGGCTTTCCAGCGCCACGATACGTAACGAGATGGCGGATTTGGAGGATTTGGGTTATTTGCTTTCGCCGCACACCTCAGCGGGGCGCGTGCCGTCGGATGCGGGGTACCGGTTCTATGTAAATGAGCTGATGCATCGCTACAGCGCGGATCATGATGATGTTGTAAAGCTGCGCCGGTTTTTCACGGCAGGAGTTTTGCAGTTGGATAAGCTGATTCATGAGGCGAGTCAGGCGATTTCGCTTTTGACGAACTATACGACCATTGCGGTGACGCCGGAGCTTCGGCAGGCCTATGTAAAGCGCTTTGAATTGGTGCCGGTGGATGCGCACTGTGCGCTGCTGGTGCTGATTACCAATGAAGGCGTTGTTAAAAACCGTATGATCAACACCGAGGAGGATGAGCAGAGTCTGCGAAAGATTTCTGCCGTGCTCAATGAAAAGCTTGCGGGTCTGATGCTTGAAGAAATCACGATGGCAAAGTTTGCAGAAATCGAAAAGATTGTCGGCAGCAAGCCGGGGATTCTGATGCCGGTGCTGCAGTTTGTGCATACCACCATCAGTGAATTGAATGGCTCGGAAATCTATGTGGAAAATCCGCAGCATATACTTAATTATCCTGAGTACCACGAGCTTTCTCGTGCGCGGCAGCTGATCAGCCTTTTGGAGGATAAGCAGAGCGTGAAGCTTGCCATCGAGCAGGGGGATAGCGAGAAGCAAATCAATATTGTCATCGGCGAGGAAAATGAAATTGACCAGATGAAGGATACATCCCTGGTTACGGCAAAGTATCTGGTTGGCGGGCATACGCTCGGTAAAATCGGTATTGTCGGGCCGACGCGCATGAATTATGCAAAGGTTGTTTCGGCGCTGGGCAGCATTTCAAAAAGCCTTGAAGAAGTTATAAATGAGATTTACAATGCAGAGAAGGGCGGTAAGTAAGTTGGCAAAGGAAAAAAAGGCAAAGCCGGAGGC
>JAZSGM010000243.1:0-3630 GCA_045532715.1 Clostridia bacterium
CATGCTTTTTCGCCATACTCTGAATGCCGCCGGCAAGCAAAATCGTCACAATCGCCGGCAGCCCCTCCGGAATTGCCGCCACCGCAAGACTGACCGAGGTCATAAATATGGAAAACGGCGCAAAGCCCCGAAGCAGTCCCATCAGAAAAATCAGACCGCAAATGCCGAGCGCCGCAAAGCCCAGCACCTTGCCGGTGTGCGAAAGCTTCTCCTGCAGCGGCGTCATCGGTGCTTTGTTTTCCCGCAGCATTCCGGCAATTTTCCCGACCTGCGTGCGCATCCCCGTTGCAGTCACAACCGCCTTCGCATGCCCTGCCGTAACAACGGTGGATGCCCAGACGGTGTTTTTCGCCTCTGCCACATTGCCCGGTTGCATACATATGTATGAAGCGTCCTTTAAAATCGCATCCGATTCCCCGGTCAGGGCAGCTTCATCCGTAGCAAGGGCAGTACTTTCCAGCAGCCGCGCATCCGCATTCACGTAATCGCCCGCCTTCAAATATATAATATCCCCGCACACCAGCTGCGCCGCCGGCACCGTGATGCGCCGACCGCCGCGCAGCACCTCCGTTGTCGGTGCACTCATTTCCCGCAAAGCCTCCAGCGCTTTGCCGGCGCGATACTCCTGCACCACACCGATAACGGCATTCATCACAACAATGGCCATAATCAGTACAGCATCGGTAAACTCTCCCTCCCCGGAAAAAAGTGTCAGAAATGCAGATACCGCCGCAGCCGCCAAAAGCACCAGCACCATCGCATCCTTAAACTGAGCAAAAAACATTTCCAAAATGCTGCTGCCTTTCTCGGTTGCAAGCGCATTTTCCCCGTTTTGCGCAAGGCGGTCACGCGCACTTTCCGCGCTAAGACCACACACCTCATCCGTCTGCAGACGCGCCAGTACCTCCTCCACTCGCATGGTTGTATACATACTTGTCCTCCTTTGTTTAATTTTACATATTTTACCATATATTTATGTATATGTTTCACCGCGGGAGAATATACCATTTTTCCCACAAAAGATTGACCGAACGCGGATTTTTTGATATACTGTATGCAGTATGACAAAATGCAAGGAGGATAACCCATGAAAGATATTATCGCACTCGGCGAGCTTTTGATTGACTTTACACCGCGCGGTGTTTCCGAGCACGGAAGCTATGTTTTTGAATCCAACCCGGGCGGCGCACCGCCAAATGTGCTCGCTGCAATGCAGAAGCTCGGCAAGAGCACTGCATTTATCGGCAAAATCGGCACAGATACCTTTGGTATATTTTTAAAGGATACCCTCGAAAAGCTCGGCGTGGACACCTCCGGTCTTATAATGACCGACGACTATTTTACAACGCTCGCCTTCGTTACACTTGATGCTGACGGCAACCGCAGCTTTGCATTTGCACGCAAATCCAGTGCAGATGTAATGCTTTCGGAGGAGGAAGTAAACGAAGCGCAAATCAAGGACGCCAGAATTTTCCACTGTGGCACACTTTCGCTGACGCATGAAAGCGCTAAAAAGGCAACAATCAAAGCGCTTGAATGTGCAAAGGCAAACGGTGTTTACATCTCGGTGGACCCGAATCTGCGCCTTGCGCTGTGGGAAAATGAGGCAGCGGCAAAAGAGGCAATTCGCCTTGCCCTCTCCTACGCAGATATTATGAAAATCTCCGATTATGAAATCGAATTTTTGTACGGCACAACCGACATCAAGGAAGGCATCCGGCATTTGCAGAACGATTTCGGCGCAAAGCTGATTTTTGCAACCTGCGGCAAGGACGGTGCCTACATGGCAAAGGGAGACCTTGTTTTGCATCACCCATGCTTTGACAGTGTAAAGACCGTGGATACCACCGGTGCAGGTGACTGCTTCTGCGGTACAGCGCTTTCCAAGCTTTTAGACTACAAGCTGGATTTCGACGCTTTAAACGAGGAAGCGTGCATGGATATCCTGCGCTATGCAAACGCGGCGGCAAGCCTGGCAACTGCAAGCTACGGCGGAATTCCTTCCATGCCGGACGATGCACAGGTTCAAAAGCTGATAAATGCTTGACTTTTTAAGTAATTTACAATAGAATATATTGGATAGGGTGAAACTTATGATTATCAAAATCATTTGGGTTGCGCTGGCAATTCTGTTCGCCGTGGCTTCGCTTGCAGCAAAGAAGCTTTTACCGCTTGTGCTCCGACGCGAAGTATCGGAACAGGAAATCGTGCTGACAAAGGCTGTGGGACTGCTGATTTGCATCGCACTCGCCATGCTGCTGATTTTGCCGGACTACCTTTAAAATTTGGAGGAATTAAAAGTGACTGATCAAAAGAACATTGCAAAAAATTACGATCCGTCCCAATTTGAGGACAGACTGTATAAGTTCTGGGTGGACAACGGTTTTTTCCATGCGGACGAGAAAAGTGAAAAAGAGCCGTTTACCATCGTTATCCCGCCGCCGAACGTAACCGGTCAGCTGCATATGGGGCACGCACTCGATGAAACGCTGCAGGATATTTTAATCCGTTACAAGAGAATGTGCGGCTACGAGGCTTTGTGGGTACCGGGTACAGACCACGCCGGTATTGCAACGCAGATCAAGGTGGAGGAAAACCTTCGTAAGGAAGAAGGCCTCACCCGCTACGACCTCGGTCGTGAGAAGTTTTTGGAGCGCGTCTGGGATTGGAAGAAGATGTACGGTGACCGTATCATCAACCAGTTAAAGAAAATCGGCTGCTCCTGCGACTGGGACAGAGAACGCTTTACAATGGATGAGGGCTGCTCCGATGCTGTGCTTGAAGTGTTTGTAAATCTGTACAAGAAGGGGCTTATTTACCAGGGCAGCCGCATCATCAACTGGTGCCCGAACTGCACAACCGCACTTTCGGATGCCGAAGTGGAATATACCGAGCAGGAAGGTCATTTCTGGCACATCAAGTACTTTATTAAGGATACCAATGAATACTTAACGATTGCAACCACCCGCCCGGAGACGCTGCTCGGCGATACAGCCGTTGCCGTAAATCCGGAGGATGAAAGATACACCCACCTCGTAGGCAAAATGCTGATTTTGCCGCTTGTGGGCAGAGAAATCCCGATTATTGCGGACGAATATGTAGACAAGGACTTCGGTACGGGCGCAGTAAAGATTACACCGGCGCACGATCCGAACGACTTTGAGGTTGGTCTGCGTCATAACTTAGAGCAAATCAAGGTGATGAACGATGATGCAACCATCAACCACTACGGCGGCAAGTACGAAGGTATGGACCGCTACGAGGCAAGAAAGGCAATGGTTGCCGATTTAGAAGAGCAGGGCTACCTTGTAAAGGTAGAGCCGCACAGCCACAATGTCGGTCAGTGCTACCGCTGCGGTACAACCGTAGAGCCGATTACCTCCAAGCAGTGGTTTGTAAAGATGAAGCCGCTCGCAGAAGAAGCCATTAAGGTTGTCACCGAAGGCAAGACACAGTTCGTGCCGGAGCGTTTCACAAAGACATATTTAAACTGGATGGAAAATGTACACGACTGGTGTATTTCCCGTCAGCTGTGGTGGGGCCACCAGATTCCTGCCTGGTACTGTGATGAGTGCGGCCACATCAACGTCAGCCGTGAGGATCCCACCTCCTGTTCCAAGTGTGGCTGCA
>JAZSGM010000286.1:0-12038 GCA_045532715.1 Clostridia bacterium
TGCCTGCTCAAGCGAGGTCGGCAAGTGCTTTAATTTTGCCTTTTCCTCATCACTTAAGTGGAAGAGGTTCATATCGTACGGCCCCCAGCCGTTTTCGTGCGGATCGATTTGGTTTTTGATACCGTCGATACCTGCCATTAAGATTGCCGCATAGCAGAAATACGGGTTGCAGGTTGCGTCCGGGTTGCGCAGCTCAAAGCGGCGCTTGTCCGGCGATTTTGCATATGCCGGAATACGGATAACCGCGCTTCTGTTCGAGGTTGCATAGCCAACGGTCACCGGCGCTTCAAAGCCCGGCACAAGGCGCTTAAACGAGTTGGTCGACGGATTGGTGAGTGCACAAAGGGATGCAATGTGTTTTAAAAGTCCGCCCATAAACCAGTGCGCTTCTTTGCTTAAGTGTGCGTAGCCGTTGTCATCGGAGAACACCGGCTCGCCGTTTTTAAACAGCTGCATATGCACATGCATACCGTTGCCTGCTTCGCCCATCACCGGCTTCGGCATAAAGGTCGCGGAAAGACCGTACTTTCTTGCGGTGTTGTGGATGATGTATTTAATCATCATCGTTGCATCTGCCATTTTCGACATTTCGCCGAGCTCCGGCTCGATTTCAAACTGACCTGCAGCGCCAACCTCCGGATGGTGGTAGTTAAGTGCAATGCCTGCCTCGTCAATGCGCATGCACATTTCGCTTCTCGCCTCATACGATACGTCAAACGGCTTGGCAATGTGGTAGTTTTTCTGCTTTGCAACGTTGTTGCCTGTGCCCTCATTTGCGCTGTTCCAGTGCGCCTGTACGGCATCGAGGCTCATGCCGATGGAATCCGGCTTCACTTCCCAGCCTACCTGGTCGAAAAGATAAAACTCAAACTCCGGCAAAATCTTCATCGTGTCTGCAATGCCGCTGTCACGCATATACTGCTCTGCTGCGAGCACGATGTTTCTTGGGTACTGCGCGAGCGGTCTGTTTTCCGGGCTGTCGATAATCATGGCGTTACCGGTCATCGAAAGCGTCGGGATTTCGCAGAACGGGTCAATCACCGCCGTGTCCGGGTCGGGGATAAAGACCATGTCGCTCTTTTCAACTACGGCATAGCCATAGTTGGAGGCATCAAAGCCGATGCCGTTTTTCATTGTCGTTTCGGAGAAATTCTTTGCCGGGATTGTTACATGGCGGTACTGACCGTTAATGTCGACCATCTTAAAGTCCACCATCTTAATGCCGTACTCTTCAATCATGGAAAGAATGTCCTGCACTGTTTTTTTCATTGTTGCACGCTCCTTTGTTTTTATTTATTTCCTGATGTCCTTATTTTACCATTAAATGAAGTATATTTCAATAAAAAAATACGAGCCGTGGTATTTGACTCGTATTTATTCTTAGAATGCACAACGGTCGATTTAATTTGAAAAAATGCTTGACAGAAGCGCGCGGTTGTGGTATCATTTTTAAGTATTCAAAATTGAATATGCCGCTGTGGTGGAATTGGCAGACGCGCTGGACTCAAAATCCTGTGGTAGTGATACCGTGTCGGTTCGACCCCGACCAGCGGCACCAGAAAAAAAGACATTTTTCGACAATGAAAAAAGTCTTTTTTTTCAGCTAAATTCGCCTGAAGGCGAGCTAAATGTGCTGACACACGCTAAATTACTTCGTAGCTAAATTGACCTTCGGTCAGCTTAAAGCGAATTTAATTTAGCTACTCCAAGGGAGTTATTTAGCTATTGCGAAGCAATAATTTCGCTTTGCACGATAGTGCAAAATTTAGCTTAAATCTTTTGCATCTTTTTAGTTCTGCTTTCCTGAAAAAGACAGATTTCATTTGAAATCTGTCTTCTTTTTAGCTAAATTACAGCAGTGTACTATTTTTTTGAGTAAATTTCTTTGGCAATATTTATAAAATTCTTAATAAGCGGCTTGTTTTTGGAGGATGGATTATATGCAAGAAATATTTTTCGGTATGAATCTTCGGCTTTTGGTACAAAAAATAATATATCCTCATCTTCATATAGTTTTTGTTCAACGCTCAAGGTTGTAGTAACAACAGCACCGATCCCTGCACGCATTAAGTTATAATGCATTTCACTATGTCTTGCATTTTGGATTTTGTAATGTGAGGTTTTGTAATCTCCAAGCATCCTTGCCATTCGTTTGCCCATATCCGATTTACGTGAGAAATCCAAAAATTCAATATTACGAAATATTGACATATCCTCTATTTCACGGTCAGGCGAATAATTTTTTGTCAAAAATTCTTTTCTTGTCATAGCAAGGTGCTGCAATTCTTTTGCACCTTGCAATTTTTTATGCATTGCGATGACCAGACGCTCTTCCAAAAGCGGTACCGTAATACATCTGCTATGTTGCTTAGCAGAGATTATTAAAATATCAATTTCATTATTATCTAATTTTTCCCAAAGAACATGTGAGCTTCCTATATTTCCAATATCAAGGGTTACAGCTATTTGGGGATTTTTTTTATAAAATTCACCGCAAATTTCAGACATTATTAAGTATGAGCCGTAACTTGAGCCACCAATTATTATTGGACCGCGGTGACTATCGGAAAGTCCTCTGATTCTTTTATGCATATTATTTTCAATCTCCAGCATTTCTTCAATACTTTCAATATAAATTCTGCCTTCTGCTGTCAAAGAAAGCGGTATAGATGAACGGTCAAAAATATAAAAGCCTAACTCTTTTTCTAACCTTGAAATTGCTGCGCTAAGCGAAGGCTGGGATATATAAAGAGCTTGGGCAGCCTTGGTAAAACTTTCTTTTTTATATACCTCATATGCATATTTAGCAACTGTTTCCATAATTTTACCTCACATAACATTTATTCTATAACATTATTAAGTTATATGTATTTGATTATACCCCAAAAAGATGATATAATCAATAGGCAAAGTGGAAAAAGGAGAAAAAGGCGATGAATAAGAATGTAAACAGATTTATAAAAGTATTTCCTTGGTATGGGGGTTTAACGTCAGGACTTTTGTTTTATATTGCTATAGATACTCTGTTTCTGACAATAGTAAAGGAGTTTTCTGCGGCACAAATAGTCTCTCTTGTCTCATTTGCACAGTTTGCCTGTATAGCTCTTCAATTTCCGGCTCTATTCATAATTAAGCGAATTGGAAATACCGCCTCTACAAGAGTGGGAGCTATTTGTATGCTGCTATCAGCCGTTCTTACTACTATAGGAAAAAGCTATCATATTATACTGATTGCCAGAGTGTTTCATGATATTTCCGCAGTGTTTAAAACCGCTTCATTTGTAGCACTTGAAAATAATCTTGATTTAATTGATAAACGAGGTGAATTTGTGCGCGTAAGAGCTTCTGCAAATACGGTTTATTCGGTTATAACCATGCTTATTTCTTTTGTGGCAAGCTATATGTTTAATCTGAATCACTATTTGCCTATGATAGGATGCATCACCACTTGTGCCCTGGGCGTCATACTTTCTTTTTTAATGAAGGACTGTTCGGCATATAATAAGATTACATACAAAAAAGAAAATAAAAAGAAGGTTAAAGTAAAGTATACAAAGTTTATCATAATGGCAATTGTTGTTTATTCGCTCTATTATCCGATTGTAAATAATGGTCAAAGCGACGGTAAATTGTTTATACAACAGCAGGTCCTTTTAGATTTTAATGTTGAAAATACAGCACTCATCATCGGTGCTATTGTTTGTGTCTCTCGTATTATACGAGTATTATCTAATGTGGCTTTTGCAAAAATATATTGTAAATATGAGGGAAAATTGGGGATCGCATTTCCCGTTATGCTCAGTGGCTCAATAGCGCTAATCTTATTTGGGTCGTTCATTCCGCAGGTTCTTGTTAAAATCATATTAATGGGTATCGGATACGCCGTCATTCTGTTTGCAAGAGATCCGTTTAATTTATATATGCAGGATGTGATATTGGCGAATACGCCGAAAGAACAACATCAGACATTACTTGCCATGTTGCAATTCGGTGTAAAGATAACAACTGCAGGATTGGGACTGTGTTTCTCTGCCGTTCTTATCACTTACCCGATGATTGTTGTTATGGCTTTAATGTTAGCGATATCGACGATTGATATAGCATTGGGCATAAAACTTTACAAAATGGTTTTAATTGAAAAATGCAATCGTGAAATTCAGCTATAGATTAACGGTATCTAAACCATTCGGTTTTTTCACTTATATTTACCTTTGGCAAGTTATATTTGGCTTACACCGAGTGGCATTGTACTTCGTACAGTTTAAGGACAAATATAATATCGCTGAAACCAAAGGTTTCAATATCACTTTTGCTTTACAAAAATATTACTCCATTGAAAATGGAATATAACTTAAATTGTATATCTCAATGGTTCTGCTTTTCAAAAAAGACACGACAATTTTCGACAGAAAGTTGTCGTTTCTTTTTGTACTATTATTTTTTCACTTTTCTCTCTTCACTCTTCACTGAAAATTGTCGTTTCCAGAGAAGTATGAAATCGCAATGCTGTATAGAAAAGGTAGTTTTGCTTTCGCAAAACATTGAATTGTATAAAGATTTATGATATACTATAACAGAGGTGAAGAAAATGGAAAGTCCATTATTAAATAAATCTTTGGAATTCGCTACACAAATTGTTTTATTTTATGAAGAATATTCAAAATCTAAAAAGGATACAACTATTGCCAAACAACTGCTGCGGAGTGCAACAAGTGTTGGAGCAAATATTAACGAAGCAATTTATGGAAATAGCAAACCTGATTTTATTGCAAAACTACATATTTCTCTAAAAGAAGTAAGTGAAAGCATATATTGGCTTACTCTCTTAAAGAATACAAGATTATTTGAATATGATTATGATAATTCAATTAACCTTGCAGAAGAAATTAAAAAAATGCTTATTTCATCAATAAACACAACAAAGAAAAATCAAGGCTAAAATATCTCTATGGTTCGGCATTGCCAGAAAAAACGACAAGTTTCGACTTGTCGTTTTTTTCTGGTGAAATAAATCCTTTCAGGATTTGTGAAATGCACTTCGTGTGTGAAATGTTGCTTCGCAACATGAAATACGCCTATGGTGTGTAATTTCACATCGAGCAAAGCAAGAGATTTCATTCAATGCCAAATGGCTCTATGGTTTTGCTTTTTTATAAATTCGATGTGTGATGGGAACGTTCGTTCCGTTTTGGACATTTGCCGGTGATGGTTTTGTAGGCTTTGTAAAATCCTGAACTGCTGTTGAAGCCGCATTCGAATGCAATGTCCAGTACAGAGCGGGTTGGCGTGTTTTCAAGTGCGGATAGAACATGATAAATGCGTACGGCGCGGATGTATGCACCGATGCTGATGCCGTGTGTCTGCTTAAAGCATTTTTCCAAATGGCTTTTGCTGATGTGCAGGTGCGCGGCAAGGACAGGGACAGTAAAAGATTCACGGAAATGCTTCCATACAAATTCAGATGCGCGAAACGCTTCCTCAGTATGTTTCAGTATTTCAGATGTAGAGGGAGCACTTTCTTCAATCAAATCAAAAAGAGCCTGTATGCCATGGGTAAAAAAAGATTGGCTTTTTACTGTGTTGTATGTTTGTGCGAGTAGATTGAGCAAAGCGGCAAGCGGGCGCGCATTGTCCGTGGAAAGTATAGTTGGTTCTGCACTGTAGAATGCATGCAACAGATGCGGTCTGTTTTTGATTTCAATCGGCAAAAATTCAAATATCTGCATGCGCAGGGTGGTTTTGTTGTTTTTAATGCGTCGCGGCATCAGGTTATTTAACAAAACTATATCGCCGGCGCAGAAGGAATAGGTTTTGGTGCCGAATTGCCAGTCAAATATGCCCGATTCTACAAGACAGATGCGAAGTGTGGGAAAGAGGTATTCTTTCGTTTCTCCTTTTTCTATAATGCTGATAAAATGATTCAGTTGCATATTTACTCACCACCTGCTTTAATTATAAAGTCAAAAGTGGAGAAAATCAAGCCAATAGAAGTGGAAAGTACGTATTGTTTTGCTATAATAGAATCAAAAGGGGAGGCGGAACGATGAAGAATATATCCATTCTATGTAAAGATTTCGGCATGTTTGACCTTGCGGTCATCGGTGGCGGCTGTACCGGTATATTTGCGGCAGTGCGGGCGGCGAGGCTCGGTTTGAAGGTTGCCATCGTTGAAAAAGGTGGTTGTTTCGGTGGTATGGCGACAAGCGGTCTTGTGAATGTCTGGCATACGCTGCTGGATGTGGATGGCAAAGAGCAGATTATTGGTGGCTTGACAGATGAAGTGGAAAAGGTACTTATCGGACGTGGCAGTGCCTACATAGAGAATTCAGGATCGGCAGGTATGATGTTTGACCCGAATGTGATGAAGGTTGTACTTGATGATTTAGTAGTACAGAGCGGTATTCAAATTTTTTTTCATACGTCATACGGCTCGGCAATCCTTAACGGAGACAGTGTGCAAAGCGTTGTTGTTTGCAATAAAGACGGTGTTGGTACGATTTCGGCAAGCTTTTTTGTGGATGCGACGGGGGATGGAGACCTGTGCCGTGATACAGGATTGGATTTTTATATCGCAGATGCGGTTCAGCCACCGTCCCCGACGGCGTTTATGTATAAAATGAATGCGACGCGCTTGGATGAGCTGATTATAAAGTATGGCGAAGAGTTTGAGCTTGACGATGATTGGGGTTGGGGTGGCGCTGTGCCGGGACTGGAGGCGCACAGCTTCAGGGCAGATTTTCATATTTTCGGCAAGATGTGCAATCATGCGGATGAACTGACTGTAGCTGAAATCGAAGGTAGAAAAAAGATTTATGCTTTAGAGGCGCTTCTTAAAAAATATGACAACCCGCAAACTGCAGTGGCGGCACTCGGCGCACAGCTCGGCGTGCGTGAAACCGTGCATTATGTAACACGCTTTAGGGCGAATGAACGTGACCTTTTATTGGGTAAATCCTACGAAGACACAATCCTGCACGGTACATACAGAGTGGATATTCACCACCAAAATGACAACGGGATTACCTTCAAATATCTGACCGGTGAAACGGTGACGTATTACGGTAAAGGCGGTAAAGCGGTTTATGGTAATTGGCGTGAGACAGAGGGAATTACTACACCGTATGCCAAGTACTACCAGGTACCGTTTGGAATTTTAGTTCAGAAAAAAATACGCAATCTCATTCCGGTCGGGCGTCTGCTACATGCAGATCCGGGCGCGTTCGGCGCATTGCGCGTAATGGTGAATTTAAATCAGCTCGGTGAGGCGGCAGGTGTTGCGGCATATCATGCTTTACAGGAAAACAAAGCGATTTGGGATGTTTGCGGCTGTACAGTGGTGGCTACTCTCCGTAATGGTGGGTCTATTCTGTAGTATAAGTATAATTTAAAAGCGGCGGCTCGACCTTGAAAGATGCACCGGAAAAAAGACAGATTTCGAAAAAGAAATCTGTCTTTTTTTCGTTGATATAAATTCCTGTCGGAAATTGCGAAGCACATATAATATCACTAAAATACAAATATGCCCATAGCTTTGCTTTCAGGACTTGTGCATTCAGTGCCTAAGTGATATAATAATACATAACTTAATGAAAAGGGAGAATAGCTATGCAGGTTGGAATCAATTTATATTCAAAGTGGCCGTATGAAGAGGTCATTGCAGCATTTTTGGAAAACGGCATCGACCGCACCTTTGTATGCTTTGAGCATCCGGAGTTTGACGCGGTGATGGAGGCACTTAAAAAGGCAAGCATTACGGTTGAAAATATACACGCACCGTTTAAAGGGCAAAATACCGTCTGGGCAGAAGGCGAAGCGGGTGAAGAAATGCTTGCAAAGTTTATCGCCTGCGTGGATGCCTGTGCAAAGTACGGCGTGCCTCTGATGGTGGGACACGTTTCCAACGGCAGACCGATGCCGCCACTTTCTGAAGTGGGACTTGTACGCTTCGACAGATTGGTTGCATATGCAAAGGAAAAAGGGGTACAGCTTGCCTATGAGAGCCATCGCTATACGGAAAATGTGGAGTTTATTTTAAACCGCTATCCGGAAACCGGCTTTTGCTTAGACACGGCGCACGAGGATGCGTTTACGCCGGGTGTGCGCTATCTGCCGAAGTGGGGACACCGCCTGATGGCAACGCACATCAGCGATAACGATGTTGTTTGCGATAAGGATATGCATATGCTGCCGTTTGACGGCAATATTGATTTTGACAAAACGGCGCGCGAGCTGGTTGCGTATGGGCGCGAGGTCACGCTGATGCTGGAAATCAAGCCGGATAACCACGAAAAATATAAGGATGTTACCATTCAGGATTACTACCGTGCGGCAGCAGAAAGTGTACGCAAGCTTGCGACACTGGTGGAAAAGTATCAAAAGCAATAACGAAAGGGGGAACCACAGAATGCATGTAGTTGTGGCTATAGATTCATTTAAAGGAAGCTTATCGACATTTCAGGCGGGTGCCGCCATTGAAGAGGGAATAAAAAAAGTCTGCCGGGACGCGCAGGTATATATCTCACCGCTGGCGGACGGCGGCGAGGGTACGGTGGAGGCTGTTGTTGCAGCGAACGACGGCGAAATGCAGACCGTCACGGTAACGGGACCGCTCGGCACGCCGATTGTAAGCAGCTACGGCTATATCCCGCAAACGAAAACGGCGGTCATTGAAATGTCGGCGGCGGCAGGCATTACGCTTATCAGCGAAAAAGAGAGAAATCCGCTTTACACCACGACATACGGCGTGGGTGAGCTTATATTGGATGCAATTGAAAAGGGTTGCTGCAAGTTTATCATCGGCATCGGCGGCAGCGTGACAAACGACGGTGGCGTCGGTATGCTGCAGGCGCTCGGGTTTTCGTTTTCAGATGCGGACGGCAACGAAATTCCGCAAGGTGCGCGTGGCTTAGAACTGTTAGACAGTATCTGCACGGAACAAGCGCATCCGGCGCTTCGTGCGTGTAGCTTTTGCGTTGCCTGCGATGTAACCAATCCGCTCTGCGGCGAAAACGGCTGCAGTGCGATTTACGGACCGCAGAAGGGCGCAACGCCGGAAATGATTGAAAAAATGGATACCTGGCTTGGAAATTATGCAGAAATGACAAAGCGGGTTTTACCGGCAGCGGATGCGCATATACCCGGCACCGGTGCGGCGGGCGGTATGGGCTATGCACTTTTGGCCTATTTAAATGCGCAGCTGTCCTCGGGTGTGGATTTGGTGATTCGCGAAACCGGGCTGGAGGCACATATGCCGGAAGCGGATTTTGTCATTACGGGAGAAGGGCGTCTGGACGGCCAGTCCTACATGGGGAAAGCACCGATTGGGGTTGCAAGACTTGCGAAGAAATACAACAAGCCGGTAGTGGCGTTTTCGGGCTGTGTGACAGAGGATGCGGTGCTTTGCAATGCGCACGGCATTGATGCATTTTTTCCGATTGTGCGCAAACCGTGCAGCTTGCAGGAGGCCATGGATTGTGAGAATGCATATAAAAATTTGCGCGATACGGTCGAACAGGCATTTCGGCTGATTTGCGCTTCAGATACAAAAAAATAAAGAAGAATCAAGGAGGCTATGAAAATGACGATTTGGGTAATTGTAATTGCGGTTGTGGTGGTGCTGTGGTTTATTTCAACACAGAGAAGACTTGTGACACTCGATGAAAATATCAACAATGCGCTCAGCCAGATTGATGTGCAGCTTTCGTCGCGCTGGGATGCATTAACGGCGCTGCTGGATTTGACAAAGGGCTATGCGGAGCACGAATATAAAACACTTTCCGATGTGATTAAAATGCGTGCGCCGATCGGTGCGAAAAGCACGGCGGCTGATGTCAATGCGCAGGAAAATATGCTGACGGAAGCCATGGGAAAGATTATGGCGGTTGCGGAAAGCTATCCTGAATTGAAGGCGAATGAAAATTACATAAAAACGATGGACAGCGTGAACACATACGAAGAAACGGTGCGTAAGGCGCGCCTGGTGTACAATGACTGTGTAACGAAGCTTAATCGCGCAGTTCGTATGTTCCCGACATCGATTGTAGCGGCAATTCTGAATATAGCAAGTCGTGATTATCTGGAAGGAAATGAGAAAAAGTCGGATATGCCGAGCATGAAGTGAGGCGAGGATTGTGAAAAAAGTACAAAAGCTTCTGCTTGCAGTTTTGATGCTTTTTATGCTGTTTGCAGGTGCCGTACATGCCGAAAACCATGTTTGCGAAATTGATATAGATGTCCGCATACGCCACGATGGCAGCGCAGCTGTTGTGCAGACCTGGGACGGTACATTTTATGAGGGAACGGAAAACTATATCCCGATTGCGACCGGAGATATAAGCATTTCGGATTTTTCGGTAAGCGATGCGTATGGGACTTATACGTATACTGCAGGGTGGGACATCCATGCAGATTTTGATGCCAAGGCGCGCAAGTGCGGTATTTGCGAAACGGAGGACGGCGTGGAGCTGTGCTTCGGTATTTCGCAATACGGTGAAAACACCTACAAAATTCAATATGTGATTGAAGATTTCATCAAGAGCTACACGGATTATGACGGCGTAAACTATATGTTCATCAATCCGTTTATGTCTACCTTTCCGACAGACGCAGCCATCAGAGTTTCGTTAGACAGCGGCGCAGCATTAGATGAGAGCTGTGCCGGAATCTGGGCATTCGGCTTTCAAGGTGACATTGCATTTGAAAACGGAACCGTAAGGGCGTGGAGCACATCGGCATTGGAAGATGAGGATGCAATGATTGTGATGCTGCAGCTGGAGAAGGGACTGGTATTTCCGAAAACGCATGTGGAGGCTGCTTTCGATTCTGTAAAGGACCGTGCGTTTGAGGGCAGCGATTACGGCTATGAAGAGGAGGGTATGGGCATCCTCGGATACATATTCGTATGTATTATGTTTCTCCTCCTGCTTGTGATTGTTATTGCAACGGTTGTTTTTTGGATTCGACGCAAAAGCGCCATAAAAAAGTTTTACAAAGAGGCCGGTTATTTTCGGGATGTGCCGAATGGCGGGAAAATTGAGGTTTCGTATTATCTTGCGCAGAGCTTTGATGTGACGAGCGAGAAAAGTCTGCTTATCGGCGCACTGCTGCTGCAGATGATTAACAAGGGCTGTATTGAGCCGCAAACGGAAGAAAATGTTGGTTTTTTCGGCAAGGTCAAGCAAAGCGTGAATTTAAAGCTGGTGCGCGAACCGGAAGCGGTTGCCGAAAAGACGCTGTATCAAATTCTTTTGGCTTCAGCCGGCGCGGATGGTATTTTGCAGGAAAAAGAGCTTGAAAAATATACTTACGCGCATCCGGAAGTGATAGATGACCTGATTGACCGTGCCCGGGATGCGGGAGAAACCGCATTTGCAAAAGCCGGCGGATTTGAAAACGGTGCAGGCAATTGCATTAAGGATTTGAGCGAGAGCGGCAAAACAGAGCTTGCCGAAGTTATGGGAATGAAAAAGTATCTTGAAGAATTTACGCTCATTGCCGAAAGAGAAATTACGGAGACGGTTATCTGGAAGGATTATATGGTTTATGCGACATTGTTCGGGATTGCGGACAAAGTGATGCAGCAGCTGAAACAGCTTTATCCGGAGCAGCTGCCGGAAATAGAAGCGTACAACCGCAATGTATATGTTGCGCACAGCTATTACCGCAGTATGCACCGTTCTTCGCAAAGGGCGATGCAGCAGCGCAGAACACGCGGCGGTGGCGGTCGTGCATCCATCGGCGGTGGCGGCGGGTTTTCGGGCGGTGGTCGTGGCGGCGGCTCGAGATAAAAATGTATAGTAAAATCAGTTGACAAGAAAGCCTCCTCGGTATAAAATAGAGGCATAAGGGGCGGAAGGTCTTAGGGATAGAACGCTTTAAAAAGCACTATTTTGGAAAATAGTTGTGTTAAAAACGACCGATATCCGCCGGGATGCCGGTCGTTTTCGCCTTGCTTTTTATCCAAACGATTCCCTTTTAAGGTGCCTTTGGCAGTTTTGGACGAGGATGTTTGTCGGAAAGAGGAATATAAAAATCCGCAT
>JAZSGM010000121.1:0-3566 GCA_045532715.1 Clostridia bacterium
TATTATATAATTTTTTTATGTAAATAGCAAGTAAATCTTTGCAGATTCGCACGACAAAAAACCGCACAAAATGTGCGGTTAGCTCATAAAATCCTCTAAAATCCGGATCAGGGCGTCCTCATTGCGCAAAACGATGCCGTCCTTCAGGCTTTGCACATCCGCATCCGGCAGGACATAGATGTTCATATCAATGATATCCGCCAGCGCTCTGGTGCCGTCCGGATAAACGCGGTAGACCGCCAGCTTTTCCATATAAGCCTTCAGAACATAGTATCCCCCGCCGTCCGGTGCCTGCACCTCTGCTTCACCGGGCGCCGCCGCCGATTGCACCTGTTCGGGTGCAGGCAGGCGGATTTGCTCTACTGTCGCCTGGGGATATTCGGGATTCTGTACACGTTCACCTTCATGCATGGCGGCTACGCCAAACAAAACGAGCACACACGCTGCGCAGGTGCAGGCAAATTTTCCTCGCATAGCAATAACGCTCCTTCATTACGTTTGCACCTATTTTTGCCTGCACGCGACAAATTTATACATGCTTTGAAATCTTCCATACCGCGTCTGCCGCTTTTTTCACATCGCGCATCGTGTTAAAATGACCGAACGAAAAACGAACCGTACCCGCCGGAAATGTCGCAAGTGACTTGTGCGCAAGCGGCGCACAGTGCAGACCGCTGCGCACGGCAATGCCATAGTCGCGTTCCAGCAGCATACTGACCTCCACCGGATTTTTCTGTTCAATATTTACGCTGACCACACCGCTGCCGTCGCCGTCACCGCAGTACACACGTACACGCTCCATTGCACAGAGCCGTTCGTAAAAAGCCTTTGCAAGTGCACGTTCGTGCAAAAGCATTGCGCCCTCGCCGAGCGAAAGCACATAGCGGATTGCGCTGCCGAGCGCGGCAATTGCCGGTGCATTCACCGTACCGCTGACCAGCCGGTCCGGCATTGCAGATGGCTGATGCAGCTGCTCCGACACGCTGCCGCTGCCGCCCTGCAAAAGCGGTGTAAGCTCCACACCAGGACGCACATACAGTCCGCCCGTACCGAGCGGGCCCATCAAGCCCTTATGCCCCGCAAAAGCGAGCAGATCCGCTCTTAGCTGCCGCACGTCAATTTTAGCTATGCCTGCACTTTGCGCGGCATCCACCAATAGCAGCGCACCGCCGGCATGTGCCACTTGCCCGATTGCCGCAAGATCCTGCAACTGTCCACAGACATTCGAAATATGATTGACAATGACCAGCCGCGTGTTTTTTTGCATAGCTGCACCGACCGCCGCCGGCGTAACGCGACCGAAGGCATCTGCCTGCGCGACGGTATAGCTGCAGCCGGAATGCACCACCGGACGCAGCACGGAATTATGCTCCATCCCGGTCAGTACAATATGCATCCCCGGCTGACACACGCCGTGAATGGCCATATTGAGCGCCATTGTTGTGTTCTGCGTAAATGCAATCTGCTCCGGCGCTGCAATGCCAAACAAATCTGCCGCCGCCTGCGCCGCATCTGCAACCGCCTCCGCGGCGCGCAGGGCGTAACGGTGCCCGCCGCGCCCGGCATTTGCACTGCCGTAGCGCACCGCCTGAAAATATGTTTTATAAACAACCGACGGCTTTTTGAGCGTCGTTGCCGCATTATCAAGATAAATCATACGCTGTATACACCTTCCCGTTCTTCGTCTCCGCAACGCGAAAGACTGCCTTGACCGCAAGCGCCTGCTCCTGCGAATACGCAAGAATTCCGCTCAAATCCTCCGTTTCGCATTCCAGACCGTAGCTGCACCCGGAAAGTCCCAGATCCGACGGCAGCTGCACTACGCGCACAGGCACCTTCTTTTTTCTGAGCATTTTTTTCGCACGGTGCACAACGGTTGCGGCATTGTATACCACGATTCCCTTTTCCATTTTTCCACCCCTTTTCCGTAAAAACACCTCAACACATCATATGCACCCGTCTTCTAATTTGCGCACACAAAAAAAACGGCAGGGGTGCATCCCCCTACCGTTGCAGCTGCGCGGTTTCGCCCTGCACCGACTCGCCGGCCGTTCGTTTTTCATCATAAAGTGCAATGCCTTCGGCAATGGCATCGGCAATGCGCTGCTGGTACGCCGCCATCTTCAGCTTTGCACATTCCTCCGGATTGGATAAAAATCCGCATTCGACAATCAGGGACGGCAATGCCGGCGCTTTCAGAATATACAGCGATGCCGGTGCCGCCATCGGCACGCGTTTGTTTTCCGGATCCGTTTTTTCACGAAGTGTGTTCTGGATGCAGATTGCCGCCTGCTGCGCACCGGCGTGCTTGGTATCATAAATCACCTGTGCGCCGTGATAGCGCGGCTCCGGAAAGCTGTTCATATGAATACTGACAAACAAATCCGCACCGCTCTCATCCCGCAGCTGCCTGCGCTTACGCATATCCGCGCGCTTTTTTTCGCCGATACTCTCCCCACTCTCCTGAATTCCGTTTTCATCCGTACGCGTCAAAAGCACCGTGTAGCCGCGCTTTTCCAGAGCACCCTTCAATTGCAGACAGATAGACAGATTCAGCGCCGCTTCCTGCGTACCGTCTGCAGAAACACAGCCGCCGTCCGGCGCACCGTGCCCCGCATCCAGCAAAATGCACCCCGGCGCCGCAGTTGTTTGATCTGCCGCAGCACCGGCGCTCAACAGCCAGACCAGATGCAGAAGAAAGACACAGGCAAGCAGGATAGCGCTGCTTCGCCTTACAAATACAATCATACGCCCTCCGAAACCGTTGTTGCTATAGCCTATGCCGGCAGGCGCAGCTTTAGAACAAGGGTGTGCTTGCCGTCCCCGGTGGACTCCCCTGCCTGCACGCCGGAAGTTTTTTTGCGGTGGGTGCTGGTTTGCCTATAGTTCTCCGCCTTGACTTTACAGTAAAAATGGAGTATAATCATTTTAACTTTAAAGACAATTTTTTCTTTTAACGATATCACCAACGGAGGATGCATATGAACAGAAAATTCAAATTACTTACATTTGTGCTTGGTATCTGTATCGTGCTGCTTTGCATAACGGCACTGAGCGGCTTTGCGGCAGAAATCGTGGACAGCGGCAGCTGCGGCGACAATGTCACCTATACGCTTGACATCGACGGCGTTCTGACCATCAGCGGCAGTGGCGATATGACGGATTATACCGCCCCCTCTCGGACGCCGTGGTATTCAGAACGCAGAGATATAGAAACAGCGGTGATTGAAGATGGTGTCACAAGCATTGGCGGTAAGGCATTTTCCGATTGCAGCATCCTTACAAACATCACCATCCCGGACAGTGTCACAAGTATTGGTTTTGAAGCATTTTCCAATTGTACGCGCCTTGAAAGCATCACCATTCCGGACAGCGTTACAAGCATCGGTGAGGGTGCTTTCTACGGTTGCCGTTCCTTGAAGGAAATATATATCAGTGATATTGCAGCATGGTGTGCAATTGAATTTTCCGACCAGAATGCAAACCCATTACGCTATGCAAACGGCTTATATTTAAACGAAGAGATCGTAACGGATTTGGTAATTCCGGACGGTGTCACAAGCATT
>JAZSGM010000203.1:0-3946 GCA_045532715.1 Clostridia bacterium
CTTTTAAGGTGCCTGTGGCAGTTTTAGACGAGGAATTTTGTCGGAAAGAGGAACATAAAAATCAGCATCATACTTGCGTATAATGCTGATTTTTTGTGAACTATTTTCGGTAAATTACCGACTAAAACCGATTTCTCCCTAGGTGAAGGCGCCTTTGGATGCCCTTTTTGTATGCTTATTTATTTGTGCAGAATTGGGAAATCTTTAATGATGCCTGTTTTTGCGTAGTGGCACAAAAGGCGACTTTCGGTGGTTACGCGGTCAAGCATTGCCGGATCTGTATGAAATTCATTAGGATTGTCGAATGGCAAATCTGCCTTTACGCCGAAGATGTCGGCATTTTCAAAGCAAGCCTCGGCAAGCTTTACGGAGCGCACCAAATGAAAATAGGAGGTCACAATTGCCAGCTTGAGTTTGCGTGTGCCGAAATGCTGGATGAGCATAGACTTGCTGTTGAACATATTTTCACGTGTGATGGTTGCGAGATCCTCTTCTAAAATGCATTCGGCGGGTACACCTTCTTTAATCATATATTGCTTGATTGCCGCCGTCTCTGAAAGGCAACCGAACGGGGTATCGTGGTACACGCCGCCGGTGGTAATAAACAGTTTGCACTGTCCGCTGTGATACAGCGCCGCCGCAGCCTTTGCGCGCGAATGCATTGCATAGGCACTGCAGCCGAGTACCAATGCGGCATCAAAGCTGTTTTTAGGCGCTTCGTAATTTCCGTAAACAAGAACCTTTTTGATTTCGTTCGGCAGGCAAATTGCCTGCTCGCGCGAAAGAATAGATGCCATATCGCCTTCGTGGATTTCAGGCACAGTTACTTCCATGCCCTCCGGAATCGCGTTTTTGTTTAAATCTGCAATATTGATGCGCTCCATATACGCCAAACCGCCGTTTTCATCCTGCTTTAAACGCAGGACAAACGGAAATGCGTTTGCGCGCGTGCACAAGGTAAAGTCGCGCTCCGGGAACACATCGCGCAGCTCAGGCTTGAAGAACTGTGCACCGTTGGTGAGCTTAAGCTTTTCGATTCTTTCTTCTAAATCCTCAAGCGGTTTTCCCTCAATCCGGCTTTTGATGTATTCGCCGCAAAGGGTGTCCTCATCGGACTGTTTTTTGCCGTGCAGTCCCATGCAAACGAGGGAAACGTGCGCCGGGTTAGTATATTTTACATAATCTGCGATGGCTTTGGCTGTGACTAAGCTGCCGCCGATGATTTCATCAGCGCCCAACGCATTGGCAACGCCCTGCGTGCCGGCACTGGTGGTATGGATCAGCGTTTTGCCGCTAAAGTCAAGCCCTTCAATCTGTGTCGGGGAATTGCCGTGATCAAAGCCCTCCACCTTTACGCCGCCGCGTTCGCCGCAAAGTATAGCGTCCGGATGCGCTTTTTTGTAGTCCCATGCAATTTGCAAATCGCCGACCGGGATGACCTTTTCGGCGCCTGCCGCAAACATATATGCCTCCATGCTGAAGGCACGGAACACGTCGATAATGACGGTTAAGCCCTTTGCCTTTTTGGCACCCTCCACCAGGTGCAGAATTTCAACCTTCATTTTGTACCCTCCTGCGTTCAAGCTTTTCTATCAGTATATAGGATAAAGCGATAAATAACAAGATTTTTTTGATTTGTTTTCGTAGGATTTTGACTTTTCGCGGATGAATGAAAAAGGCGGAGTTGGGGGCGGCCAAATCCGTCTTTTTAAAATTATGCTAATTTTTCAATGCCTTTTTTAATTCTGGCAATGGTCTCTTCCTTGCCTAAAAGCTCTGCAATTTCCACGCCACCGCCCGGTGTGAACTTCTTACCGGATACAGCCACGCGCAGCGGGAACAAAATCACGCCGTTCTTTACGCCGAGGCTTTCGATGAGGGCAAAGAGTGCATCGTGGATGGCATCGTGCGTCCATTCTGTAAGGCCTTCCAGCACCGGCAGAATTTTTTCGAGTGCATCCTTCGATACTTCCTCATTGGTCTTCATCTTTTTGTTTACGTACAGCTCTGTGTCATAATCGCAAAGTGTGTCAATAAAGTCGATGTTTTCCGGGATATCGGAAAACTTCTCCGTACGGTCATGCAGAAGTGCGGACAGAAGATTGTAGTCTACCTCGCGCTTTACTGCCTGCTTGTAGTACGGCATCGCCTTTTCGGTAAACTCTTCCATGGACAGCTTTCTGATGTATTCGGCGTTCATCCAGTTTAACTTGTTTACGTCAAAAATTGCCGGTGACTTACTGATGCCGGAAACGTCAAACGCCTTCACAAGCTCATCGAGTGTGAAGATTTCCTGCTCTGTACCCGGACTCCAGCCGAGGAGTGCAATGTAGTTGATGATGGCATCCTTTAAGTAGCCCTTGTTGATAAAGTCCTCGTACGATGCGTCACCCTCACGCTTGGAGAGCTTTTTCTGCGCATCCTTCATCACCGGCGAGCAGTGGATGTATTTCGGGATTTCCCAGCCGAAGGCTTCATAGAGCAGATTGTACTTCGGTGTGGAGGAAAGATACTCGCTGCCGCGGATAACGTGTGTAATGCCCATCAGATGGTCATCAATTACGTTTGCAAAGTTGTAGGTCGGCAGACCGTCAGCTTTGAGCAAAATGTTATCGTCGAGTGTAGAATTTTCAACGGTGATGTCGCCGAATACCTCGTCGTGGAACGAGGTTGTGCCCTCCTGCGGAATCTTTTGACGGATCACATACGGTACGCCGCTGGCGAGCTTTTCTGCAATTTCTTCTTTCGAGAGTCTCGAGCAATGACCGTCATACTTCGGCGGCACCTTGGAGGCTGTCTGAATTGCGCGCAGCTCCTCTAAGCGCTCCTTGTCACAGAAGCAGTAATATGCAGCGCCCTTTTCCACGAGCTCCTCTGCGTACTTTTTGTACATACCGCGACGCTCGCTCTGGATATACGGACCGCAGCCGCCGTCCTTGTCCGGGCCTTCATCGTGTACAAGACCGGTGTCGGCGAGTGTTTTATAAATCAAATCCACCGCACCTTCTACGTAACGTTCCTGGTCAGTATCCTCAATTCTTAAAATAAATGTGCCCTCATCGCTGGAGCGCGCGAGCAGCCATGCATACAGAGCGGTTCTTAAGTTACCGATGTGCATATAGCCGGTCGGGCTCGGGGCAAAACGTGTTCTTACTTTATCTGCCATGCTATTCAGCCTTTCTTAAGTATATTTTACCTCTATATATTATAATTCCTGAAAAAAGTATTGTCAATATTAAAGTTGCATAGAAGCGGGATTGATGGTATACTATGTATAAGAAATTGAAAGGAAATCGGGCATATGTTTGATTTAAAGCAACAGCTTAAAAAGCTTCCGGAGCTGCCGGGTGTATATCTGATGCATGATAAAAACGATACGGTCATCTATGTCGGCAAGGCAAAGGTGCTTAAAAACCGTGTGCGTCAGTATTTTATGCAGAGCAAAAACCACTCTGCCAAAGTGCTTGCCATGGTCAGTCATGTTGCCTGGTTTGAATACATCATTACGGATTCGGAGCTGGAGGCGCTTGTGCTTGAGTGCAATCTCATCAAAAAGTACAAGCCGCACTATAACATTCTTTTAAAGGACGACAAGCATTATCCCTACATTAAGGTGACGATGAATAAGGACTATCCGCGCCTTTCGGTTACGCGCAGTATGCAACCGGACGGTGCGCGCTATTACGGTCCGTATTCCGGTATGGGCGTGGTGCGCCAGATGGTGGAGCTGATTAAAAAAATATTTTTGATTCCGACCTGCAAAAGAAGCTTTCCGCAGGACATCGGCAAGGGCAGACCGTGTCTGAATTTCCAGATTAAAAAATGCTTTGCGCCGTGCCGGGGCGAAATGACGCAGACAGAGTACAAAAAGGTGTTTGAGCAGATTTGTCTGTTCTTGGACGGCAAAAGCGACGAAATTGTCCGCGCGCTTGAGGTGCAGATGCAG
>JAZSGM010000130.1:0-8334 GCA_045532715.1 Clostridia bacterium
TTTCATCCCGGCAGCCATGTCGGACAAGGCGCGGAGACCGGAATTGCACGGATTGCGGATGCCTTAAATGCAATTTTAACGCCTGAGAGAAAGACAAAGGTGCTGCTTGAAACCATGGCAGGCAAGGGAAGTGAGGTCGGCGGCTGCTTTGAAGAATTGGCGGAGATTATAAAGCGCACGCAGTGCAGCGAACGTATTGGTGTTTGTCTGGACACCTGTCACGTGCATGACGGTGGCTACGATATTGTGCATGACCTGGACGGCGTTTTGGAAGCGTTTGAACGTACTGTTGGAATGGACAGGCTTTGTGCAATTCATTTAAATGACAGTCTGAATACCTGCGGCGCACATAAGGACCGTCATGCGAAAATCGGCGAGGGATACATTGGGTTAGAGGCGTTTGAAAGGATTATTCATCATCCGCAGCTGCGAAAATTGCCCTTTTATCTCGAAACGCCGAACGAATTGGAAGGATATGCCAAAGAAATTGCTTTATTAAGGGGAATTTTTTATTAAAAGTTGACAAAAGCAAATTTAAACTATATACTAATATATAAATAAGTAGTTTTATTTAGTGGCAATGTTATAATGGTAAATACCAATTTGGGGGAGTGTGGTAAAATGTACCGCAAGTTTTTGAAGCGCTTCTTGGATGTGGTTATATCCGTGATAGCGCTTATTGTCGCGTCTCCGTTTATGCTCATAACTGCCGTTTTAATTAAGCTTGAGTCACCCGGTCCGGTGATTTTTAAGCAGCAGAGATTGGGCAAGGGCGGCAAGGTGTTCTGGATTTACAAATTCCGTTCTATGTGTGTCGGTGCGGAAAAAACCGGCAGCGGGGTGTATTCCGGCAAAGGGGATGCACGCGTAACGAAGGTCGGCAGAATTATTCGTGCGACCAGTATTGATGAGCTGCCGCAGCTTATCAATATCTTAAAGGGTGATATGAGTATTATCGGTCCGCGACCGCCGCTTACCTATCATCCGTGGCCGGTTGAAGAATATACACAGGAGCAGTTTCGTATGTTTGAGCTTCGTCCGGGAATCACGGGTTGGGCGCAGACGCACGGCAGAAAAGATGTGGAATGGAACAAGCGCATCGAACTGAATGTCTGGTATGTGGACAATGTGTCCTTGTGGCTGGATATTAAAATTCTGTTTATGACCGTATTTAAGGTGCTTGCCAATGCGGACAATGAAAACACGGGTGAGACTGTAAAAAGGGAGCCTGTACAAAAGTAGGAGAAACACTATGGCGCTGAAGCTGATGTACATAACAAACCGTCCGGAAATTGCACGCATTGTGGAAAAAGCAGGGGTGGATCGCATTTTCGTGGACATGGAATATATCGGGAAGGATATACGGCAAGGCGGTATGGATACGGTGCAGTCGCATCATACGGTTGCAGATATCCGTGCGATTGCATCTGCGGTAACCAAGGCGCAGGTGATGGTGCGCGTCAATCCGATTCATGAGGCGAGTGAAAGTTACATCTCGTCTGCAGAGGAAATCGATGCTGCAATTGAAGCCGGCGCAGATATATTGATGTTGCCGTATTTTAAAACGGCGGAAGAAGTACAGACTTTTGTTCGCTTGGTCGATGGCAGAGTTAAAACCTTACCGCTTGTGGAAACGCCGGAGGCTGCGGCATGCATTGATGACATTCTCAAAATAGACGGCGTTGATGAAATCTATGTTGGCTTAAATGATCTGAGCCTCGGCTACGGAAAGAAGTTTATGTTTGAACTTTTGGCGGATGGCACAGTCGAGGGTTTGGCAGACAAATTTAAACAAAAGGGCATACCGTTCGGCTTCGGCGGCATTGCTGCGGTCGGGCAGGGCATGCTCCCGGGGGAGCGCGTGATTGCGGAACATTATCGGTTAGGTTCGACCTGTGCTATTTTATCGAGAAGTTTTTGCAATACAAGCACGATTACGGATCTGGCAGAAATTCAAAGTATTTTCGAATCGGGGCTTGCGGACATTCGTGCATTTGAGAAAAAGTGTGCGGCAGGTGAGATAGATTATGCTGAAAACTGTGCTGCGGTGCGCAGAATTGTGCCGCAAATCAGCGCAAAAATTAAAAACAGATAAAGCGGGTGCAGGCGATGAATTTACTGATTACCGGTGCTTGGCAAAATGCAAAAGAATATATTCCGCTGCTTGAAAAGGAGCACAGCATTGTGTTTATGCAGCAGGAAAAGGATGTGCTGCCGTGCGAAGCGGCGTGGGTAGAGGGTGTGATTTGTAACGGCTTGTTTTTATCGCACCCGATAGAACAGTTTGTGAATTTGAAATACATACAGCTGACCAGTGCGGGCTTTGACCGTGTGCCGATGGATTATGTCAAGACACAAGAAATCGGGATTTATAATGCGCGTGGCGTATACAGCATCCCGATGGCAGAATTTGCTTTGAGCGGTGTTTTGACACTGTATAAGCAGCAACGGTTCTTTTATGAAAAGCAAAAGCAGCAAGAATGGGAAAAGCATCGCGGCTTGCTGGAGCTTTCCGGAAAAAACGTTTTGATTGTCGGCTGCGGCAGCGTGGGCAGTGCATGCGCAAAGCGCTTTGCCGCGTTTGATGCAACAGTATGGGGTGCAGACGTGGTTTCGGATAAAAAAACGTATTTTGAAGCGGTTTATTCCATGGACGAGCTGTATGCAATTTTGCCGCAGGCGGATATTGTGGTTTTAACATTGCCTTTGACAAAGGAAACGGAGCATTTGTTCTCGGCGCGGGCGTTTGACGCTATGCGTGAGGGCGCAATGCTTGTGAACATTGCACGTGGTGGCATCGTAGATACGCCGGCTTTGGTTGCTGCTTTGCAAAATAAGCTCGGCGGGGCGGTGCTGGATGTATTTGAAGATGAACCGCTTGGACAGGAAAGTCCGTTATGGACGATGGAAAATGTGATTTTAACACCGCACAACAGCTTTGTCGGGGAAGGCAACGGACAAAGGCTTGCGTCGGTGATACTGCAAAATATACACAGTGGGGAGCGGGTGTGAAAATGAAGGTTTTGGTTGTTTCGCCAAAAAACCGCACGGTCTATAATTTTCGCGGTGATTTGATTCGCGAAATTACAGAGCGCGGACATACAGTGATTGTAACCGGGCCGAATCGGATGGACGTTGATAAGATTGAGGCACTGGGTGCAAGCTTCGTAGAAATTCCTATGGAGAAAAACGGCTTAAATCCGATGGCGGATTTAAAATATATGCAGGCGCTTAAACGCTTGTGTTTAAAAGAGAAGCCGGATGTGGTGTTTGGCTATACAAGTAAGCCGGTGATTTACGGCTCGATGGCTGCTAAAATGGCAGGCGTTCGGCATATAGTGCCGATGGTAACCGGTGCTGGATATGCCTTTACGGCAACGACACCCAAAGCAAAGCTCATCAAGGCAGTGATGTCGTTTTTGTATAAAAGAGCATTTACGTGCGCCAATGTTGCCATTTTCCAGAATAACGATGATTTAAAACAGTTTACGGAAAGCAAATTGGTGAAAAAAGAAAAATGTCGTGTGGTAAACGGCTCCGGTGTGAATATGGAAAAGTTCGCGCTTGCGCCGTATCCGGAGCAGCTGAGCTTTTTTATGCTTTCGCGCGTGATGCACTCCAAGGGCATTCGGGAATATCTGGAGGCTTGCACACTTTTGAAGGAAAAGTATCCGGATGTGCGCTGTATGTTGCTTGGTGCATGCGAGGATATTCAGGACTCAATCAAAAAAGAGGATCTGCAGCCGTACATTGACAAAGGCATTATTGAGCATTTTGGCGAAACGGACCGCGTTGTGGATTATTATAAGCAATGCAGCGTTTATGTGCTGCCTTCCTACAGAGAGGGAACACCGAGAACAGTGCTGGAAGCAATGGCGATGGGGCGTGCTGTAATCACAACAGATGCGCCGGGCTGTCGAGAAACGGTAGTGGACGGCAAAAACGGATTTCTGGTACCGGTGCAGGACGGAAAAGCTGTTTTTGAGAAGATGGAGCAGTTCGTTTTGCATCCGGAGCTCGTAAAAACGATGGGTGCAGAGAGCTATAATTACTGCAAAGAAAAATTCGATGTTTTGAAAGTGAACGAAGAAATGCGCAAGCATTTAAACATTAAATAGAGGTGTTCGTTATGGGATTGTATGAAAAAATTTTAAGTGGTGAAGAGAAAATTTCGCTTGTAGGCTTAGGGTATGTCGGTATGCCGATTGCTGTTGCTTTTGCAAGAAAGGTCAAGGTTGTCGGCTTCGATTTAAATGCTGAAAAAATTGCGCTTTATAAAAATGGCATTGACCCGACCAATGAGGTAGGCGATGATGTAATCAAAGCAACAACTGTAGAATTTACGGCAGATGAAACCAAGCTGCGTGAAGCAAAGTTTCATATTGTTGCCGTTCCGACACCGGTCAATGATGACCATACACCGGATTTGACACCGGTAGAGGGTGCTTCGAGAATTGTCGGCAGAAATTTAACCAAGGGCAGCATTGTTGTGTTTGAATCGACGGTATATCCGGGTGTGACGGAGGATGTTTGTGTTCCGATTCTGGAAAAAGAGAGCGGAATGAAGTGCGGCGTTGACTTTAAAATCGGTTATTCGCCGGAGAGAATTAACCCGGGTGACAAGGTGCATCGCCTGGAAACCATTACGAAAATTGTTTCCGGTATGGATGAAGAAACACTCGATGAGGTTGCAAAGGTGTACGAAATTGTGGTGGAAGCCGGTGTGCACAGAGCGGAAAGCATCAAGGTTGCCGAGGCTGCAAAGGTGATTGAAAACAGCCAAAGAGATATTAACATTGCATTTATGAACGAGCTTTCTATCATTTTCAATAAGCTTGGTATTGATACAAAGTCGGTGTTGGAAGCTGCGGGCACAAAGTGGAACTTCTTAAAGTTCTATCCGGGTCTGGTCGGCGGTCACTGCATCGGTGTTGATCCGTATTATCTTACATATAAAGCGGAGCAAATCGGTTACCACAGCCAGGTGATTCTGGCAGGTCGCCGCATCAATGACGATATGGGTAAATATGTAGCAGAAAACTGCGTAAAGAATCTGATTAAGGCTGGCAAAGCCGTAAAGGGTGCCAAGGTTGCGATTCTGGGCTTTACATTTAAAGAGAATTGCCCGGACACAAGAAACAGTAAGATTTACGATATCGTAAAAGAACTGCGTGAGTACGGCATCGAGCCGGTAATTGCCGATCCGGAAGCGGACAGTGATGAAGCAAAGAGACTTTACGGCATCACTTTTGTGGACATGTCGGAAATCAAGGATATGGATGCCGTGATTTTGGCTGTTGCACATACCTGTTTTGCAGGTCTTACTATGGCGGACACGGACAAGCTGTTCGGCGAAGGCAAGAAGGTGCTTTTGGATATCAAGGGCCTTTTAGACCGCAAGGCATATGAAAATGCAGGTTATAATTACTGGAGGCTGTAAGAAAGTAGGCGTTTATGATGGAGAATAGAGATAGAATTGTTAAAATTCTTGCGGAAAAACCGCAGTATAGAGAGTGTCTTTTTTCGAGGGGATATTTTATTACTGAGGATACTGCCATTTGCGGCGAGGACTATCCGTTTTACGGTGAGTGGAAGCAGGAGACGATTCAAAAGTATACGGTTTATGTGCATAAAGATCAGGATTTTTATGTGTATCAAAAAAACGGCGTTTCCTTTTTGCTTATAGGTCATGCATACAACCCGTTTAATGAGGTGTATGACGAAAATGCATTGCTTGCGTTGATGGCAGATGCATACTTTGAAGATAAGAACACTGTTTTTGAACACATCAATGCATGGACAGGTATTTACTGCGTTTTTGTGTTTGATGAGGATGTTGTCGGTGTGCAGGATTGCGCAGGCATCAAGGCACTTTATTACGGCAAGCCGAACGGAAAGGTTTGCTTTACGTCGCATCCGCAGCTTGTGGCGGATTTGTACGCATTGGAGATGGATCCGTTTGTTAAAAAGTTGGTTTCCAACAGGTTTTACAACATCGGCAACCGCTATCTGCCGGGTGACTTGTCACCGTTTACGGAATTGAAGCGTATTGGTGCCAATGTTTATTTGAAATATACACAAGAAAACGATGCTTTTGGCGTGCACCGTTTTTATCCGACGATGGCACATCCGGAAGTGACTACGCAGGAAGAATATGATGCAGCCATTAAAGAAGTGCATCGTGTTTTAAATAAAAATATTGAGTTGGCGGCGAAAAAATGGCCGAATTCTGCGATTTCTTTGTCCGGCGGTACGGACAGCAAGACAACACTTGCGTGCGCCAACGGACTGTATGACAAGTTTAAGTTTTTCAGCTTCCAATCCAAGGATACAGAAGTAACGGATTCGCTTGCAGCCAGAGAAATTTGTAATAAAATTGGGCTTCAGCATGACATTTATGAGATTCCTGCAAATAACGAGGAAATTGAGGATTTTGAGGAATTGAAGGCAATTATCGTGCACTCTTATGGTTATGTAAGAGGGCTTGCTGACCGCGAAATCAGAAAGCATATTGTTTTATATAGACTCAATGATTTTGAAACTGAGGTGAAGTCCTGGATCTCCGAAATCGTGCGTGTATTCTTTGAAAGAAAGTACGGTATGAAATTTCCGAAAAAGCTGTCAGCAAGACATTTCAGCGTTTTCCAAACCAGATATTTTGCATCACCGGGGTTGCTTCATAAGTCGGACAAAATCTATAAAGCATATATGAAGAAGTTTGACTTAGAGCAGGCAAAATTCAATTTTGAGCATACGGATTTGTATTATTGGGAAGTGCGTATGAGCAGTTGGGGTATGATGGTTACGCAGTCGTTAGATATTTGCCACAGAATCACGTTTCCATTTAACAACCGCAGGCTGGTAGATTTGTTTTTGAGCTTGCCGCGCGAAGCGAGAAAGACCGACAAAGTGCATAACGACATCATCAAGCTTGCTAACGAAGGGATTTACGATGCGGATATCCATATTTTAAATAACTATTTCCATTCGGGAAGAATATGGATGGAAAAGCTGTATTTGTGGTATCGCACAATGTTAAAAAAATAATAGAATGCTGGTGAAAAAATGGGATATAAAGATTTGAAGTTTCCGGAAAACACATTGTTTTTGGTCACAGGCGGTGCCGGGTTTATTGGCTCGAACCTGTGTGAGGCGATTTTAAATTTGGGTTATAAGGTTCGTTGTTTAGATGACCTTTCGACCGGAAAACAAAAGAATGTAGATATGTTTTTAGATAACCTGAATTATGAGTTTGTCAAGGGGGATATTAAAGACTACGATACGTGCATAAAAGCTTGTGAGGGCGTAGACTTTGTACTCAACCAGGCAGCGTGGGGCAGTGTGCCGCGCAGCATTGAAATGCCGTTGTTTTATTGTAAAAATAATATCGACGGTACGCTCAATATGCTTGAAGCCGCGCGTCAGTGCGGCGTAAAGAAATTTGTTTATGCTTCCAGCTCCAGTGTGTATGGCGATGAGCCGAATCTGCCGAAAACCGAGGGCAGGGAAGGCAATATCCTTTCGCCGTATGCCCTTACAAAGCGTTGCGATGAAGAGTGGGCAAAGCAGTATACGCGTCACTACGGCTTAGATACATACGGACTGCGTTACTTTAATGTATTCGGTCGCAGACAAGACCCGAACGGAGCGTATGCAGCTGTAATTCCGAAATTTATTATGCAGCTGATGAAAGACGAGCAGCCGACGATTAACGGCGACGGTAAACAGAGTCGTGACTTTACTTATATTGAAAACGTTATTGAAGCGAATTTAAAAGCGTGCCTTGCACCGCACGAGGCGGCAGGTGAGGCATTTAACGTTGCTTACGGTGGCAGAGAATATCTGATTGATATTTATTATGCACTCACTAAGGCACTCGGTAAGGAGATTGAGCCGAATTTCGGACCGGACCGCAAGGGCGACATCAAGCATTCCAATGCGGACATTTCCAAAGCGAGAAACTTGCTTGGTTATGAACCGGATTATAATTTTGAGCGTGGTCTGAATGAAGCGATTGCATGGTATAAGGAGAATTTATAATCATGATTGATTTAAGAAAAATTTTCGGGAGAAATTTTCGGGGTAGGGTCATGTATGCTCTTTCCTTTCTGCCGGACAAGCTATATTTGAGATTGTTTTATTTTTCGACAACCGGAAGGTGGATTAATTTTAAAAAGCCAAAAGGCTTTAACGAGAAACTGCAGTGGCTCAAGGTCAATGACCGCCATTGGGAATACGGCAAGCTCGTCGATAAGCTCGCTGTGCGTGACCACATTAAAGAAGTATTGGGCGAAGAATACCTATTTCCGCTGCTTGGCAGCTGGGAAAGCTTCG
>JAZSGM010000283.1:0-3320 GCA_045532715.1 Clostridia bacterium
ATCAGCGAGCCGCCGCCCTCGGTAGACAGCTTTCCGCGCCAGCCGCTCTCGGTATAATACGGCATCGTTCTGCACCAGTTTACATTACCGCGGATTTCCTTCACCTTGCCGAGTGCGCCGCTTAAAAGCACCTCGCGAAGCTTTGTGCTTGCATTTTTATAACGATTCTGCATAATAACAAAAAGACGCTTACCGCTCTTTTTCTCTACCTCAAGCATATTTTTTGCATCCGCATAGCAAATCGCCATCGGCTTCTCCGTTACAACGTGGCACCCCTGCTCTAACGCATAGCAAGCTACCGGCGCATGCAAATAGTGCGGCAAGCAAATGTGAACCACATCCGGCTTTACCTTTTCAATCATTTCTTTGTAATCAGCATATCCGTCGCAGCCATACTTTTCCTGCGCCGCCTGCAAGCGCTCTGCATCCACATCGCAAACCGCCGCAACACAGGCATTTTCCATACCCTTCAGCGCTTCAGCGTGCATCGGATAAATTGCACCGCAACCGATAATTACACTTTTTGTCATTGTATTTATGCCTTCTTTCTAAACCACAACAGTGTCGAAATCGGTGCGTCGAGCACCTTTTCGCAAGGGCCTGTAAACGTCCCCGTCTCGCCTTCCCATACGCCTTCCGGGAAAACCACTGTTCTGCTGTATGTGTTTTTGGTCACAACCGGTGCAACCATAATATTTTCACCAAGTAAAAACTGGTCTTTTACATTTTCATAGCCCTGATGCGGATAATCAAATTCCAGATTACGCATCACAGGCTCGCTCGTCTCAGCGCTCTTTTGCACAAGTGCAAAGATTTCCTCGCCCATTGCCTCGTGCAGTTTTGCCATCGCAAGGCAAATGTCTGCGTTTTCCTTGCTGAGCACACGCAAAGGCGATACAGAAAACTGCATCATCGGGAAAAGCGCCGCCACCTCGGCATAGCGCACCACAAGCTCCTCATCCAGGCTCGGATTGTCGCCCGTAAAGTAAAGCCAGCTGCCGCCGCCAATCATATCCGGGCAGTTGTACGAATAGCCCATAAGCGCCTGCGCAATGCCGTTCGGCACAAGCGATGCGACACCGTTTTTCTCATCCCAGGTGTGCCCCTTATCGCAAAGCCGCTGCGCGTTGCCGCGTCCGCCCATTTTCCAGCCGGAACGGAATTCATTGAATGCATACTGCTCGCCGAACTTCTGCCAACGCTGACAGTAATCGCACGAATCCGTCTTTTCATAGAATACATACGCCGAATAATCCAGCACATCACCTGCATCAAACTTAAAGCCGTCGATGCCGTATTCTTCCATAAGTCCTCTGAACACACCGTGCAGCCAGGCTTCCGCTTCCGGGTTGGTTAAATCCAGCATGCCGGAAAAGCCGTTCCACCACTTTACAATCGCAGGATCCCCTGACTTGTCCTTTGCAAGATACCCCTTTTTCCAAAGATAACGGAAGGTTTCCGAATCCGGACTAAAGTAATTGCAAACCCACAAAACCACCTTAAAGCCGAGGCTGTGCAGATAATCGACCGTCTTTTTCGGCTCCGGAAAACGCCCCGGATGGAAGCGCCATACGCCGTAGTCCTCCTGCCAGTTATCGTCAATCATCATCACGCCGGCAGGATAGCCTGCATCCACAAGGCTCTTGGCATACTTTTCCATTTTTTCGCCCGTCGGCTCGTAAATCATTTCAATCCACGAATTGTATTGCGGGTGTGTAAACATCAATGCATCCGGCGTTTTGCCGTTGGACGGAAAACAGGTTCTCGCCGCATCCATATAGGCATCCTTCAAAGATGCAAAGCCGTCCTTTACGATAATGTCCTCGCCCTCTATCGTCAGCATTCCGTCTTCAAAGCGATACAAAAACGGATTTTCGCTCCAGACATAGCGCCCCATATTGGACACCAAAAACGGCGTCGCCTGGTTGTCGCGAAATTCATTTCTCAAATCAAACTGATGCACACTTGTACCAAACGGCATCTGATAGCCGTCGGCAACATTGCCGCCCCAAAAAACTTCACTTTCCAAAAGCTTCAGCTGCATACTTCTCACTCCTCAGCCGCTATTGTAGCACACCAGACGGTACAAGTACATGTGATTTTGTATACTTTTTTATGTCAAAATGTCGCACAGAGCATGGCTCTGTGCGACAAACAATTTCAAATTATGCCCAGAACATTTCGCCCGGTGTTTCGTTGATAATGCATTCCTTTAAGAAGGTAATTGCTTTTTCAAGACCTTCCTTGGAAGACATTAAGCTGTCCTCGTGCTCAATGCTGACAGCACCCTCGTAGCCAACAAGACGCAGGGTGGAAATAATATCCTTCCAGTATGCATAGTCATTGCCGTAACCGAGTGCGCGGAAAATCCAGCTGCGGTTGAGCTCATCACCGTAGTGGTTTGTATCCAGTACACCCTTTACGTCAGCCACCGGCTTATAAATCTTTGTATCCTTCGCGTGGAAGTGATAAATTGCCCCCTTAAGTGCGCGGATTGCACTCGGGATATCAATGCCCTGCCAAATCAAGTGGCTCGGGTCAAAGTTTGCGCCGATTTCCGGACCAACTGCCTCACGCAGCTTCAAAAGTGTGGTCGGGTTGTATACACAGAAGCCCGGATGCATCTCAAATGCAATCTTGTCTACGCCGTACTTCTTTGTAAATTCAACTTCCTTTTGCCAGTACGGAATGAGCTTTTCATTCCACTGGTAATCTAAAATCTCCAAAAAGTCTTCCGGCCACGGGCAGGTTACCCAGTTCGGATGCTTACTTTCGTCACAGTCACCCGGGCAGCCGGAGAAGGTAACCACCGTATCTACCTCAAGCTCGTGTGCAAGCTTAACCGTATTTTCAAAATCGTCATGGAACTGCTTTGCGATTTCCTTATTCGGATGCAATGCATTGCCGTGTGTGGACAAAACGCTGATTTCCAGACCGTTGTCTTTAATAATCTTCTTTACTTCGTCAATGGCAGCCTTGTTGCCCAGAAGCTTTTCCGGATCCAAGTGTGCCTTGCCCGGGAAACCGCCGGCACCGATTTCGAGCGCCTGCACACCGAGACCGCTTAAATACTTTGCCGCCTCTGCAAGACGCATACCGCCGAGCGGCACTGTAAGTACGCCTAATTTCATAATACAAACCCCTTTCATTTATGTAAATACTACATATATCTGTATTATATCGAAATCCAATCGGTTTTTCAAGTCTTTTTAGCGATTCATGCGAATTTCTTTTCTGTATTCACTGGGTGTACACTGCATTGTTTTAATAAATATACGATTGAAGCTTCGGATAGAGCCGAAGCCGCACGCATAGGCAAT
>JAZSGM010000087.1:0-14826 GCA_045532715.1 Clostridia bacterium
GTCGCAAGAAAGCTTGCGGCACTGCTTAGCGCAATGCACGCAAACGGCAAGCTGCCAAAATCGATTCTCTACACCTTAAAGCCGTCCGACAACTACACGCTCTCCACCATGCTCGGCAACTTCGCCGAAGGCGGTGTGCGCGGTAAGATTCAGTTCGGCTCCGCTTGGTGGTTCTACGACCACTATGAGGGTATGAACCGTCACTTCAAGGATCTGGCATCCTTAAGCTCCATCGGTACATTTTTGGGTATGCTCACTGACTCAAGAAGCTTCCTCTCCTACCCGAGACATGAATACTTCAGACGTATCGTCTGCAACATTCTCGGTGAATGGGTTGAAAGCGGTCAGTATCCGAACGACGACGAAGCACTCACAGCAATCGTGAAAAACATCTGCTGTGACAACATCAAGGCATATTTGGGATTCTAAACCATATTTAAAAGGCGTGCACATAGGGTACACGCCTTTTTCTTTAAGCTTATCAATCTTTGTCACGCTTTGAAAGGTTTAATTCTGAACATACGCGTCGTATGCGGAGGCATTTGCGCAAGCACAATTGCTTCGGCATCCTCCAGAAATTCCTTTGCCCAGACATCACGAATTTTCGACTTTTCATCCAGGTAAACCTTCACATCTTCCGTTGTTTCGCCAAGATTAAAAACAGCGATTGCATAATCACCATTATGCAACTTCTTTTTTAGAACATGAATGATTTTTTTACCGTCTTCCATCAACATATACGGTTTTGCGGCATGCGCTCGCAAAAGCCCTGCATATCGGGAAATTTCTCATTCGGCATAATCGCATCATATTTGCCGCCATATTTCCCCTGCCAGCCCGAATCTATATTGATATGCGTGTATCCGTATTCATTGATGCCGAGCGTCGCCATCTTATTTGCAGCAAACTCAAGCTGCTCCTGCGTAACCTTAAAGCCGAAAGCATTCCATGAAGTAAAACCCATCAGAGGCGTCAGCTGAACTCTGTCTTTGTGGATTTCAAGCGTAATGTCCACGCTATCCTGCCCTAAAGCATTTTCTGCAATCAGCGTAATAACATAGTCGCCTTCATTCTCTGTTTTTCCCCGAACAATGCCCTCAACAAGCTCTAACCCTTCAGGTAAATTCTTGGCTTTATATGTCATTGGGCGTTGACCGATGACGGGAATTTTAAACAAAATCGGCTTTTCAGGCGATGCACCGTAGCATAGCGGCATGTTGATTTTTGGTGCACCCTCAAAAGGCTTCGCCTTCGCAATTCTTGTGTAGCTCATAAAAAACCTCCCCGTTCAGCTTTTCAAGCAAAGAATCTCACATCGAATTGTATCACATATTTTTGAACAATTCAACAAAAAGACGTACACAACCGTATACGCCTTTTCATTATCAGTTTGGATTTTTTTCAAAGCTCTGCGTTCCTTTTTCGTAAAGGTCGCAAATCAGCTTTTGGATTTTAAGTGCCTCCCTGCCGCTGATTGCAGGCTCTCTGTCATTTTCAACTGCATCATAAAAATCCGCAATTTCACGCACGTGCTGGAATCCCCAATAGTCCTTTCCATCTTCATAAACCACATCGGGATCAATGGTTGTTTTTGCAAAAAAGCACCGTCCGTCATTTAATACGATTTGCGCATTGTCGTAATCCATCGTTACCTTTCCTTTTTCACAGAAGAGTCTGATTTCAATCGGCTCATCACAGCCATAGTTATTCATCGCCCAAAAGCTTAGTGTTGCACCACCCTTATAGCGAACAAAGCCCTCTGCAGTATCATCAACCTCCATAATGGAATGACCTCTGTTTGCCATATGCACCTGTACACTTTCAACCTCATCGTTGATAAACCAGTTTGCCAAATCCACAGAGTGAATTGCCTGGTCGATTAAAACGCCACCGCCTTCTTTGTCCCACGTGCCTTTCCAATCAGACAGACTGTAATATTCATCCGGCTTACTCCACGTCAGTACGACTCTTGCCGAGATAATTCTCCCCAGTGTTCCGTCTTCAATTTTTTCTTTAACCAACTTTGCCGAGTCGTTAAATCTGCATTGAAAAATAATACCGTACTTTACATTATTTTTCTCTGCCAGCGCGACATTTTCGAGGGCATCCTCGTATTTGATGCTCATGGGCTTTTCACAAAGCACATTGACACCGGCTTCAATCGCATACTTCGAAATAATCGGGTGCAGATAATGCGGCACGCATACATGCACAACGTCAATGTTTTCCTTGTTTATAAGCGCTTTATAATCATAATATGCTTTGCAGCTGTATTTTTTTGCCGCTTTGTCCGCGCGTTCTTTTTTAATGTCACAAACGCCGACAATCTGTGCGTTTTCAAGATGATGCGCGCTCGTTGCGTGCATCGTAAATATATTACCACAGCCCACAATTCCAACTCTAAGCATTTCTAATTTCCTCCAGCACAAATTCAAGCGAATCAACAGCATCCTTCAAAGTGGCTTTTCCTACGGCCTCACCATTTTTAACACAGCTCGTAAAATAAACCAACTCGTTGTAGTAACCACCCAAATCGGAAATATTGCCGCCCTCAAAGCCGTCACCCAAACCTGTTTGCTTTTCAATTTTAATTTCTTCTGCCGAAGCGTCCGTATAAAGCATAAGCTTACCGCCGGCATTTTCTACAACGCCGTTTTCAAATACAACTCTGAAGGTTGCTTCAAAAGGATGCGTACCCGGTAAGCCCCATGTACCTTCTACACCAACAACAAAATCATCATATGTCAAAAGCGAGTTAATGTAAGACGCTTTTTCGCCAAGGATGTTTTTAACCGACTTGATGGTATTCGGCTTTCCGAACATCGACAGCACATAGTCCATATCGTGAATATGCAAATCCTGCGCTGCACCGCCCGAAAGCTCGTTTTTTAACAGCCAATCCTCCCAACCCCAGGTCGGCACAGGGCTGATTCTTCTGAAATTCGCATTGATAATCTTCCCCATTTTTCCGGAAGCAATGATTTTTGCAAGCTCAACATATTCGTCCCAAAAACGGATGACCTGCCCAATCTGAACCTGAACACCGGTCTCCTTTGCCTTTTGAAGCATCAGCTTGCCCTCATCGTCTGTGAGCGCGACCGGCTTTTCAACAAAAACATACTTCACCTTTTCCATAGCTGCCATAGCGTACGCGGCGTGCAAATATGTAGGCAAGCAAATGTCGATAATATCAACCTCTGCCGATTGAATCAAATCATAGCCATCACCGTAGATATTAGCGTTTGTGCCTTCTGCCAGCTTTTCGGCGCATTCTTTTCTGATATCCGCCAGTGCGACGATTTCAACACCTTCTATGTTTTTATAGCAGTTTGCATGCATGGTTCCCATAAAGCCGCAACCGATTAAACCAACTTTAATCATATTTATTTCCTCCCTAAAATTCTGTCCATTGCATTGGACGTATTGTAGATAATCGTATCGCTGTACTGCTTATACGGCGGAATCATTTCCCCGGTTACCCAACTGTCGTAGCCGACTGCATCGAGTGCATTTTTTACTGCGATATAGTTCACATCGCCTGCAAGCAGGTCCACAAACCCGTCCAAGCTGCCGACGCTGACTCTGTAATCCTTAAAGTGCACCTTCTTAATACGCTTACCCAAAATCTTAATCCACTGCTCCGGATAGCCGCTGTAGAGCACATTACCAACATCAAAGTATGAACCGACATACGGCGAATTCACCTTATCAATAAAGTCGCGCATTTCCATCGGCGATAGCAGGAATTTGTTCCATACGTTTTCAACGCCGATGCTTACCTTTAACTCCTCTGCAACCGGTGCAAGCTCGCGCAGCGCCTCAAGCGCTCTGTCATAGGCCACATCATAGTCAATCACTTCGCTATCCGGCTCAAACACAACGTGCACAGCCCCCGGCACAACTAAGATTGTGTCGCAACCGAGCCAAGCGGCAACCTGCAGCTGCTTTTTCGTAATTTCTTTCGCTTTTTCTCTGTTTTCCGCTTTATCGGAGGTGTAGTTATATGTCCAGTAAAGGCCGCTCGCTACGCTGTAAAGCTCAACGCCGACCTCCTCTGCCAGTTTCTTAACGGCAAGAATGTCCTCTTTTGTGGACGCAAGCGAAACCGGACCGAATTCATCAAGCGCAACCTCTACGCCGTCAAATCCGGCTTTCTTTGCGATTTCGAAACACTTTTTTAAGTCGCTTTCCGTAAACGACCAGATGCTGATGCCTTTTTTCATTTTTTAAAAAACCTCCTTGTTTTTTCTTTAATACTATGTTAAAATATCTGCAAGAATTTTTCTATGTATTTTTTTACTCTGTTTGTATAATTTTGTAAACAAAGGTGATATTATGAAATTGAATTATACCAAGCACCGCCTATCAAATCTAATCAGCATAAGCAAAATTGTAACCGTGCATTATTACGAATTTTCCAAAAACTTCGTTTTTGACGGAGAAAGCCATAATTTTTGGGAAATGGTCTATGTGGATAAAGGACAAGTAGACATTCGTGCCGGTGAAAACACTTTCACGCTCAAGCAGGGACAGGTTGCCTTTCATAAGCCGAATGAATTCCACACCATACGCACTGACGGCGAAAATGCTGCTGATGTATTTGTCATTGCGTTTGTATGCTCATCATCGTCTATGGATTTTTTCAAAAAGAAAATTTCTGTTCTTTCCGCAAAGATGAAAAAACAAATCTTTTCTCTGATGGAAGAGTGTCTGTCCACCTTCGAAACAATGCCGATCACCGGCATCGAGTTGGTATTAAAAGAAAGCGCACCCATCGGCGGTCAGCAGATGATTCGCATCCATCTTGAAGAATTTTTGATTTTGCTATTGCGCGAGCACAGCGCAAAAGAGCACGTTCCCTACTTTCCGACAAAGGAAAGCATGGAAAACCACCTGGTGGAAGAAATGATTTCCATCATAGAAAACCACACCTATAAGATGCTGTCCGTGCAGAACCTCTGTACACAATTAAACTATTCACGGACATACCTTTCCGGCATCTTCAAAGCATCTACAGGTCTGTCAATCAGTGAATACATCACAAAAACCAAAATCAAAGAGGCCAAAAAGCTCATCCGTACAAACCAATACACTTTTGCCGAAATCTCGGAAATGCTGCAATTTGACAATCAGCACTATTTTTCAAAGGTGTTTAAAAAGGTTACAAACTTTTCACCGACACAGTATAAAAATTCCGTATTATAACAAAACGGCGTACACAATCGTGTACGCCGTTTTAATTCGCCTATTCTTCTAAATCTATTTTAATCGCTTCATGCAAATCTTCTCTCATTTTTGTGACAATATCGTGCAGGTCTTCACCGTACTTTTTCATAACGGAAGCTGTGACATCCGACAAAAAAACCACATAAAATCCGCTTGCCGGGTCAACGAAAACTGACTGACCGGTATAGCCACCATGTCCTATGCTTCCCTTCGGAAAAAGCTTACTTGTCAGCGTGTACTTATCATCCACATACACAAAGCCAAGCGCTCTGGACTGGCTCATATTTTCTGTATAATTTTGAATTGCCATCTCAAAGGTTTCTCTTCGGATCAGCGGTGCGCCACAGCGCAAAAGCATATCCACATACTTCTGGACATCCTCCATACACGAAAACAGCCCCGCATTCCCGGCAACGCCGCCTAAGAAGCGGCAATTGTAGTCATTTACCTTGCCCGCGTCCTCCGGCAAGACATTGCTGTTGACGATATCGCTTGTTTTCTCGGGCAGAAATGAGGAACGCTGCATACCAAGCGGCTTTGCAATCTTCTCAACAAAAAGCGCATCCAGCCTTTTTCCGAAAACCTTTTCAATAATTTTCCCGAGAAGCACATAACCCGGACAGCTGTATAAGGTCTCACTTCCGATGGGTACATCCGAAGGGATTTTCAGTATAAAGTTCTGCACATTGTCATAATTGCAACCTTCAAATAGCAAGGATTTATGCCCAAAGCCCATCGTATGCACAAGCAAATCCTTGATGGTCATCTTCTGTTTTTCGACATCTGTTTCGAAAAACTTACCAACCGAATCTTCCAATGCAATTTTCTTTTGGTCTAAGGCAATCAGGCACAGCATCGTCGTAGCCATAATTTTGGTAACGGATGCCATATCAAAAAGCGTTGTAGCAGAAATGCTTTTTTCGGTCGATTCAAAAATATCCGCTAAAATATAATTTCCTCTTCCGATGCGCACAGCAATATTGCACAAATGCCCATCCTCCATATAACGTCGAATACAAGCTTTTAAATTGTTCATTTCAAAAAACCTCTTTCATATGCTGAGCTAAAGCCTATTTATTTTTATCAAGTCAAGAGAACAGTGAATAATAAGAACCCTCACTCAACACGAAATCAAAGATTTCTGTTGGGTACCCGAGAACCTTGATACTCGCAAGCTCGTATTAGGACCTACTAACTTTCCCCTAATTTTTCAACTGTTTTTCCTTTAACACTTTCCCTTAGAACCCGCGAGAATACTGGATTTTCCCGCCCCCGTTACCAGGAGTAAAAATGCTTGCTTGCAAGGGCATTTTTACGACGCCGTCAATATTGCAAAATGTACGAAGTACATTGGCGGCAAAGCCGCAAAGACTTGTAACGCAAGGCTTGTTGCATATATTATAGTATATGTAAATATCAAAATCGGCAAACTAATCTTTTAAATTGTATGGACTTGACACGAGTACAAATACTATAATTTAATACTTGGGGGAAATGGATTTTCCCTCATTATTCCCCACATCTTATCTATGTAAGATAGAGTGTAGAAATTTTCATAATAATGATAATAAAATGCTCCTTTTAGTGTCATGGAATATACCCCATCATTTTCAGTAACAAACCCTAATATTTTTGCCAATAACAATTCAATTCCGTACATTTTACTTAAAGGAACATTGAAAAATTTTTGAAATTCGTTCGAATCAACTTTCGTGCTATAAGCAGTCCAGAATAAATAGTAAATCATTCTTTGCCTTAAAGTAAATTTTATAGTGAGAGCTGTAGGCAGAGTGTGATTATTTACTCTTCTAATATACTCTTCAACAGAAAAGGTATTAATTTTAAATTGATCCTTTAACAAAGTTGTAGCCGAACAACCAAAACCAAGGAAATTATCTCTTGTCATTGACGAATACTTGGCAGTATCATTGTTTGAAAATGTCCATATTGAATCTCTTCTGTATCCTTTGGAATAACAATATTGTGTTATTGCATCCAACAGTTTTTTCTTTTGCTTCTTATTCATCGTTTTAATTTTACTCTTTGTAAATGTAAAATCAATGAATGGATAAATAGCAATGTGGTTTGCACCGCATTCGAAAGCCGTATCTATGTCTTCTTTTAAATCTTCAAAAGTTTGATTTGGCAATGCAAATATAAAATCCATAGAAACGGTTTCAAATTTAACTTCTTCTAAAATCGTTTTAATTTCTTTTGAATTCACCGCAGAACGTCCAAGTAAATTTTGGTAATTTTCGTTAAAAGATTGAATTCCAATACTAATCTTTGTTATCCCTGCTGCTTTTAATTTTCTAAGTTTTGAAAGCTCCAAGTCAGATGGATGAAGTTCTATACCTATTCCCTCTGTTATATCAAAGTATGTTTTAATTGTATCGATGATTTCTTGTACTCTATCTACTGATAAAGCCGGAGATCCACCACCGAAGTAAAGGCTTGTTACTTTTTTCTTACCAATGTGCATCTCCCCAACCATATGTATTTCTTGAATTAGACTATCTATATACGCATTACATTTGATATCATCATACAATTCTTTACAATATGGGCAAAAGGTACAGATTTGTTTACAAAAAGGAATATGTATATACAAACCCATATTTTGTTCTCTATCATATTTAAGTTCTTTATCATATTCATTAGTAAACACAAAAGGCTTTGTGTTTCTAGTTAGCCACATTCTTGTGGCAGTTGTAATTATGCTCATCTGTTCACCTTTATTATACGTATTTTAAATATGTACGAAGCATTTCTAAAATAATTTTAACATTTCCCTTGAATGCCAATGTGTATTCCGCCACAAAAAAGTATCCGCACTTTTCACAAAGTCCATCAATTTCTATGCATCTTCCACATGTACTAATTTTCCCATTTTCTATAACAACACATTGATAGCACGGAGTAGGAAAACTGTTATCAATTATGTATGGCAATGCACTTTTAAGATTAAAAACAGGCATTTTCTGTTCAATCATTTCTTTAATGATCTCGGAACATTTCACCTTGTCCTCTTTTGTTAGTTCTAAATCTTTGGTATCAGGATATGGAGTATGAAAATTAAAAGAAACTGCGCGAACATTTTTTGTTTCCTTTGCTAATTTGCAAACAAAGGGAATTGCATGCTTATTAATTTGATTTACTGCCATATAAAAACAAATATTATCTGAAGTTGCTTGGCTTATATTTTCCATAATTGTGTCAAAAGTATCACCGCGAATGATATTATGATGAATCCTATCGCCATCAAGACTCAAAAGTATTAAATCTGCTTCAGGTAAATCAATTTTAAATGTTCCGTTTGTTACAACATTGACAATTAAAAAACCCATTTGTTTTGCTTCAACAACTAAATCTCTAAGCGTTTTTCCTTCGTCTGACCAAAGGAAAGTCTCCCCTCCACAAAAAAACAATATCCTAACTCCATTGTTATATAAAATTCGCATTTCCTCACGGATCTGCTTATACGGATGTACTACTGCAGTTATGTTGTTTACAGAACAATGCTTACAAGACAAATTACATTTATCTGTCAAGATAACCGTTCCTAGTATTGGTTCTTTTTTCTTTAATAAAACTGTCTTTATACCAAATTTTGCAAAATATATAAAATCTTTAATCTTCACTGTATATTACCCCATTTCTACATCATTCGACTTTTCTAAAAACTGCACAATCTAGATGCCAACCTTTTTAGCAATGGATCGCGTTGAGTCAGAGAATATCAACAAGATTTAATTTCTCATATTTTTCTTGGTATTCAATACATAGTTTCTCAAATTGAAAAATGTTATTTAATACAACTTCCCTTGATTCTTCTAAAAGGTCTATCTCGTTAACTTTTTTTCTCAATGCAGTAGGACTGGGAATGCTTTCACACTTACTAATCATATTACTATTCCCCTTGAACACATAAATTGTTTCAGTAATTGAAGATATTTTTTTCTTATCTTCAGAATCATTAATACCATATGAAATCTTCCCAAACGCCTCGCTTAATAATCTTTGATACGCCAGTTTAATAGGTCCATTGATTATACTTATCGCGTTCGTATTTTTTGCTGTTTCATATAAATCATCAACCAATTCAACTGAAACGCCAACAGGAACTCCTCCATAAAATTTGTGTCTATACAAAATTTCAGTTGCAACTTTTGTGAGTGTGTATTGTGAATTATTCAACTGTTCAATGGTAGCGTTAGCTTCCTCAATCATATCCTTAAACTTCAATTCTATATCTTTCATTTTTATAACAGAAACATACTTTTTAAGATGATCAAAATTCAGCAATACAGCACTTAACACCGAAGGGACTAAAACTATTCCCATTTCTGTTGTTTTTCCTAATACTCCAAAATATAAGCAAGGACCAAAAAGAAATAAGAGTGATAATATAAATTTAAATACATTTTTCATTTTCCCACCTCTTTCGTCATCATTCCGCACCATTCGACACAATTCTTACTCGTGTCAAGACTGGAACAAAAACTACACATTCTCCTCTAACCCCTGAATGTATTTATGCATGGTTTCTGCCACAATCTTGCTGTGTGCAACGGCTTCAACGACCGTTCTTGCGCCGTTGACCACATCGCCCGATGCAAATATCCCCGGTCGGCTTGTGTTGCCAAATTCATCTGCCACCAAAAGACCGGACTTACTTGCCTCCAAACCGGTTGTGGTAGAAACAATAACATTTCTCGGTCCCTGACTGATTGCAATAATCACAGAATCCGAAGGATAGAATTTATCGCTGCCTTCTACCTCTTCCATCGTTCCGTCCTCATGCTCTATAACATCGCGGAAAATCACGCCTTCGTCCAAGATTTCAACCGGTTTGCAGTTATACTTAAAATTCACGCCCTCTAATTTTGCATAGCTGTATTCATAATCACTTGCCGCAACCTTGGCGGTCAGCGAAAAGCAGGTGACCTCGCGGCTACCGCTTCGTACAACAGTACGGGCAACGTCCATAGCTGCATTGCCGGCGCCGATAATACTCACCTTTTCGCCCAATTTATATACGTTCGGATTGTTCAGATAATTGATGGCAAAATGGACATTCCCGAATGTCTCGCCTTTTATATGTAATGTATTGGGACGCCATACACCCGTACCGATAAAAATCGCTTTATAGCCGTCTCTGAACAAATCATCCACGCTGATTGCATCGCCGATTCGAATATTCGGGCGAATTTTTATGCCTTTGAGTTCAATGTGTCGATATTGTAGATCATCGAGCACACTTTTCGGCAAACGAAATTCCGGAATACCGTAGCGCAAAACGCCGCCGATTTTATCCTTGCTTTCAAAAATCGTCACCTTATAACCATAGCGCGCCAAGATGATTGCAATTGTAAGACCTGCAGGTCCGGAACCAACAATGGCAACCTTTTGACCGTTTGACTTTGCAGGACCTTCAACCATTTTCGGTGCAAATGCACCGGATATATAATGCTCAATGGCAGAAAAATGAACCGGCGCGCCCTTTTTATTGAGCACGCAGTTGCCTTCGCACTGTTTCTCGTGATTGCAAATCAAGCTGCAAATCGTGGTCAGCGGGTTGTTTTCAAAAAGTATTCTTCCAGCCTCATCCAGCTTATTTTCCTTTAAAAGACGAATAATCTGCGGAATAGGCGTGCTTATAGGACAGCCTTTTTGGCATGTCGGATTTTTACATAGCAAGCAGCGATTTGCCTCGTCCAAAATATGAAGTGCCACTAATTTTCTCCTCCGTTCACTGTAAAAACATTTTCTTGCAAGCAAGCTTTATAGTTTAATCTCTCTATCCTTAAAATAATACTTTTTATCGTGTTCGTTGATTTCACGCAGCACACGGCACGGGTTGCCGACTGCAACTACGCCGGACGGGATGTCCTTTGTGACCACGCTCCCTGCGCCGATAACCGTATTATCCCCGATTGTAACCCCGGGCACAAGCACTGCACCTGCACCAATCCAGCAATTTTTACCGATTCTGACCGGTGCGTTATACTGATAGCCTTGTGCGCGCAGCTCCGGCAAAATCGGATGTGCGCCGGTCGCAATCGTAACATTCGGACCAAACATCGTAAAGTCCCCCACATAAATATGCGTGTCGTCCACGAGTGTTAAGTTAAAATTTGCATAGACATTTTTCCCGAAATGCACATGCTTACCGCCCCAGTTTGCTCTTAGCGGCGGCTCGATATAGCACCCTTCGCCGATTTCGGCAAACATTTCTTTTAAAAGCGCTTTTCGTTTTGCAAACTCCGAGGGGCGTGTCTGATTAAAATCGTACAGCTCTTCAAGGCAAGCAAACTGCTGTTTAATAATTTCATCGTCGCCCGGAAGATACAATTCTCCGGAATGTAATTTTTCATATTCGCTCATGGTTATCTCCCCCTCGAAGCTCATTTTCATTTCAGTTTTTCATATCCTTAAGCAATTCTCTTGCACCGTCGATAATTCTTTCGCCTACGCCCGCTTTAAACTTAGACGAGCGTGCCTCATAGCCGCCCTCGGCATAAGCGGACTCTACCGGAAAATAGCCGTTATGCCCGTTAACAAGCTCGCACACAAGTACAATTTCCCAGCCCGGTGTTCTCTTGATTTCCATACTGATGCCCGTAAACGGCTCGCCCGGGATACCCACCATGGCAATTTCACCGAGTTTTAAGCCGGTCAAGCCCATTTCAAAATATTCCGGTCCGTTTGCAAGCTTGCACATTCTCGCCGACTCGGCAACCACCGCTGTAAGCTCCATTGCTTCAAACGGGATTTCGCTGTCGCGTCCCTCTTCGTGCAGCTGATTATATTTGCGCGCCAACACAAGCTCCTCCGGCGTCGGTACATTTGCCGGCACCTGGATTGTCTTATGGAAAATGTCAATGTCGTTTACATCGATGTATTTTACCTTGTCATACACCTGCAAAACCGTACCCGCCATTGCTCTGCCGACAAATCTTGCCATACCAGGACTCTTCATTTCGTTGTCAAAGCTGATTTCCGTATCGTTCATATCGCCGTCCTTCGGGTGCACATTTGTGCTGCCGACATCGCCTTGCGCACCTGTAATGAACATACACTTTGTGCCGTCGAGTGCTTTTGCAACGGTTCTGCGCATCCAGCCCGGCCAGTCCGGCGAAATCAGCTCGCCGTTGACGGTATCGGCGTGCACGCCGTAGTTTACAAGCACAATGCTGTCCGCACCGTCGCGGTCAATGCGCACAACATTGACTCTTTCATCAATTTCACCAATCGGATGGTCGATGTTCGGGTCATCCACCGGCGGGCAGGTCATCGTAGAGCCGTCCTTCATTTTATAGCGTCTGATGTAGGCAACTCTGTCAGCGACGCGACCTATGCCGTAGCCGACCTTGGCATCCCTCAAGTTCTCCGATGCCATTTTTACGGCATCGGCAATTCTCGATTTCAAAAACGCAAAATATGTATCAATCTCTTCTTCGGTGGTTTCAAACAAGGAATTCGGTGTCAGCACGGGACCCGTGTGCGTGTGAATGGTGGAGATAAAAATGCTGCTGGCATCAACACCGCTGCGCGCCTCCACCGCCACTTTGATTTCATCTGCCTGCTCTACGGTGAGTGAGCAAACATCCACACTGATTACGGCAATTCTTTTTTGCCGCACTCAAGCACGATGGCGCTTGTTTCAAGATCGTGCAAAAAACCTTTCACATGTCTCGGTACATAATACCCCATCACACCAAAGCCCATTTTTGGGTTTATATTGCATACTGCATAACCAACTCTCAAACTCATTTTTATATCTCTCCATTTGTTAATATATAGGCTGTATAATCCGGATGCCTGCCTCTTTATATATTAAAAAGTCTTTTTGCATTATTCAACAGTATGTTTTCTTTGTCTCTCTGTCCAAGCATTGCAAATTCTATTCTTCCTCTTTGTGAAGCCGCAGAATAGGTATCTGTACCGAACAAAATATGTTCAGAGCCTATTTGCGATACTGCATACTCTATTATCCTGTTTTTAAGACTTGCAAAACCCGATGTGTCTACATAAACATTTTCAAATTTTGCATCTCTCACGGCTTTAATATGATATTCATTTTTCAAATGTGCCATAATAAAGGTTGCGTTTTGATATTGGTTTGCAAAAGGAAGAATATAATCCGCACCCTTTTCAGGATGAATCTGCACGATCGCAGAAAGCTTGTCCGCAAATGAAAAAATCTTATCGCCGTATTCTTCAACAGAATACTTATGGCACACCGGATGAATTTTTATTCCAACACATTTTTCGGATTTAAGCATTCTTTCTGCCTGCGTAAATGTATTTTCATTTCGCGGATCAATAATCACCCATTGATATAAAGCGTCGATCTGGTTTGCCAAGTCGAACATAAACTCGTTCGATGCTTCCGTTCTGCTTGTATCAAGCACCCCATCAAACGGCGAAACAAACACCTTGCCTATATGTGCCGTTTCACTTATTTTCGACAATACATCCCAATATGCAGTATACAAATCGCCCTCTTGCATTATATCAGTCAGGTGATTATGTACTAAACTGTCTTTCGGACCATAATTCAAATGGCAATGTGTATCAATTGCATTTACAAACATTTATTTCATTCCTTTCAATGATTTTCGACATTCTTACTATGATTTTGTCAAGTTAGGGACAAAAATTTCTGTCGATATGCAAACTTTGTTTGCTCGATATTTTTACTCCATAAAATCGATATGTTTTACATTTCACTCGAAACTCGATATGATATAAATCTCGTCGCGTAAGCGACATATCGAGTGCAAAGCACATGTCGAGTCTGCAAGACAAATCGAAATTCTCGTTAGAGATTTATATCGCTGCGGTGCTATGCACCGCATATAAAAACTGTTCTTTTCCTTCGCATGATTTTTTGTATGCTTACAATTTTAATATTCTGATAGCATTTTCACGTACTATTTTGCAATAGTTTTCTTTACTTAAAAGTCCTTTTTCCACGCTTTCATCCAAAAAAGATATAAGCTTAAATTGAAGCATATTCTCAACATTTTCAGGATATCTTACTAAATCAACTCCATACATAATACGATCAGAAAAATCTTCTATAAACCGCAAAGCAAAGTCCTTATCCCGTAGCATAGCATTTGCTCCACTACCTGCTGAAAGGTCACAATAAAGGTTGGGACACTCTCTCAGCATCTGGCTAAGGCATCCTTCGGTCACCTTGCCTTCAGGATAGCCGTTTCTGATTTCATCGTTATTATTTATATCAATCTCGCTCCAGAATGGTGCTGAGTGACCGATAACTTTAAGTTCCGGATACTTCTTTAGAATCCTGGTTATTCTGGGAAGTCCGAGCTCGTCTACAATGCCATAGCTACTTTTAAAATCAGGAGCTATATGTATAATTACCGGCATATCATTCTCAACACAGCTACGGAAAAGATTTTCCATTTTAGGATCATCTGCATACATCATAGCTGTTATTTCTCCGACTCCCTTTGCACCCATTTTCTTATACTCTTTAATAACTGACGATAAATCAGACTCTGGAGTATTGCTTAGTGAACGCGGATCAACGTTACAAAACCAGTAAAATCTATCAGGATATTTATC
>JAZSGM010000230.1:0-4753 GCA_045532715.1 Clostridia bacterium
ACCGCTTGGCCTCCGACTTCGCCACGGTTGCCGCTTGCATAGGATGTGCCGCCTTCACGGGAAAACCCGTCATCTGCCTCAATCATCGCCATTGTGGTCTTGATAGACTTAATAGAGTGAGTGAGTTTGTCCACGTATTCAAGGTCAGAACCGGACAATTCGCCGCCAGCCATGCGGATTTTCTCATTGGTCTTTGCAAGGTCTTGCTCAAGAGTTTCGCAAAGGTCATAAAGTTCTTCCATAATGTCGTGCATTTGTGGTATCCTCCTTTCACGCAATACGCGCAATGGTCAAATTTGCATTTTGCACCTCAATGACGGGCGCAGGCGTCACCGTCGGGTCAGCCGTCGCCGGGACGCTTTCGACGCCCAACGAGAAACAGCAACAGCGCGGAACTTTGATAATAGCTGTGCTTGTGACGTTACCAAAGTCCCCGACAGCCGCAGGGGTAAAGATTGCCCGACTGGTAAGGCGCGGCTCTCCATTGATGGCAAGTGCAACGGCAATCGGCGTCACCGTCCCGCCTTCCGGGATGGCGATATTGCCGTTAAATGTCACTTGATAATGTGCAAAGCGGTTGCAATTACAGGCATTGCCGTTGTTATTTCCCGGGCCACGGAGAATAAAATTCCCGGTTTCGTCCTCGTGATAAATCAGTCCACGAGTGCAGGGAATAGAGGAACGGAAAAGCACAGGGGAGTACAGCGACACTTCCTGTACATCGTTCCAGAGATACTCACAGGCCATATCGCATTACCTCACTGTCCGCAACCGCACCCGCAACCGTTGTTATAACCGTTATTCGGGCACGTAAAAATCGGCTGTCTGCCATACACAGGCGTGGAGGGAACAGGGCAGTTAGACAGGCGGTTATAGAGCGCGTCTACCTCGGCGGTCTGTCCTTGCAAGATAGCCGCCGTCTGCGCCGTCTGGCTTTCACGCATGGCGGACATATTCACGGCATTTTGTAAAGCGGCGTTTTCGCGCTGTGCCTGCGCAAGCTGTCCCTTGACCCCATCGAGTTCTAACTGGCAGAGTTTATCAAGGATTGCCTGCGTATTGCTTGTGGCGTTCGTGATAATGTCCCGCGTGTTATTTGCCGCCTCGTAACGGCTGGACGCACCTTCCGCCTGGATGGTGTTGCGCGTCTGGCAGGAATCTAACCGGTTATCGCAACAGCATTGTGCAAGCTGTCCCTGTACGGCGTTGAACCCCTGCTGATTCGCCGTCTGCTCTGCGAAAGAACGTTGGAGCGCGTTAATCTCGCTACTGTACAGCTGTCCCGTAAGCGCGTTGTGGCGTCCGTTTGCGGCAATTTCTCCCTGTGCGGCGGTGTTAGAGATGTTTTGATTCACACCCGCAAAGCCGGAGCAGAGGGAGTTTTGGATACCCATTGCGGCGTTAGAAACGCCCTGATTGACGCCTGCAATGCCCATTTGGATGTCGCCGCAACATCCACAAAGCTGTGTGGCGAGGCTACTCACGCCGTCACGGACAGAAGTCACGCTGTCATGGAGTTGCGCGTCACGGAAGCCGTCAGAGACGTTGTTATTGATTCCCTGCTGTCCGTTCAGAAGCCACGGGAAGTCATACCCAAGTCCAAAGCCTCCCATGCCTGCGCCCATCATCATTGGCCACATCATGCCGCCGCCAAAGCCGCCCATGCCGCCCCAGCCGCCATTGGAAAGCAGGATAAGCAAAATGACCCAAGCCCAGTCCCCACCGAAGCCGTTGTTGTTCCCGTTCTGCTGTCCGCTATAGACGGGATAGGGGTAATAGGGCATAGCCGCATTGCCGACACTGGTAGGACCTACTAACATCGTTGCCGGGATTCCGCCATTTCCTTCATCAGAAAGTGCCATGTTGTTTCAATTCCTTTCTTTCGTTTTATCCAAACCGCCGACGTTGCGCACCGTGGCAGTGTGAACACATAGGCAAAAAAAGACGGGCTATCAGCGTCCGAAAACGCTAATAGCCCGTTGGCTTTTACGCCCGCCCGTTGACAGGCGTCATTTTTCTTTTGTGATTTTTATTGCCAAAACCGTAATTTCTCCGTGCTCCACCTTGAGACGTACTTCCGACGTTTCGCGGCGGTTTAACGCAGATTCTATACGCTTTACGGTGTCATGGTTTAATGTGATTGTCATCTTTGCGCGCCAAAAAGATATCCCACGATTTGACGGGGGTCTGTCATCCCACCGGGGATGTTGTATCCGCACTGCCTGAGGAAGCCCACGGGGTCAGCCTTTATTTGCCCGACGTATGCGCGTGGATTAGCGCGGATTTGTTGCAAAAGTTGCTGATTCCCGCCCATTTGCGGCGGTTGCGTCGTGGGTAACTGTTGCGAATTATTGAATAGATTCGCCATCCTCTACAACCTCTTCTTTCTTTGCGCGGACACGTTTTACAGGGGACAGATTTGCAAGCCGCTCCTCCAGCTTGTCCCATGTGACAAATTGCGACGGGTCAAGCGCAGGGGCAGGCGGCTTTTTCGGCTGTTTTGTGTAAATGTCAATGTCGCTTTGTCCGTTTGGATAGGTTGACTTTATTAGAAAAGCGGAATCATCCGACATTTGGAAAAGTTGTGACGTCCCCGCATTTACGGGGAAACGTTCAACGTCTTCAACGCCTTTTACCTGAATAATTTCGGCGTGGATTGTGGGCGGCGTCATTGACTGCGGCGCGGGTTGCTGTGCTTGAATCTGCTGTGCGGTTGCTTGCGGATATGGAGATTGATACTGTGGCATTTGATATCCCTGCATTTGTCCGTATGCCGATTGCAAATACGGGTTAAAATACGTGTTGCCGTATGGCATACTCAAGCCTCCTTAACATCCGGCGACTGCCATGCAAAAAGCGGCACTACGCCGCCGGAAAACCAACTGTCAAAAATCACGCCATTTTGGACGCACACCGCATGACTACCCGTCCCGACAATCCATGTGCCGTCAGGATGGTCGGCGGCAAAATCAAGGAGCGTGTAACAACGGGGGCAGGTGTCGGGGATTCTGTGCCATGTCCATCCGTGACGCTCGAGGAAATTCCCCCACACGTTATCAAGCCCGAAGTTGTCCCCATCAGCGAATCCTTGAATAGACAACGCCGCATAAGCGCGTTCCCAGTTCCAGTTAAACGCCGCGCATATGGCGCGGACAACGCAATCCGCTTTATTTGTGGGGTCAGATGTGCGCGGGTTCGGATTGAAAAGAAAAAAGGCGTCCCCTGCGTCTTCATCTTTAGACAACATGGACACCGCCTTTCTCTCTCAATGTGAAATTATTTTAGTAAAAAAGGGGCAATTTTGCAATGTCGGCAAATAGTTTCTTTCTTACCCTTTTATAATCATTTTTTAGACTTTTTTTATCACGCAAAAAGAGCCGCAAGCCTTGACGCAGTGACATGGCTTGCGGCTCTTTTCATTCGTTTCTCTCCATTTGTGCGTGGACAACTTGGAGAACGTATGCGTTTACGCTCATCCCCGCACTTCCAGCCGCCGCCAAAATCAAATCGGCTTGCTCTTTTGTCGGGCGGATGGTAATAGCGCGATACTTTGCGCTATGTTTTTTTACCGCGTTCCTGTGGGACTGTCTCTTTTCTTCTTCCGTCATGGCAACTCCCTCCTTTATGTCCCCTGAATTATACCATATTTCCAAATTATCAGCTACTGATATATTACATAAATCAGCGGCTGATTTTTTGTTTATTCTGCCAATAGACAAAACAATCAGTTGCTGATATAATATGGACAATAAAACAAAGGACAGCCCCGCAAGGGGCAAGAATAGGGGGAAATGAATAATGGACAATCAGGTACACCTTGATGAAATCATCTCAAAGTTGAATGCTCTTGTATGCGCCGCCGACGATTTAGAGGGATTGGGCGCAACTGACATTGACATGGCTCTGGACTACCGACGCGATATGTGGGAGGGTGACGGCGATTGCCCTGACCCAACGCCGGAGGAACAGGCGCGGATTGAGGCAGAATGCGAACGCAACGCCGACAAACTCAACACCATCGACGCGGCGGAAGAAAAACTCATTGACGAGTATATGAACCTTACTGGCGTACACCCGCACCTGTACGAAATGACCGGAACATATGCCCGCTCGTGTCACGAAAAACTGTGAGCTTTCAGAATCATCAACCCCACGAGAGACGCAAGGCTGCGTTTCCCGTGGGTGTTTTTTACTCTTGACGTTGGAGATACTTAAAAAGATTTGCAGATTCACGCTTGACGATTCTAAAAACTTGTCCTGCGGATAACTGGGGATTCACCGTTTCTCCGATATGCTCATAGGTGAATCCGTGAATCAGGCGCATACGCAAGATTTCCGCGTCTCTGTCGCTGTGGATGTGCTCCTTGATGAGTGCGTCAATTGCACTGTTTGAGTACTCTTGCATATCATTATTCGGCGTTCTCCCCCTCAAAGCCGATTGCGTCTGTGTGCTCCACAACGGCGGCATTCATCTCATATACAGCCGCCTCCACAGTCGCCCGTAATTCGTCGGCTGAAATCTCAAATCCCCGTTTTTTAAGATATTTCAGGACGTAATCAAGTTTTTCACCGTTTGTATTGTACATCTGCTCTGCGGCGCGGACGGCGATACCCGCCATCTTAAAAAGCCGCTTTGTGCGTTCCTGCCCCGCTTTTGCTTTCAGCCACGGAATCAAGAACGCCGTAATCCGTGCGGCGCACAGGCTGACAATAGCTTGCAAAACAGGCGTAAGGTCGATGGTCATTGCAAATC
>JAZSGM010000117.1:0-17632 GCA_045532715.1 Clostridia bacterium
TACCAATTCATTTACACCCGGCGGCAGCTCGTCGCAGTTGTCACGGGTAAATACCTTAACGTCTACGATGATACCTGCTTCACCGTGCGGCACGCGAAGCGATGTGTCGCGCACTTCTCTTGCCTTTTCACCAAAGATCGCTCTGAGGAGTCTTTCTTCAGCTGTCAGCTCAGTTTCACCCTTCGGTGTTACCTTACCAACCAAAATATCTCCGGCGCGAACCTCCGCACCGATACGGATGATACCGCGCTCGTCCAGATCACGGAGGGCATCTTCACCGACATTCGGGATGTCGCGTGTGATTTCTTCCGGTCCGAGCTTTGTATCTCTTGCATCTGCTTCATACTCTTCGATATGAATCGAAGTGTATACATCGTCACGAACAAGTCTTTCATTTAACAAAACAGCATCCTCGTAGTTGTAGCCTTCCCAGGTCATAAAGCCGATGAGGGCATTCTTACCGAGGGAGATTTCACCGTTCGAGGTAGACGGACCGTCTGCAATGATGTCGCCCTTCTTAACGCTCTCGCCTTCCGCAACAATCGGGCGCTGGTTGATACAGGTGCCCTGGTTGGAACGCAGGAACTTGAGAAGCTTATGACGCTCCTGCTCGCCGTCCTTTGTCTTAATAATGATTTCCTCTGCGCTGACCTTTTCAACAACACCATCATTGTTTGCAAGGACAACAACGCCGGAATCCTTCGCTGCCTTATATTCCATACCGGTACCGACAATCGGGGACTCTGTGCGAATCAGCGGCACAGCCTGACGCTGCATGTTCGAACCCATGAGGGCACGGTTCGCGTCGTCGTCTTCAAGTAACGGAATCATCGAGGTCGCGATAGACACAAGCTGTCTCGGCGATACGTCCATATAATCAATTTCAGCCGGAGATACTTCCACGAAGTCGTTTAAGTATCTCGCTGTAATCTTCTTATCCACAAACTTACCGTCCTTATCCAACGGCTCGTTTGCCTGCGCGATAATAAAGCCGTCCTCCATATCCGCAGTCATATAAACAACATCTTCCGTTACAACGCCGGTTTCTTTGTTTACATAGCGGTAAGGCGACTCAATAAAGCCATACTCGTTGATGCGCGCAAACGAGGACAGCGACGAAATCAGACCGATGTTCGGACCTTCCGGAGACTCAATCGGACACATACGACCATAGTGCGTATAGTGTACGTCTCGAACTTCGAAGCCCGCTCTTTCTCTGGAAAGACCGCCCGGGCCGAGGGCCGAAAGTCTTCTCTTATGTGTCAGCTCAGCGAGCGGGTTCGTCTGGTCCATAAACTGGGACAACTGCGACGAACCGAAGAACTCTTTGATGGTTGAGGACACCGGACGAATGTTGATGGGCGTCTGCGGTGTTACCACATCGAGATCCTGAATATTCATACGCTCACGAACCACTCTCTCCATTCTGGAAAGACCGATTCTGAACTGATTTTGCAAAAGCTCACCCACACAGCGCAAACGACGGTTGCCCAAGTGGTCGATGTCATCGAGACCGCCGATGCCGTTGCAAAGGTTGTTAAAGTAGTTGATGGACGCAAACATATCGTCTCTCAGAATATGCTTCGGCAGCAGCTCTGCGCGACGTGCAAGCAATGCAGCCTCTACAGCTTCCTTATCGCCCAGCTTACCGTCCGCTTCAAGTGCAGCCAAGATTTCATCGAGCACCGGCTTGTAAACCGTAGTGTGGAAACCAAGACTCTTTAAATACTCTGTATTATCCTCATCGGAAAGCTTCACATAATTTTCAAGCTTCACCATGTTATTGGAGAATACAACAACCTGCTTGCCGTCCAGATCCAGGATAACGCGGTTGATGCCTGCATCCTCGATTGCCTGTGCAGTTTGCGCGCTCAGCACATCGCCTGCACTTGCCAGCAGCTCGCCGTCCTCCGTAATTACGTTTTCAAAGAGCTTCTGACCCTTGATGCGCTTTGCAAGTGCAACCTTCTGGTTAAACTTAAAGCGACCAACCTTCGCCAAATCATAGCGCTTCGGGTCAAAGAACATATTCATAATCAGCGATGTTGCGCTCTCCACGTTTGCCGGCTCACCCGGACGCAGCTTCTTATAAATCTCAATGAGCGCTTCCTCGCGGTTGGTGCTGTCCTTCTCCATGGTCACCTTCAGGCGCTCGTCATCACCGAACAGCTCCAGAATTTGTGTGTTGGTTTCGCAGCCCATTGCGCGAATGAGCGTTGTCACCGGCAGCTTTCTCGTTCTGTCAATACGAACAGAGAAAACATCGTTTACATCAATATCGTACTCCAGCCAAGCACCGCGGTACGGGATAACCGTAGAATTAAACAGTTCCTTACCGGACTTGTCGTGCTCCATGCCATAGTACATACCCGGCGAACGAACGAGCTGGCTGACAACAACTCTCTCTGCACCGTTGATAATAAATGTACCTTGATCGGTCATGAGCGGGAACTCACCCATATAGATGTCCTGCTCTTTCACCTCGCCTGTTTCCTTGTTAATCAGGCGTACCTTTACACGAAGCGGCGCGGAATAGTTCGTATCGCGCTCCTTACACTCCTCTACAGAATACTTCGGTGTAGAATCGAGTGTGTAGTCGATAAATTCGAGCACCAGATTCCCCGTATAATCGGTAATCGGGGAAACATCCTCAAAGACTTCCTTGAGGCCCTCTTCAAAGAACCAGTCATACGAATTCTTCTGAATCTCAATCAGATTCGGCATTTCGATCGGCTCTTTAATTTTTGAAAAACTCATGCGCTTATTCTTACCAAGAGTTATTTCATGTGGCATCTGCATATCACCTCATCGTAAAATTTTGCAGAAATTTTGCCTAAGTAAAACTGAAAGGCAATTTGCCTGCGTCCTGCACGGGCTCGTCTGTCAGGAGTGAAAGAGGCCTGAGCTCAGCTTCCGGTACAGAAAGCAGACGCACTTCCGGCCGCGCTTCTGCGCATCGCGCCGCCGCGTGCTATGCTTTCACAATTAACAAATTTCGGGCAGAAAAACACAATATTTTGTGGAAAAAATTTTTTCACATACTACTTGCATTTTCCTGTATGCTGTGTTATAATGCAAGCAAGCCGAAAAGCCCAAGGGGCATTTTTCGCTCATTTTACCTTATAATACAACATATGATTATATAATAAACAAATGGCGAAGTCAAGGGTTTTTCGAAAAAATCTTTGACTTTTTATAATTTTTCGGAGGTTTTGTATATGAAGAAAGCTGTCATCTTTGACTTAGACGGAACGTTGTCCAATACTATAGATACCATTGCCTATTTTGTCAATCTCGCTTTAGAACATTTCGGTTTTGCACCAATCGAAACCGAAAAATACAAATACCTTTGCGGCAACGGAGCAAAGCTGCTTATCGAGCGCTCGCTTAAAACCGTCGGTGCTTCGGCAGAATACTTTGATAAGGTTTACCCGTACTATGTCGAAGCGTACGACAAAGACTTTATGTTTTTAACCCGACCGTACGACGGCATCTTCGAAATGCTTGATGCCCTCAAAGCCAAAGGCATCAAAACCGCCGTGCTTACCAATAAGCCACATATGACCGCCTGCAAGGTCATCGAGGATTTATTCGGCGAACGCATTTTGCTCTGCCGCGGTGCCAAAGATGACGGCATTACTAAACCCGACCCGACCGGTGTATATGAAATTATGAATGCCCTGAAGGTAAACAAGGAAGACATACTCTATGTCGGCGATACAGGCACGGATATGGAAACCGGCAGGAACGCAGGTGTATTCACAGTCGGCGTCAGCTGGGGCTTCCGCAAAAGAGAAGAGCTTGCCGAAAACGGCGCCGATGTAATTATCGACCACCCTGCACAGCTGCTTGAATTATTATAAATTGTAAGGAGAGACGCAAAATGCTGATTCATCAGAATTTTACCGGTGGAAATATCCGTATCGAAGCAATTGAAGACAATACCATATATTTAAACAACGAGTTGCGCGATACGCCACACGACTGGTTTTACTGGGCATTTTGCGCAGAGAACTTCGCCGGTAAGACAATAACCTTCCGCTTTCCGAAGGAACGACTCGGCTACTACGGACCCGCTGTGAGTCACGATTCGAAACACTGGACCTGGCTCGGCGCAGGCGAAGAAGAAAATGCATTTACCTATACATTTCAATCCGAAGAAGACAAGGTGTATTTTGCGCATAGCATGCTATACCATCCGGATCGCTTTGCGGCATTTGCAAAAAAGCACAACCTGGAATTGCACGAGCTCTGCCAAAGCAAAAAGGGAAGAAGTGTGCCCTATATCACCTTCGGTGACGGCGAAGAAATTGTTTTGCTGACCGCGCGTCACCACGCTTGTGAATCCACGGGCAATTATATCTTAGAGGGCGTATTGGAAGGACTATTGCAGGAAGGTTTACCGCGCACAAAGGTAATCTGCATTCCGTTTACGGATTTCGACGGCGTTATGGATGGTGACCAGGGCAAAGACCGCACACCGCGTGACCACAACCGCGATTATCGCCTGAACGAACCTTCCATATGGCCGGAAACTGCCGCTATCCGCGAAATTGCGGCAAACGGCATACGCTATGGCTTTGATTTTCACTCACCGTTCCATTGCGGAGAAAGACACGACACAGTATTTTTGGTGGAAAAGGTAGAAACCAAGCTCGCCGAATATGATGTGTTCAGTGAAATTTTAGAAAGTGTTTGGACAGCAGACGCACTCCGCTATGACAAGCGCAACAACATTCTGCCCGGCGTGGAATGGAATTCGCCGAACGCGCCGACCTTTGCGTGCTATATGGATAGCGTTGCAAATGCAAAGCTTGCCTGCACACTTGAAACGGCATACTTTGGAACACCAGACAACATATTTACTCCGGAAAAAGCGATCCGGCTCGGCAGATGCTTTGCAAAAGCAATTGTAGAATACGATAAACAGGCATAAAAGAATCGTTGGTCAGTTGACCAACGATTCTTTTTTATACTTCCAATAATTTTTCCAGTTCCGGCATCGGCGCAAGCGAGCGCTTTAATATACCGTGCATATAGGCAATTGCTGTACCATAATTAGTAAACGGCACGCCTGCATCCTCGGCGCACTTTCTTCTGTAACTGGCCTCTCTTTCATTGAGCATACAGCCGCCGCAATGAATCACAAGTGCATATTTCGTCAAATCCTCCGGGAAGCTCATGCCGGACGAGGTTTCAATATTTAATTCCGCACCGGTCGTTTTCTTCAGCCACATCGGCAGCTTTACAGAGCCTATGTCACCGCACTGTCTGTGATGCGTGCACCCTTCGGAAATCAAAACGGTGTCCCCGTCCTTTAAATGACCGATTGCAGCCGCTCCACGCACAGCCGTTTCCAAAAACCCTTTGTATCTCGCCATCAGAATGGAAAAAGACGTCAGCTTCACCTGTGACGGTACAATCTTGCTGACAAAACCGAATGCCTGTGAATCCGTAACCACCAACGCCGGCGGCACAGAAAGCTTTGCAAGCGTCTGTTCCAGCTCCGTTTCCTTTGTCACGATTGCCATAGCGCCTGCATCCAAAATATCGCGGATGGCCATCTGCTGCGGCAGAATCAATCTGCCCTTCGGTGCCGCCGCATCAATCGGCGTCACAAGTACAACCAGATCACCCGGCTTTATAAAATCACCAACCAGACGCACATGCGGTACATTGGTTTTCAGAAGCGCCGCAAGGCGGTTTTTAAATTCTTCTATATTTTCTTTGTTCGATGCGCTGACGCAAATTTCATTTTCGCCGCAATCTCTTTTCTGCAAATCGGATTTGTTATATACAATGATATAAGGGATGCCCTTTTCTGCAAACAGCGCTTCCAGCTGCGTATCTGTTTCCGTTTTACCTTCAGCAGCATCAATCACTAAAACAGCAATATCTGCACGATTTAGAATCTGCTTTGTTTTTTGAATGCGTTTTTCGCCGAGCATACCCTCATCATCAAAGCCGGGCGTGTCAATAATCACAACCGGTCCAAGCGGTAAAAGCTCCATCGCCTTGCTCACCGGATCCGTTGTAGTTCCCTTCACATCGGATACCACGGAAAGCTCCTGGTTGGTAACCGCATTGACAAGGCTTGATTTCCCGGCATTTCTTCTGCCAAAAAAACCGATATGCACACGCTCACCGGAAGGTGTGTTCTGCAAACTCATCACTGCACCTCCTCAGAATCTGAAATCTCTGTTGCCCTGTTTAATCTGCTCTAAATTCTTTATTAAAATATCACGAATTTTATCACTTGGTACATTCTTGATTTCATCCTGAATCATTTTTTCACCAAGCACCTTTGTCTCTTCGGACGCATAATCCTGCAAGAACTCCAGCAGCGTCATCAACGCATTCGGATGGCAGCAGTTCTGAATCTGTCCGGCCTTTAAAAGTGACATAAAACGGTCACCTGTTCTGCCCTCACGGTAGCACGCCGTACAGAAGCTCGGAATATAGCCAAACTCCATCAGCCAACGGACAACCTCATCAAGTGTACGTTTATCGCTGACATCAAACTGCTCGGAATTTTCATCCTCCGGCTCCGGCTCACTGTAGCCACCCACACTGGTTTTTGAAGCGCCGCTGAGCTGCGACACACCGAGACGGATAACTTTTTCACGCACTTCCTTGCTTTCGCGCGTGGAAACAATCATACCTGTATACGGCACGCTGATACGGATGAGTGCACACAGCTTTGCAAAAATTTCATCGCTGATGCCGTTGTCAAACTGGTCCGGATCAATATCGTCCGCTCTCTTCAGACGCGGTACGCTGATGGTATGCGGTCCGACACCGTGTACTGCTTCTAAGTGCTCGGCATGCATCAGCAAGCCTGCAAATTCATATTTGTACAATTCCAGACCGAACAGTACACCGAGACCTACATCGTCAATGCCGCCCTCCATCGCTCTGTCCATCGCTTCCGTATGGTAAGCATAGTCATGCTTCGGACCGGTCGGATGCAGCTGCTCATAGCTTTCCTTGTGGTATGTTTCCTGGAACAGGATATATGTGCCGATACCGGCTTCCTTTAATTTACGATAATTTTCCACCGTGGTCGCCGCAATGTTGACATTGACACGGCGAATTGCACCATTTTTATGCTTAATGGAGTAAATTGTGTTGATACATTCTAAAATATATTCAATCGGGTTATTCACTGGGTCTTCACCGGCTTCAATCGCAAGACGCTTGTGCCCCATATCCTGTAGTGCGATTACCTCGCGGCGCACCTCTTCCTGCGTCAGCTTCTTTCTTGCAATGTGCTTGTTTTTTAAATGGTACGGGCAGTACACACAGCCGTTGATGCAGTAGTTCGACAAATACAATGGTGCGAACATAACAATACGGTTACCGTAAAAGTCCTTCTTAATCTGCTCTGCCAGGTCGTAGATTCTCTGAATGCGGCTTTCATCCTCGCAAGCTAAAAGCACGCTTGCCTCTTCATGCGTAAGGCCCTTTCTCTCTGCAGCCTTGTCGATAATTTTATCCACAAGCTCTAAATTGTTTTTATTCTCTTCTGCGTATGCCAGGGTACGCAAAATCTCCTCGTGGGAAATAAATTCTTCTGCTTTCAAAGATTTCGGATTGTACATAACCTTATATCCCCTTTCTATGCTTTTGCGTAGGCCGTCTTAGAGCTTACGCCGTCTAATTTGCCGATTTTACCCGTAAGTGCGCTGATGGCGTCTGCCGGTGCGTCTATCGCGATGCTGATAATACTCATGTTCTTCGCGCGATACGGAATACCCATACGCCCGATAATATAGCTTCTGTATTCGTGCAGAATTTCGTTCAGACGCTCCACCGCGTCCTCGTTTTCCACAACAATGCCGATAACGGCAATTCTTGTTTCCATAAAATCTCACCTCGTTTAACCTGCATATCCTCTATAGCCATAAGAACCAATCCGCATAGGTCAGTTTCAAATGGCTACAATAAAAATGCCGCACCGAAAGGTGCGACAAAATAAAGCCAACAATGGCTAAAATACTTTGTATGCCGAACCTTCCATCTCAAAACGCATTTTCAATGTCAGGATACTTTTTGTTTACAGTTTAATTATACGTCATTCCGTTTTGTTTGTCAATATTTTAACAAGGTTTTTATTTGTTAATTTTCTACATAGTGTCTTACGCGCAGCTTGCAGCCGTTTTGCTCGGCAAGCTTGCGGCAACGTTCAATATCTTCTTCGGGCATAATATCCACAATGCTCAAAAGCACATGCGGCACGTGCGCCGCCGCGCGATTGGCAAAGTCGAGCATGTAGTCAAAGCCGGCCTCGCCAAAGCAACACTTACAAATTTCGTCATACGATTTTGCATCCGGCGCATTCATACTGATAGACAGTGTATCTATCAGCCCACGAAGACGCGGTGTTACATCTGCTTTATGAATGGCATTCGCGTGGCCGTTTGTATTGATGCGCACACTGCATTTGTAATTTTTCTTGATATGCGCTGCAATCTCTAACAGGGTATCCAGGCGCATCGTCGGTTCACCGTAGCCACAAAACACAACCTCTTTGTAGCTGTCCACATCAAATTTGCCGAGCGCTTCAATCACGTCTGCCGCCGTCGGCTCCTTCGTCAGCCACAAATCCGCATCGCCGCCCACACCGTTTTCATTGTTTCGAATACAAAAGGTGCATCTGTTTGTACATTTATTCGTTAAATTTACATACAGAAAGCCTTCGTGGTTTTCCTCGGCAAAATATTCATATACATATACATTACTCATCAAGCTCACCTTAGTTTCTCAGACTGTGCAACGGTGCCGGAATTCTGCCGCCGCGGTTCACAAACCCTTCGGAGCCGTAAGCATTCACCGGCTGTACCGGGCCACTGCCCAGAAGCCCGCCGAATTCCACAATATCGCCGACCTTTTTGCCCGGCGCCGGAATAATACGCACTGCCGTTGTCTTATTATTGACTACACCGATTGCCGCTTCATCGGCAATAATTGCCGAAATTGTCGCCGCGCTCGTATCGCCCGGCACAACAATCATGTCCAGACCAACCGAGCATACGCATGTCATAGCTTCTAATTTTTCAAGCGTCAATGCACCACACTGTGCAGCAGCAATCATACCGGCATCCTCGCTAACCGGAATAAACGCACCGGAAAGTCCACCGACATAACCGGACGCCATAACGCCGCCCTTTTTCACAGCGTCATTGAGCATCGCAAGTGCTGCCGTTGTACCGTGCGTACCGCACTTTTCAACGCCCATTTCCTCTAATATATACGCAACCGAATCACCGACTGCCGGCGTCGGTGCGAGCGACAAATCTACAATGCCGTACGGTACGCCGAGTCGCTTGGAAGCTTCCTGCGCAACGAGCTGGCCCATACGTGTAATCTTAAATGCCGTCTTTTTAATCGTTTCCGCTACAAGACCAAAATCCGCCTGCGGACCGATTTTTTCAAGTGCACACTTCACAACGCCCGGGCCGCTGACACCGACATTGATGACACACTCACCCTCGCCGATACCGTGGAATGCACCTGCCATAAACGGATTGTCTTCAACTGCATTTGCAAACACAACCAGCTTCGCGCAGGCAAAACCGCCGCTTTCTGCCGTCAGCGCTGCCGCCTGCTTCACAACCTCGCCCATCTGCTTTACGGCATCCATATTGATACCGGCACGGGTGGTTGCCACATTGACAGACGAACAAACTCTCTGCGTCTCGGCAAGTGCCTGCGGAATGGACGCTATCAGCATCTCATCGCCCTTGGTATAGTGCTTATGCACCAACGCGCTGTAGCCACCGATAAAGTTTACCCCCGTAGTGATTGCCGCACGGTCAAGCGCCTTTGCAATTTTTACGCAGTCCTCCGTCGATTTCGCGTGTTCGCACAAAATCGAAATCGGCGTCACGGAAATACGCTTGTTGATAATCGGAATACCGTATTCAATTTCAATATCCTCACCGACCTTGACCAGATCCTTGGCATAGGTGGTGATTTTTTTATAGACCTTTTCGCACATCGCATCAATGTCCGGATCTGAGCAGTCGCGCAGCGAAATACCCATCGTGATGGTACGGATGTCCAGATGCTCACGGTCGAGCATTTTTATGGTTTCTATAATCTCAAAAGGATTTAACATAAATCGTCCCTCCAAAGCAAAAGCGCAAAGATACGCCTGTGCTTATATTCTGTGCATAGAATTAAAAATGTCCTCATGCTGAATGCGAATGGATACACCCAGCTCCTGTGCAATTTCATCGAGCGCCTTGGAAATTTCGGCAAACGGCACATTGGCTTCCTTTACATCCACCAACATAACCATCGTAAAAATCTTATCCATAATCGTCTGCGAAATATCCAGAATGTTTACATTCACCTTCGCCAATACATTGGTTACGGAAGCAATAATGCCCACTCTGTCCGAACCGAGAACTGTAATAACCGCTTTCATACTTTTCGTCTCCTTTATGTAATTCAGGCGTGCAACTGCACGCCCAAAGTTTTATTGCATCAAATACCGTCCGGAATTTGCAAATTGTTATAAATCTCCTGCGCACTGCCGGCATCGCCTTCGATAACCACATCTCCGCCTGTCGGTTGAGACGGTACACTCCCCTCCGGCACCACCGGTGCATTCGGGTCAACCGGCGCATTCGGATCCACCGGTGCGTTTGGATCCACCTCCGGCGTCGGTCCGACACGCAGAATTCGATTTACCATTCTGTATACACTCTTATGCAACAATGTATTGGAAACCTGCTTCCCGTTTTCCGTAATAATTTTGTACGTATTGATTACAGCACCGTTGAAGCCCTCACCGTCTTCGATTTCCTTCCCCGGCTCCAGCGTTGCATCGTTTACAATCGTTGTTCCGTATGGGGTATAGCTGATACGTTCTGTCTTAATCTCTACTTTTCTTCCCGGATGCTCATCTGTTCCCAGAATCTGTACATTCACTGTACCTGCGCCTGCCTTGCACACAATCTTAATCGGCGCATTTGTATTGTTCTTGAATCTGAAATCAAGCGAGCCGTAGGCAACGGTTGCGTCCATGCCCAGCGGCGCATAGTGCACCTCAAGTGTATGCTCATGACGTTCAACAACTTCTAAATCCGCATAGAGCACAGCGGCATAAATGGTTGAGCTCGTCTGACAGATACCGCCGCCGAGTCCATCCACCATCTTATTGTTTTCATAAACCGATGCCGCCTTAAAGCCACGTTCATACGTACGCTCACCGACTATCTTATTATAAGAAAACTCATCGCCCGGCAACAGGATCGTGCCGTCAACGTACTTTGCCGCGAGCTCCACATTGTTGGAACGCGGACGGTTGGATGTCATATACTTGGTCGAATACTTACCCAGTTCGTTTACAAACAAGGTTTTATTGATATCTGCTGCCTTTACGGAAGCCTCCGTCACATTCAGCGCAATGATTACATCCTCACTGTTCTCACCAAAGCCTGCAAGCTGACGGGTTACTTCTGCCTTATCAAAATCCTTGCCGTTGACTTCCGGCGTGATAATCAATTCTTTTCCTTCAACCGTATAATGTGCATCGACCGCTTCACAGTAAACCATTGCATGTAAATCATCCACGTCAATCTGTGACGGCTGTGCCTTTGTCATTGAAAGCGTATATGTGCCGCCTCCGGCTACAACTGCCTCCTCAAAGCTTTTGCGCATTTGCTCAAAATCCACACCCGTACCCGCCTGACCGGCACTGATTCGGATTGTATCTTCCTGAACGGCAATTTCATGCTGCTTCAAGCTGCCGCCACATTTTTCAGAAAGCGCAGCTGACACGTCTGCAAGCGCGAGATAATCATAGGTATAAACCGGGGCAAGCGCTTTGTCCGCAAACAGTGCGCCAAATGCCGAAAACAAATTCTTTCTTCCGTGTGCTACTGCCGCAGCCGCCGTCTTTTGTGCATCAATCACCAAAGACACATCCTGCGCCTTTACGGTTTCGCTTTGCCCCTCGCAATTGAAGGTCACCGCAAAATCGGTAAACACATCTGCTTCTTCCATCAATGCAACAATTTCGCTCTCCGTTTTTCCGCCGACCTCTATGCCAAGAACAGACACGCCTTCTTTTGCCAAAGAACGATCGCCGGCATACATCGAAAAGCTCGATACCGCCAAAAACAAAATCAGAAAAAATGCTACAATGCCACCTGCAACCAATGCAGCTCTGCTCGGTACAGCCGTTTTTTCCTTCTTTGTTACAGTTTTCTTCTGTGTATTCTCACTCGCTGCTGCGCGTTTTCTTCGCGCAGAGGTATGTGTTTGTCTTTCAGACTTTCTTTCAGCCACAGTCATTCTCCTTTTTTGCTTATTATACTCAATATGACTTCATTTTATTTTACTACAAATCCAAAGGCTTGTAAAGCGAATTTGCGCAAAATTCAATACAAAAATTTTCCCAGTCTCAAGCAGTTTTTAGCTATTTTTTACCACCTATGGTATATTTTATTCCATAGGTGGACAATATATTGTTAAAACACTTGTAACATTTTCGCGTTTTGCAGCATCGTTTTTTAATAGCAAATCCCAAAGAACCGCGATAAATTCAGCATTTTAAAATATAAAGCCGCATAAAATTATTACAAAAATATTAAAAAAGTATTGACAAATCCACCAAATGCCGTTAAAATAGTGCAACGAGGGAGATGAATAAAATGAATGCTGTAAAGAAATTCTTTCAGCCGAGCACAAGATTGTTCGTTACGATCGGTCTTCTCGCGCTCGCCATTGCGTTTGCCCTGACGATGTATTTTTACACCGTCGTACTCGCAGCGAGCTCCGAAATCTCGATTCTCGACGGGAATAGCGCAATCTTGGTCAATACCTCTCAAACAACAGTGCAGGCCATTTTAGACGACGCCGGTATTCGGTTAAACCCGCTTGATACCATCCGCCCTGCACGAAACGCAGAAGTTCCGGAAAACGGACAAATTGTCATCACGAGAGTTGTATATGAGAAGGTCATAGAGGAAAATCCGATTCCCTATGCTACCACTGAGGTTCAATCGGCTGCCCTGCTCTGGGGCGAAAGACAGGTTTCAACCGCCGGCGTAAACGGCGCAGAAACCGCAATCTACACTGTAAAAAAAGTAAACGGCGTCGAAACAGAGCGCGTTGAGGTATCACGTCAAATCACACGCGAAGCCGTAGACGAGGATGTCACCGTCGGCACAAAAGTGACCGCAGAAGCCTTAGAAGCCGCAGGTGCAAAATACATTACCTGCACAGCAACTGCCTATGACGGTTCCTATGCTACACTCGGCTACTATAACCCAAAAACCGCACTCGGTAAAACACCGACCGTCGGTACGGTTGCCGTTGACCCGCGTGTAATTCCACTTGGCAAAAAGCTCTACATCGAAACCGTTGACGGTAGCTATGTCTATGGTGAAAGCTTTGCCGGCGACACCGGTGGCGCCATCAAGGGCAACCGCGTCGATTTGTTTATGGCAAGCCGCTCAGACGCACTCGCTTTCGGCAGACGCCAGGTAAAAGTTTATATTTTGGACTAAATAAAAAGGACCGTGCGACGGTCCTTTTTATTTAGTCACAACATCTGCTTTTACCTTTACTCCTCTGCTACTTCCATTTTTCCCACCGATACCTCATAAGCCGTTTTTGTAATGCTGTTTTCTTCGTCGATGCGCTTAACGTACTCGCGTGACTGAATTCTGCCCCAAAGACGGATGTGCGTACCAACTGCCAGATCGCGGCAAAAACGCGCATTTCTTCCCCATGCAATTGCAGGAATATAGTCCGATTTATTATAGGCGCGATTAACTGCAATCAACACATCGGCAATTTCACGCCCGAACGGTGTTGTCCGATAAATTGGTGTCTTACAGATATATCCGTCCAAAAATATACGGTTCGGGTCTGCAAGTGCAGCAGCATCCGCAACACAAATATCCTTCGCAAATACCGTCAGCACAAGCCGATTGCCGTTGCCCGAATAATTATTATAGGAACGGAACTGTCCCATAACCGTCAGACAGCATCCGCACGTAATTGAAATCCCCGCAAGCAAGCGTTCCGAAACCAGAACATTGATTACATCACTTGCATCACTGAGTCGCGCAATGCGCATAGAAAATATGTAAAACTGCTCGGCATACACCGTATGACTGTGTTCAGGCAGGCTTTCTACCGTGCCGGACACAATGACTTGATTGTTTTCTCGATTGTCCGTCATTTTACCGCTCCTCTTTTTGCAATGTTCTATGATACTCTATTCGCCATACAGGAAATTTATGCATAATAATTTCAGCACATAACCTATAGTTTTTGTAGGAATTGTAGAAGATGCACCAAACAAGCTAAAACAGTTGACGATTCCGGTCTTTTCTGGTACAATGTAATGTGCTCCAATAGCGTTATATCGCTTTGGCAGCAAGAAAGGGGCGATAACTATGACAGAAACAAAAAAAATCGACGTTCGCGGATTTATCCACGAAAACTACACACCGTATGACGGAGATGAGTCGTTCCTCACGCCGGCAACTGAGGCAACAAAAAAACTTTGGGCAATCCTCTGCGAGGATATGAAGAAAGAAAAGGCACGTGGCGGCGTATATGATGTGGACGCAAGTACGATTTCCACCATCTCGTCGCACGAGGCAGGGTATATAGACAAATCTCTTGAAACCATTGTTGGCTTGCAGACAGACCGCGCACTCAAGCGTGCAATCATGCCGTTCGGCGGTATTCGTATGGTCAACAGCTCTCTGGCAGCCTATGACCGCGAGCTGGATCCGCAGGTACAAAACGTATTTAAATACAGAAAAACACATAATGACGGTGTTTTTGATGTGTACACCGATGAAATGAAAGCAGCGCGTCACACAGGTATTATTACCGGACTGCCGGATGCTTACGGCAGAGGGCGTATCATCGGCGACTATCGCCGCGTTGCACTCTATGGTGTTGACTATCTAATCGAACAGAAAAAGGAAGCAAAGAAGGCTCTGCAGGATCGCACAATGAGCGAAGATGTCATCCGTGACCGTGAAGAAATTTCCGAGCAGATTCGTGCTTTGGAGGAGCTGAAGGTCATGGCCGCAAAATACGGCTTTGACATTTCCGTACCGGCAACAGATACAAAGGAGGCCATCCAGTGGTTGTATTTCGGCTATCTCGGTGCTGTAAAAGAACAAAACGGTGCTGCAATGTCCATCGGCAGAATTTCGACCTTCCTGGATATTTATGCTACGAAGGATTTAGAGGACGGAAAGTACACCGAAAGCGAAATTCAGGAAATGGTTGACCATTTCGTAATGAAATTACGTATTGTACGTTTCCTCCGTACCCCGGCCTATGACGAACTGTTCTCCGGCGATCCGACCTGGATCACCGAATCTATCGGCGGCATGGGCTTAGACGGCAGACATATGGTCACCAAGATGTCCTTCCGATTTCTGCACACCTTAACCAATCTCGGTCCTGCACCGGAACCAAACATGACCGTTCTGTGGAGCATTGATTTGCCATATAATTTCAAGCGCTACTGTGCACGTGTTTCGGCAAAAACTTCTGCTGTACAGTACGAAAATGATGATTTAATGCGCGAAAAATTCGGTGATGATTACGGCATTGCCTGCTGCGTTTCTGCTATGCGTATCGGTAAACAGATGCAGTTCTTCGGTGCCCGCGCAAATCTTGCAAAAGCACTTTTATATGCCATCAACGGTGGTAAGGACGAGCGTTACGGCACACAGACCGCACCGAAATCTGATTTGCCGCAGGGTGAATACTTAGACTACGAAGATGTATACAAAAGATTCGTTCTGGTCTGCGACTGGCTCGCAAGACTGTATGTAAATACGCTGAGCGTTATTCACTATATGCATGACAAATATTGCTATGAAAAGCTCGAAATGGCGCTTCACGATGAAGAAATCGTGCGCACCTGCGCCGGCGGTATTGCCGGACTGTCCGTTGTTGCAGACAGTCTGTCCGCAATCAAGTATGCAAAGGTAAAGCCGATTCGTAACGAAGAAGGCATCGCCGTCGATTTTGAAATTGAAGGTGACTATCCGAAATACGGCAATGACGACGAGCGAGTAGATAACATTGCTATAGGCGTGGTAAAAATGTTTATGGAAAAGCTCAGCGCACAGCAAACCTACAGAAAAAGCATCCCGACGATGTCCATTCTTACAATTACCTCAAATGTGGTATACGGCAAAAAGACAGGTACTACGCCGGACGGCAGAAAAATCGGCGAACCGTTTGCGCCGGGCGCAAACCCGATGCACGGACGTGATACAAACGGCTGTGTCGCTTCAATGATGTCTGTATCCAAGCTCCCGTATGATGATTCGGAAGACGGTATCTCTTACACATTCTCCATCATCCCGGATGCACTTGGTAAAACAATCAATCAACAGGAAGAGAATTTAATCAGCCTGCTGGACGGTTACTTTGTAGAAAAAGGGCACCATATCAACGTCAACGTGTTAGATCGTGAAACACTCTACGATGCAATGGAGCACCCCGAGCTGTATCCGCAGCTGACAATTCGTGTTTCCGGCTATGCCGTAAACTTTGTCAAGCTGACACGCGAGCAACAATTGGAGGTTATCAGCAGAACCTTCCACGACAGATTTTAATTGTATCACATAATATGGGGGTGTAATAACGCACCCCCATTTATCATAATTTCTGCAAACACAAAGGAGGTAGCATAATGGACAATATCATAGGATATATGCACCAACGCGAAACCTTTGGCGCCGTAGACGGCCCGGGTGTACGTTATGTTCTGTTTTTGCAAGGCTGTCCGCTACGTTGCCTGTACTGCCATAATCCGGATGCAATTCCGGCACGCGGCGGCAAAGCAATTTCCGTTGCTGACGCGATGAAGGACATACTACATTATAAAAACTTCATCAAAGATGGCGGAGTTACGATCTCCGGCGGTGAACCGCTTTTACAACCGGATTTTACGGTTGCCCTGCTGAATGCCTGCCGGGAAGAAGGATTGCATACCGCGGTAGATACCTCCGGCTTTGCGCCGGAGCACATTCAGAAAAAGGTGGCAGATGCTGCAGATTTGGTGCTTTTGGATATTAAAGCTCTTGATGATGAATTGTGCAGAACAATTTCCGGTCACAGTAGCGCGCGTGCACTTGCTATGCTGGATTATTGTGAAAAAACCGGGAAACCGGTCTGGTTGCGCCACGTGATTGTACCGCAGCTCACGCTTGATACCTCCAATTTGCGCGCCCTCGCCAACCACATACGACATTACAGCTGTATTGAGCTTGTTGAGTTGCTTCCGTTTCATAAAATGGGAGAACACAAGTGGGATCCGGAAAAGTACATGCTTGCAGATACGCCGGTACCTACTGTAGCTGAAATGGCACAGGTAAAACGCATTTTTCAGGAATGCGGCATGAAAGTCCATTAGTTTTTACATATAAACAGAGGCAAGTGCGTCTTTACTCAGTGTTTAACGCCCTGCCTCTGTTTTATTTTATAACATATGTTCAACAAAAAAACAGTATCCCGAAGGATACTGTTTTTTTACACAATGTATATAAATTACTCTTCAAATTCCGGTTCTTCCGGTATTATCGGCTCTTCCGGCTCTTCCGGTGTTACCGGTTCTTCCGGTTCTTCC
>JAZSGM010000234.1:0-1697 GCA_045532715.1 Clostridia bacterium
GTCAGCCATGTAAAGTGGTTGACGCCTGTGACCTCTACCTTGATGTCGTCAAGCTCTATATCTTTCAGACCGCATTCTTCCTCCAGCGCATCGCGCAACACCATCTGCGTGCCAAACACCTCGTGACAGCAACCGAATGCCTTGATGCCCGGGAAGGTTTTATATAAAATATCCGTGCATACCGTCATCGGATTGGTATAGTTAATGACCCACGCATCCGGGCAATACTTTTCAATCAGCCTTGCGTAGTCTTCATAAATCGGAAGCGTGCGCAATGCACGCACCAAGCCGCCCAGGCCGACCGTGTCGCCGACAGACTGATAAATGCCGTACTTTTCCGGTGTGTGCACATCCGACTCCATTTCGTCGAAGGTGCCCGGCAGGATGGACATAATGACAAAGTCCGCATCCTTTAGCGCCTCTTCGGCGGTTTTTGTTGCGACATATTTAAAATTCGTATACTGCGGATAATACTTCGGAATATTGTTGCCGATGCCTTCGTTGCACTTTGCCGCCGCATAGTCAATATCGTACAGATACACCGTACCCTCCAGTGCATTCTCCAGTGCAAGGTCGCTCATCAGATTCCACGCCCAGCCACGGCTGCCGCCGCCGATATAGGCTATTTTCAAATCCTTTGCTTTTCCGTTTTCATAATACATATCAATCACCTCTTATCTAAGAATAAAGAATTACAATATCAATTTCAATATAAAATATTGACTGTTTTTGTTTTTTATTATACTATATTGATATCAACAAACAAAAGGCGGTTAGAACGATGGAAATACTTTTTCAGGATGTGGAACGTGATTTACAAATTGACTATATGTGCAACACGCGCGGCGGACATATGCCGCTGATTCATTCCCACAGTGCTTATGAAATTTATATATCGGAGTCCGGCGAGCGCACTTATATTATTGACGATACCATCATAGAGCTTTCCGCACACGACGTAGCTTTCATCAAGCCCCACGAGCTGCACACAACGGACGGCAGCGCATACAGCAGACATCTTCTGTATTTTAAAGAGACTTACTTAAACCGTTTTTTTACCACCGAAGCCAAAATGCAATTGCTTACACTCTTTCAGCAAAAAAAACTTTCACTGACGCCGGCCGAGCATACGGAGCTTTTAAGGCTTTTGCGTACACTTTCTGCAAAACCCGACGACTTTTTAGTATTTTGCCGGATTATGCAATTGTTTCTCCACGCCCGAGCAAACATTCCAACCGACACCGTCCGACGAAAAAGCAATCTTTTTTCCGCCATAATGGAGTATGTGGCAAACCACTATCTCGAAATCGAAAGCTTAGACACACTTGCCGCTCAATTTTATATTACCAAGTCGCACCTGTGCAGGCTGTTTAAAAAAGAAACCGGCATCACGATTGTGACCTATATCAATGCGCAAAAAATTCAGCTTGCCTGCGAAAAGCTCAAATTCACAAAATCGGGCGTTGAAAAAATTGCTTTTGAATGCGGATTTCACTCCTCTATGTATTTTTGCAGACTGTTTAAAGAAACCTTCGGCCTAACACCGGGCGAATACAGAAAACGCAATCAGATATAAAAAAATACCGAACACTGCCGTGTTCGGTATTTTTTGTATTTCCTTTTATGTTATTCTACTTCAACATCGACGGTTACGCTTGCGTCGTAGCCATCCTGCGTTGCACGCACGGTCAGTGTTG
>JAZSGM010000101.1:0-13657 GCA_045532715.1 Clostridia bacterium
GAGGATGGCTCTGTCAAAGGTCTGACGGCGGAAATCGAAGCCCTTGTAAAGGACGAGGGAACATCCTTTTTGTTTGAAGCAGCCAAGGAGGAACAGCTGCCTGCGCTGAAGGGGATGCAGCCGGGAAATCCCGGCGGGAATATGCCCCCGGCAGGTGCCGATACCTACGAGGCACGCCTTGCCGAGGCGAGAAAAACTGGCAACACAGCCGCGGCGGTTGCGATAAAGCGAGAGGCAGCCGAGAGCGGCGTTTATTTACTCTAAAATTTTTGAAAGGAAGTAAAAACATATGGCTAACAATGTAACAGGAACGGGCAACACCTGGAATTTGCCCAACTATGCAGGGGAGCTTTTTACCTGCTCTCCCACAAAAACACCTCTGCTTTCCATGATTGGCGGACTTTCCGGCGGCATGAAAACGGAAAATGACGAATTTGCAACCGGCGTTCTCTACGAATTTCCGGATGCGGCACAGCCTGCGATTTCCGAAACAGCATCGGAAACAGCACCCACGGCGACAGCGCTCGGTCGTGAGCAGAAGACAAATGTAACACAGATTTTCCATGAAACCATTTCCATGACATATGCAAAGCAGGCAAATCGAGGCAAGCTTTCCGGGCTTAACATGGCGGGGCAGAGTGCAAATCCCGCAAATGAACTGGATTGGCAGGTTGCACGCCGCCTTGAAAAGATTGCCCGCGATGTGGAGTACACCTTCATAAACGGTGTATATCAGAAGGCAACGGGCGTGGACGTGGCGAACAAGACCCGCGGCATGCTCGAGCTGTGTGCCGACGGAACCACTTTAGCTGCGGGAGGCACTGCCCTTGCCATTGCCATGCTTAAGGGCATTTATAAGGCTATGGCGGATGCGGGAGCTTCCTTCGGCGAAATGGTACTTTTCTGTAATTCCTTCCAGAAGCAGGCGATTACCGCGCTGTATGAAAATCAGCTTGGATATAACACGCCTGCATCCCGCACTGTTGCCGGTATGAATATTACCGAAATTGAGAACGATTTCTTCAAGATGGGCATTTGCTACGACCCGTTTATGCCGGCAGACGCTATTCTGATTGCAGACGTTTCGGCAATGGCGCCCGTATTTCAGGAGGTGCCGGGCAAGGGCGTTCTGTTCCTGGAGGACCTTGCAAAGACAGGCGCAGCGGACAAAAAACAGATTTACGGCGAAATCGGTCTTGACCACGGTCCTGCCTTCCTCCATGCGTCCATTACCGGTCTTGCGACGGAATAGGAGGCAGGAAATGTTCAAAATCAGCAGTAAAGCAAAGCATGGCGGCATCTGGGACGGCACGCGCATTGTAAGAGTGCTCGAAACCGACAGCGCCGACCTTGCCGAAATTTATGGTATGCAGGGCTGTACGGTTGAAGAGGCTGAAATGAGCCTTGAAAAGCGCAATGTGGCGCAGCTTAAAAAGTACGCAAAAGAAAACGGTATTGACCTCGGGGATGCAGCCACGAAGGCGGATATCCTCGCAATTATCGAAAAGACTTTTTCTGCATAAAGGGGGAAGTGCGGCGGTGGCGATATATGACGATGTTGTGAAACGTCTTTTAACACTCGGGTATGCCGTTACGGAAAATCCGGATGAAGCGGTCATCCATTCCATAGACCGCGCGGCTTTGAAAATTAAAACAGAGACGGGACGGCGGGAAATACCGAAAGAACTGTACCGTGTACATGCGGATATGGCAGCAGGGCTTTTCCTGCAGGAGAAAAAGGCGCTCGGTGCACTCGGGGATGACTTTGATTTTTCTGCCTCCGTACAAAGCATTACGGAAGGGAAGATTTCCGTAAGCTTTGCGGGGGAAGGGAAAAGTGGCACGCCCGAGGCACAGTTTGACAGGATGGCAGAAGGGCTGGCTTCTCCGCCGCCGCACCTATTCGCCGCGTTTCGGAGGATAACATGGTGAAAGAAAAGAAGAACGCATACGCGAAGGCAGTCCAAAGCCTCTGGACGGGGCGGTGCACCGTGACCGTGCGGGAAAACGAAACAGACCCCGAAACGGGAAGGAATACGGCAAGGCTGAAAACGGTTTACCGGGATGAGCCCTGCCTTCTTTCTTATGAGGCGGTAAAAACCACAGAGGCAGGAGAGGGCGCGGCGGAGGCGGGACAGAGCGTAACGCTTTTTGCGGCATCCTCTTTATGTATACCCCCGGGGTCGCAGATAGAGGTGACCCAAAACGGCATGTGTGCGGTATACGAGCAAAGCGGAAAGCCGGCGGTGTATTCGCACCATCAGGAAATCCCGCTTGCGGCATGCAAGGAGTGGGCGTAATGGCAAAATGGGGTCGCTGTGATTATTCGGGGCTTCGGGCTTTTAAAAATGCATTTCAAAAGCTGAGCGGCGCTGAAATGGACGCGCTTTGCGTAGAATGCAGCAAGGCACTTGCGGCGCGGCTGTTGTCGCTTGTAATACCCGCGACTCCTGTGGGGCAGTACCCTGCAGGGAGCGGGAAAAAAGGCGGAACGCTTCGGCGGGGCTGGGGTGCAAATACGAAGGGCGGCGCTGCAGGATACGCGGCTTCTCTGCCGGTGCAAAAGGCGGGAAACACCTATACAGTTGAGATTATAAATCCGGTAGAGTATGCTTCGTACGTGGAGTTCGGGCACAGAACCGTAAACGGTGGCTGGGTAGACGGGCAGTATATGCTGACAATATCGGAAGAAAAGCTGAAAAGGATTGCGCCGTCCGTTCTTGAAAAAATGGTTTTGAAAAAACTGCGGGAGGTGTGTGATGGCGGAAATTGATACCGGAAAAATTGTAGACGGCATTACCTTGACGCTTCGCAGCGCTTTCCCGGAAAGCTTTATCGAGTGCGACACGGTCATGCAGAGCCTAAGGACTCCTGCATTTGTAGTGCTTCTGGTTTCGGCGGAAGAAGAAGCACGGATGCAGGGACGATGGCGCAGAATGCCGCGGTTTGATATTTTGTACTTTCCGGAAAAAGGACGGGAGGAATGTCACGGGGTGGCGGACACGCTGTGTACGGTGCTTGAAGAGATAAAGCTTCCCGGGGGAGACCGGATACGGGGACGGGACAAAAGCTTTTCCGTGACAGACGGCGTTTTGCATTTTCTGATTTCCTATCCCCACTATGCCATCCGCGAAAAACGGGAGACAGATATACAGAAGATGGAAAGTCTGCAAATTGAGGAAAGGGGAAACTGACATGAAGAAAACGGATACAGCGGCACAGCCTGCTGTGAAATTTTCCAAAGAACAGCTGATAACGTCCAAACGGTTTGCGCATCGGCGCGACCTTTTACGGGCGATTTTGAAGGATAACGCACGGTACAGCATAAAAGAGGCGGAACGTGCAATGGAAGAGTATATGAAAGGTAAGGTGAAATAAGTATGGCACTTGGCGGCGGAACCTGGAACACACAGAATAAGGTGCTTCCGGGCGCATATATCAATGTTTCCGGCAAGGCGCGGGCTTCGGCAGCGCTTTCCGATCGCGGAATTGCAGCACTGCCCCTTCGTCTGGACTGGGGTCCGGAGGATACGGTCTTTGCGGTCACGGCGCAGGAATGTAGGGAGAATTGTCTTGCGCTTTTCGGACATGCTTACACAGATGACGAAATGCTTCCACTGCGGGAGGTTTTTCAGCATGCGAGCACTCTGTATGCTTACCGACTTGAAAGCGGCGGTACAAAGGCAGAGAACGATTTCTGTACCGCAAAATATCCGGGTGCGGCGGGGAACGAGCTTTCTGTTGTGATTTCCGTCAATGCGGATGAGGAGGAAATGTTTGATGTAAGCACGTATTTTCGAAATACATGCGTGGAAACCCAGACGGTGGCAAACGCCGAGGCGCTGAAGGACAATGCGCTTGTAAGCTTTAAGGCGGATACGGCGCTTTCGGAAACTGCAAAAACGCCTCTGACAGGCGGTACAAACGGGCAGGCGGAAAACAGTGCTTATCAGGCATTTCTGGATAAGCTCGAAGGGTACAGCTTCCATGTTCTGGGCTGTCCCACCGAGGATGCAGCCACAATCAGCCTGTTTGTGAATTACACAAAGCGCATGCGGGACGAGGCGGGCGCAAAATTCCAGACGGTGATTTATAACCTGTACGGCGAGGCGCGCGCGGCGGATTACGAGGGTATTATTGCAGTCGGCAATACAGTGGCGGAAGCGGAAACAGCCGGAAAACACGCCCTGATTTACTGGGTTACCGGTGCGGAGGCAGGCTGCGCCGTGGAAAAAACCTGCACCAATATGCGCTATGACGGCGCGCTTACCGTGATAGCAGACCACACGCAGGCCGCCCTTGAAAAGGCGGCGGCAGACGGGCGGCTGATGCTCCACAATGTAAACGGCGAAATCCGCATTCTGGATGACTGCAATGCGCTTGTGACCTTATCGGAGGAAAAAACAGAGGACTTCCGTTCTAACCAGACAATCCGCGTCTGTGACCAGATTGCAAACGATGTTGCGGTGCTGTTTGCGACCCGCTATCTCGGCGTTGTGCCGAATGATAATGCAGGCCGCATTGCCCTTTGGAATGATATTTGCAAGCTTCTTGAAAAGCTTGCGGCAGCCCGGGCAATTGAGAATTTTGTGCCGGAATCCGTTTCGGTGGAGGAAGGCGAAAATAAGAAGGCTGTGCTTTGCACAATAAGCGGATTGCAGATTGTAAACGCGATGGCACAGCTTTATATGCACGTGATTGTGATGTAAGGAGGTAGAAAAGATGAATCAGGCGATAATGAACGCGCTGGATGCGGTGGCGGGCTCGCAGGCATCGGCTTATGTCACGCTCTCGAACGGTACCCGCTACTGCTTTATGCAGCTTTATGCTTTTGAGTCCAGCATGGAAATTAACGTAAGCGAGGTAGCAATTCTCGGTAAAACCGGGAAGGGCAATAAGCCTACGGGCTGGACGGGTACCTGGAGCGGAACGGCGCACTACAACCAGTCCGTCATGCGGGAGCTGCTTCTGGAGTACAAAAAGACCGGCTTCATGCCGACCTTTGACATTCAGGTTACGAATGAAGACCCCACCTCCACAGTGGGACGGCAGACGATTATTCTGAAAAACTGCCTGACCAAAGGCGGGATACTGGCAAAGTTTGATGCCGACGCGGAAACGCTGGACGAAGAAATCGAGGGTACGTTTGACGACTGGGAAATGCCGGAAAGCTTCAGCCTTTTAAGCGGCATGAGGAGCTCGTAATAACACAGGAGGAATTGGAACATGGTTAAAAATCTGACCGCATTTCTTGCACAGAATGCGAAGAAAATTGATAATGTGGATTTTGTAGCGTCCGACCGTTTTGTGGACCCGGAAAGCGGCAAGCCCATGCACTGGGAAATCTGCTGCATTACCGCAGCGGAAAATGCGGCATTACGGAAGGCTTGCATGCGCACGGTGCCCGTGCCCGGCAGAAAAGGGCAATTTACGCAGGAGTTTGACGCAAATGCTTACCTTGCGAAGGTGTCCGTCCGCTGTACGGTATTCCCGAATTTAAACGATGCGGAGCTGCAGCAGAGCTACGGCACGATGGGCGCGGAGCAGCTTATCACCACCATGCTGACTCCCGCGGAGTTTGAGGATTACTCCTCGAAGGTTTTGGAGGTCAACGGCTTCCAGTCCGGTGAGGAAATGGTGGAAGAAGCAAAAAACTGATAAACGGAGACGACCCGGAAGCAAGCTATGTGTATTACTGTCTCCATAAATTCCGCTGGCCGCCCAGCGTTTTTCTGGATATGACCCCCTATGAGCAAGCCTATATCATTGCGGCAATTGACATAAAGGTGGAGCAGGAAAAGAAAGAGGCGGCTAAGATAAAGAGAAAAAAATAAAGACAGGGTGAAACGGGTCTCACCCTGTCTTGGCTTTTTCTATTCGAGCGCCTGCGGCTCATCGTCATCCTCCGCTTTCAGTATGCCTCCGCTTATAAGTTGGCGCGTAAAGCCGAGGGCATATACAGCCTGGCTTGTGTCCATTTGCAGGTTTTTCTGCTTGTTGCCGGCAAGGATAATAAAGGCATCGGTTGCCACCACCTTGGCGGCGGTAAGCTTTTCGGCGGGAATATCAAAGGAATCCTTTATGCCGATAAAAACAACCCTTTGGTTTGTTACGATAAAATCGCCGGGGTTGTATTTAATAACGTTATCGCGGATGGGCGTGCCCTTGGAGCCGCCGGTGCGGTAGGTCAGTCCCTTGGCAATCCGGATGTTAAAGCCACTACTGCCGCCGGAATAGCCGACCACCTGTTCCTTCTGGACAAAGGTGTTGGCGGGGGTGGCAAAATAGATAACCTCGCCCGGATGGAGCCCCAGACTCGGGTAGTTTACGGTCGGTATTACGCCGGTTTCATAGAGCGTGTAGTCCACATAAGGGTTTATAAAGGGACCTTCTTTTGCGGGTTTTCCATAATACATTCGCTTTCCCGCTTTTATGATAAAAACAGAAAGGATACCTGTAATAAGAGGAAACAAAATCCATCCGGAAAATCCGTCGAATGCTAAAAAGCCCAAAAACAGAAGCGTGCAAACAGTGAGAAGAACAGAGCCGAACAGCATAATTAAAAATCCAAAAACCTTGTGCATGAAAATACCTCCTAAAGTTTGGTTTTTTCATTATATCATAAATGATAAAAAAAGTAAAGAAAAAAGAAGGGAGGAGGGAAAATGGCAACAATTAAGTCCCAGCTTGTGCTGACGGACAACATGACGGCGCCGCTGCGCAGTATTTATAAGGCGATGAATATGGTGCTAAACAGCTTTGAGTCCATGCAGCGTGCATCCGGCAATACGACGGATATGCAGTTTGTGCAGGGAGTGCGTGAGCAACTGGCAAAAGGGAGCGCTGCACTTGATGCGTTTGAGGCAAAATCAAAATCGACCGAGAATACACTTAGTAAACTTGCGAAGGCAATAGGGCTTACTGCGATTGCCTATAAAACACTGGACGTCATCAAGACGGGTGTGGACTATGCTTCTGACCTTGCAGAGGTCCAAAATGTGGTTGATGTTACATTCGGGAACTCAGCCTCAGCAATTGACTCTTGGTCGACTACAACGCTTAAAGCATATGGCATAAACGAGGTAAGCGCAAAGCGCTATGCGGGTACAATGGGTGCCATGCTAAAGTCTTCCGGACTTGCAGGTGACGCTGTTGTCGGAATGTCACAGGATATGACAACGCTTGCTGGTGACATGGCATCTTTTTACAATCTTGACCTTGAAACAGCATTTGAAAAAATTCGTTCCGGCATTTCCGGGGAAACTGAGCCTCTAAAGCAGCTTGGCATAAACATGTCGGTGGCAAATCTGGAGGCGTATGCTCTTGCGCAGGGGATTGGAAAATCATATTCTGAGATGACGCAAGCCGAACAGGTTATGCTTCGGTATAATTACCTTATGAGTGCTACTTCGGATGCGCATGGAGACTTTTCCCGAACCTCCGGGAGTTGGGCGAATCAGACGCGATTGCTTTCCGAAAGTTGGACAGAGTTTACAGGCGTTTTGGCAAACCAGCTACTGCCGACATTAGCTATGGTAATAGGATGGTTTAATAATTTGATTGGGTGGCTAACGGAAAACGCAGATACAGTGAGTGCTGTGCTTCTCGGATTAGCCGTGACGATTGGTATTTTATCGATTGCTTGGGCAGCGCACGCTGTAGCGAGTTGGCTTGCGGAGGAGGCAAACAAGAAACTTGTGAGATCACTGCTCACAAATCCTTTGGTGTGGATTGCGGTAGTAATAGGTGTCGTCATAGCACTTATTTATAAATGGATTCAATCAGTCGGCGGGATAAAAAATGCGACTGAAATATTCAAAACGGCTTTAATAGTTGCCTGGAACGCGGTAAAGCTTGCATTTTTTACAGGTGTTTACTGGGTAATTGACCTAGTAGATAAGCTTAAGCTTTGTTGGCGAAAAGCCGGTGTTGCCATTGCAACCTTCATGGGGGATATGAAGGTTAAGGTGCTGACGATTTTGCAAAATTTAATCAACGGCGCAATTGGGATTATCAATAAATTTATTGACCTCATTAATAAGATACCAGGCGTTAATATCGGGCTTATTGAGGAGGTGACCTTTGCAACAACGGCGGCAGCGGAAAATGAGGCGGCAAAACAAGCAAGAGCGGAAGACCTTGCGGCGTATGAGCAAGAACTGGCGGCTAACAAGGCAGGAAGAGACGCACATTTAAATTCTCTTCAAACGGAACTGGCAGATTCGCAAAATGCATGGCGTACAGCTGTGGACGCAGGAAAGGCGACGGCGGCCGCAAATTCTGAAAGCGAACAAGGGGCATCGGATGCCGTTGGCGGCATTGGCTCCGACACCTCCAGCATTGCCGACAGCGCAGGGAGTGCGGCAAGCTCGCTTAAGGAAACATCGGAGGACCTTAAGTATATGCGGGACCTTGCCGAGCAGGAGGCGATTAACCGCTTTACGACAGCCGAGGTTAAAATCGACATGACCGGTATGACAAACCGCATTGATTCGGGTATGGATCTGGACGGTGTGCTGACCGTTTTGACAGACGGCTTTGCGGAGGCACTGGAGACGGCGGCGGAAGGGGTGCACGTATAATGTACAGCTTTTATATGGGGGATATGCTTTTGCCTGTCACTCCTGAAAAATTTACGACAAAAATTAAAGGAAACAATAAAACCCTGACGCTTGTAAACGAAGGGGACATCAATTTCCTTCGTGCGCCGGGGCTTACGGAAATCAGCTTTGATACAGTATTTCCCATGCTGGGGGCGTATTCCTTTTCCCGAGACTGGCATCAGCCGGATTATTATCTGGGCAGACTCGAGCAGCTGATGCTGGCAAAGACGCCGTTTCGGTTTAAGGTTGAGCGGTTTTCGCCGGACGGCAGGCTTTTATATGATAATGAGATGCAGGTGAGCCTTGAAGAGTATACGATAACGGAGGATGCGTCCAAGGGACCCGATGTTACAGTGGCGATTTCGCTAAAGCAATGTCCAACGTATACGACAAAGCTTGTCTCGGTGATAAAAACCGAAGAAAGTGTGGCAGTGCTTGCAGAGGAAACGCCGCGGGAGACGGAGAATGCACCTACGGCGGGGACCTATGTTGTGCAGTCCGGCGATAATCTCTGGAAAATCGCAAAAAAATTTTACGGCGATGGGTCTTTATATACAAGGATATACGAGGCAAACCGTGATACGCTTTATAATCCGGATTTGATTTATGCAGGACAGGAGCTGATCATTCCATGAAGGCGGATATTTGCATTCAAAGCGGCGATACCCTGTATTATCCAATGGTGGAAGAGGGCATCACGCTGGACTGGGAGCGGAAGGGTGCACCGGGAAAGCTGAAATTCTCCGTTGTGCGGGATGAAATTCTGTCCTTTCAGGAGGGGGATGCTGTCATGCTGCAGGTGGATGGCACAACCCTTTTTTATGGCTTTGTGTTTTCGAAAGACAGAAGCGGCAGTACGCCGTATCTTATCGAGGTTACCGCCTATGACCAGCTTCGCTATTTTAAAAATAAAGAGACCTACACCTATGAGAATAAAACAGCGGGTGAGGTGGTGCAGATGATTGCGGAGGACTTCGGACTGAAAACGGGAGAACTGGAAAACACGGGACACGTGATTGCCGCGCGGACGGAGGACGACGCCACCCTTTTCGATATTGTACAGAACGCGCTGGACGAAACGCTGCAAGCGAAAACCGCGCTGTATGTTCTCTATGACGATGCAGGAAAGCTTACCCTGCGAAATATCGAGAATATGAAGCTGAATATTCTGCTTGACGTGGATACTATCGGAAACTATTCCTATTCCAGCACCATTGACGGACAGACCTACAACCAGATAAAAATTTCCTTTGAAAACAAGGAGGCCGGCACGCGGGAGATTTATGTTGCCAAGGATACCGGCAATATAAACCGCTGGGGACTTTTGCAGCATACCGAAAAGGTTGAGCTGGCAGAAAACGGCGCGGCAAAGGCAGAAGCACTTTTAAAGCTTTACAACACGAAAACCCGCTCCCTTTCCGTTTCGGATGCGCTGGGGGATGTGCGGGTGCGCGGCGGCTCTTCCGTAATTGTGAAGCTGGGTCTTGGGGACATGAACATACAAAGCTACCTGCTTGTAGAACGCGTCATCCACAAATTTAATCAAAATCAGCATCTGATGGATTTGAAATTGCGAGGTGGTACATTTGTTACCTGACATGAACGGGTTTCTGGTAAGCGTAAAACGTGCGGCGGTAGAGGCGGTGGAGGCATCCAAGCCTGCGGCGATTGTGATGGGGAAGGTAATCAGTACAAATCCCCTCACGGTGCGGGTAGACCAGAAGCTTTCGCTGGGGAGCGCGCAGTTGGTTTTGACAAGCGCTGTTCGGGATTTTAAGGTATCTATGACCGTTGATCATGTGACAGAGATGTCTGGCGCCGCGAATGCACATACACATGCCTACAAGGGGGAAAAAGAATACAACGTACACCTTGGACTGCGCACGGGGGAGCATGTGCTCATGCTGCGGGCGGACGGCGGGCAGAAATTTATTATTTTAGACAGATTGGAGGTGCCCGGATGATTCCGAAAACAGATACCTCCATGGTAACGCTCACGACGCAAACGCAGCCCAGCCATACCTATGCGCTGGATGCGGAGCGTGGCAGAATTTACGGCATGACGGATAAGCTCGACGCCATGCGGCAGGCTGTATATCTCGTACTGCGCACAGAACGGTACACGGAGCTGATTTATTCGTGGAACTACGGAACAGAGCTTGCTTCTCTTATCGGGCAGCCGCCGCGCGAGGTGCAGAGCGAGCTGAAAAGGCGCGTCCGCGAGGCACTTTTACAGGATGACCGCATTACCGATGTGGATTCCTTTGTTTTTACAATCGAGAAAAAGAAGGTGCACGCCGCATTTGTGGTGCATACGGTTTTTGGCGATATTGAATCGGAGGTGGAAATCTGATGTATGAGGACAAAACATATGAAGCGCTTCTTCGCGAAAAGCTTGCGCAGGTGCCTTCGACGCTTGATAAGCGCGAGGGCTCCATCATTTTCGACGCTATGGCGCCGAATTCGGTGGAAAGCGCAATGCTGTACCGTGCTTTGGATACGGTTTTAAACGAATCCTTTGCAGATACTGCAAGCAGACCCTATCTGATAAAGCGGTGCGCGGAGCGGGGCATTACCCCAAAGCCCGCAACGGCAGGGCGCGGGATTGGCGTTTTTAATATGGACGTGCCGCAAGGCACGCGTTTCTCTATTGATAAATACAACTGGGTCGTTACAGAAAAAATTGAAGACGGCAGGTTTTACATGATGTGCGAAACGGCGGGGAGTGCACCTTGCGCGCTACTGGGGCGGCTTTTCCCAATAGCATATATTGACGGGCTGACGGAGGCGGAGCTTGTGTCCATTGCAATCTACGGCGAGGATGAGGAGAGCACGGAGGACTTACGAAAGCGGTATCTAAAAAGCTTTAATAATCAAATGTATGGCTTTAACAGGGCGCAGTATGTGGCGCTCACAAAGGAATTGCCGGGTGTGGGCGGCTGTAAGCCGGTTCGGGCTGGGAACGGGCCGGGGACGGTAAAGCTTGTGATTACCGGTGCTGATTACGGGGCGCCGGGAGAGGAACTTATTCCTGCAGTACAGGAAGCTATGGATCCGGGTGAAAACGGGGAAGGAATGGGGATAGCACCCATTGACCATACGGTGACGGTGGCGGGGGCTGTCGGCGTTAAAATCCACATAAAAACCAAGCTGACGTTTGCCGAAAACTGGGATTTGGACAGGTGCAAAACCTACATCGAAGAAGCGCTGGATGCATATTACAATGCTTTAAACACTGTCTGGGATGAAAGTGAAAAATTGATTGTCCGGGTTTCCGAAATCGAATCAAAGCTTCTTGCTCTGGAGGGAATTATAGACGTTTCTGATACGCAGCTGAACAGACAGAACGGAAACGTAACGCTTGGGGAATACGAGGTTGTGGAAAGGGGTGATTTTGCCCTTGCGGAATTTTAACACGGCGCGGACGGTTGACATGCGGGAGTACCTTCCGAAGGCTTTGCAGAGCGTTTTAGAAATGAGAACGCTTGCAGAGGTGGAAACAGAACAAATTCAAAAGCTTTGGGACGCGTGCGAAAATTGCATGTGTGACCAATTTATAGAGGATGCTACGGAAAACGGACTTTCCAGGCTGGAAAAGCTTCTTGGAATACTGCCGTTTTCAGACGACACGCCGGAAAACAGGCGGTTTCGGATATTATCGTACTATAATTCGGATACGCCGTATACCAAAAAGAGCCTTGCGGCAATGCTGGATTCGCTTGTGGGAGCAGACGGATACGAGTTGTACATTGATACGGGCACATTTTCTGTTACAGTGAAAATTGCGCTTACCGCAAGGAAGGAGCTTCTTGCGGTTGAGGAATTGCTGGAACGGATTTTGCCGTATAATATGACGTTTTCGGTGGAGCTTCTGTACAACACCTGGGAAAAGGTTTCTGCGGGCACCTGGGCGGATGCAGCCGGGTATACGTGGCAGGAGGTACGGGAAAAGGGGGATTTGTATGCAGTACAGTGAAAATTTTAATTTTAATTTGCCGGAGCCGACAGACAATGCGATTATCGAGGATATTAACGCAAACTTTGCGGTTATCGATAAAAAGCTGGGCTGTGTGCCGGTGGAAAATGGCGGTACGGGCGCCAAAACCGCGGCGGAAGCGCGAGAAATGCTCGGGATAACACCTGAAAATATAGGGGCACAGCCAAAGATGGCGGGCGCTGCCACCACGGTTGCCGACAACAACCTGACCGCCGCACGCGCGCTGGTATCCGACAGCGGCGGGAAAATTGCAGTATCGGATGTAACGGCTGCGGAGCTGAAATATTTGGACGGCGTAACCTCCAATGTGCAGACACAGCTAAACGGGAAGGCGGCTTCTTCGCATACGCACAGCGCGGAAAATATAACGGGCGGGACACTGCCAATTGCGCGGGGTGGCACGGGAAATACAACGGGGCAGGCAGCTTCGGCTGTGAAATTGGTTACGGCGAGAACGGTGAAGACGAACCTCGGAAGCACATCCGGCGCAGCTTTTAATGGTACGGCTGATATTTCGCCTGGTGTGGACGGAATACTGCCGGTTACAAACGGCGGGACGGGGGCAAGCTCTGTGGACACCGCGCCTACAAGCGGAAGCAGCAAGATGGTGACGAGCGGCGGGGTATATGCGGCTTTATCAAAAAAAGCGCCAGCCTATAAATATTCCACGACAGATTTAACTGCGGGCACCTCGGCACTTGAGACAGGGACTCTTTATTTTGTGTATGAGTAGGGAGGTACCGGAGAATGGCTAAAAAGGTTTATGTAGGCGTAGGGGGGCTTGCGCGCAAGGTAAAGAATATGTATGTAGGCGCAGGGAAACCTGCCATAAATATAATTTCCAACGGCTCTTTGTCCGTTGATACAACCGGCTGGGCTATGAACGGTGCGTATGACGTTACGCAAGGCTCCGGATACGTTCTGCTTACAGCGAACGCCACGTCTTCAAGCGGTGCATGGCTTTGTACGCAAGCGATTCCTACGATAAGCGGGAATACAGAGTCTACACGGCAAATCATTTATGCATGTGCCAAGGTTACGGGGGCAGCCTCAAATT
>JAZSGM010000313.1:0-10538 GCA_045532715.1 Clostridia bacterium
CGACTTTTTCGACAGTCTGACAGAACTGATAAAAATCAGTTCTGTATATAAAAATATCTTTATTTTACATTTGAAAACTCAAGTAAAAAGGTAATAAAATACATTATAAACTAAAGAAATTAAATTTCTTTAATTAACACAAATTCCCATCGGTTAAGTGTGAATTCAAGGTTGTTTGTTGTTTCTACAAGTTCGCCGTCTTTTTCCTCAGAAACCTTATAAATTTCATACTTTCCTTGTTTTCCGAAATCTATCTTTATATCCTTTGTAGGAGCATTATCGTCCTCGGAATAATTTGTAACGACACACATAACTTTGCCGTCCTTATCCACACCGCAAAGTGTGTAGATGTTTTCAGGCTGATTTTCGCATCTTACCTCGTGGTCCATATCGTAGAATTTACCATACCAGTAAAGCGGATAGTAGCCTTTTAAAGGTCTGCATGTGTAAAAGTCAAAGGCTCCGCAGAAAACTGATGGTCTTGTTTCATAATACATAAGCATATCAATTGTTGATTTCTGTGCTTCGCCGATGCAAGCCATTGTAAATGCCGCGCCCTTTATTCCGTGTATACTTTCAACTGAATACACAAATTCTTCTATCCCGCCACGGCGTTTATAGTTCAATTCATCTAAGATATTCTCTGCGTTTTCATAGCCGTGTTTTACCAGCAACTCATGTATCGCTTCAGATTTTTTGACCATTGTTTCGGGAACTTCACAATATGAATGCCATGAGAAGAAATCAATTTCAACTTCTCTTTTTTTCATTTCTCCAAGGAATTCATCTGCCCAGGTAAGCCTACCGCAAATTGCAGGTCCGCCGATTTTTAAATGAGGAAAACATTTTTTAAGGTGCTTTGCGGCAATTTCATAAAAATCAAAGAACTGAGCTTTTGTTCCTCCCCAGCAACGCTTGTTTGTTGAATCATCGGGGTCAAGGTCAGGCTCGGCCCAGATTTCCCAGTAAGGCATATCAAGCTTAAATCCGTCTGCCCAGCCTTCGGTGTAGTGGCGGATAACATGTTCGCAGATTCTTGCCCATTTATTAAAATCCTTCGGCGGAATTGTGCCGTGTTTTTTTATCTGATGTTCAATAGACTGTCCAAGTCTGAAAAAGGTTTTTGTTCCTGCATCAAGACAACAGAGAATTGCTTCATCCGTGCAGGCAAAATCGTAGGATTCAGGATTGGTTTCATCTGCATCAAAATTCGGGAAAATTCTTGTTATGTCGTGGCTGTAAGGTCCGCCGTAAAAACCGTCTAACGCTGAATCGTGGTTTCTTGAATAAGGCATTCTTGCAGCCTTGTAATCTGCAAAATTGGTTCTGTACAGAGTGGTTGTGTGTCTCTTGTACCAGGGCCCGCTGTTGGTGGCATTCATCATTTTGAATTCGCCACAATTTTTACTTAAATCAAACTTAATTTTTTCCATTTTCTTTTCCTCCTGTTATTTACATTTTATTATTTCTTTTAATCAACTTTGTCACATACATAATAAGAATAAGTGTCAAAACAAATGAAACCAATGCAAGAACCTGTTGTGCATACATATGTATACCGAATATTGAAAGATTTGCTCTTTGTATAAAGTTAAGCAATGGTGTTGCGACATAATCCAATACATAGCCGTTTCTATATCAATTTCATGACCGCTATCAAAAATATCAAAAAATACGCGAGCATCCGGATGCTTTAACAATATACTCTCATATAATTCTATACTTTGTGACACCGTAGTTCGTATTGGGTTAGAACAAAAACTTTGTTTTAATAAAATCTACTGTAAATTACACATCCACTTTTCGTCTACAATTTCACCTTCAAACACAACGATATCTACCTTGCGGATATTTTTTAGATCATCAAGCGGGTTTGCATCCAGCAAAACCAAATCAGCCGTTTTTCCGCATTCGATTGTACCAATCTCATCATTTTCAACTATTTTTGATGCATTAATGGTAGCACATTGCAATGCTTCGTATGTAGATAGCCCAGCTTTTTCAAGGAGTAATAATTCATCACACATATTTCCTAAAGTATCTGTTCCTGCACCAATTAAAATACCATTTGCATGAGCTTTTTTAATACTTTCGAATTGAGGATATACAACCTCGTCACATATGATATCTGCAAGTTTGATATTCCCATTCCGTCTTTCTTTTTCTGCGACAGCATTAATTCCGCTGGCTGTTGGCACATAGTATACGCCCCTTGATTTCATTATATCAAGCGCTTCATCTGTAAGGCAGGCACCGTGTTCAATTCCGTCCACACCGGCAACAAGCGAGTTCATAACCGGTAATGCCCCCATTGCATGGACTGTTACCTTTTTGTTGTGGCTATGCGCTGTATCGCAGGCTGATTTAATTTCATCTGCGCTCAGTTCCGACCATGCAGGATGCTCGTGTTCAGGCATTCCGCCAATACCACCACTCGACATAACTTTTATGAAATCCGCACCGAGCTTTATTTCATTTCTTACTGCTTTGAGTATTTCGTCACATCCATCAACTTCAACTGCACCTTTATAGCGATGTGTCTCATGTCCTCCCGTTGCCGCAATACCCATACCGCAAACATACAATCTCGGCCCACATATAATTTTTTGTTTAATTGCTTCTTTTAAAGCCGTTGCAGTTCGTCCCACAGAACATAAATCTCTTAAGGTTGTAACCCCCTGTGACAGTTCATACCATGCATTACGCGCAGCATATAAAACTCTGTGATAATCTGAACTGTTTTCGATAGACGGTGCTCCCTGTCGAAAAGAACTCTGTGTTCTTGAAACATTTCTTCTGTTTATGTGCACATGCAAATTTATTAGTCCGGGGATAAGATATTTGCCTTTACCATCAATCACCACATCGTCACTGGCAAGGTTTGATTCTATTTGGGTTATGATTCCTGCTTTCACCTCTACATCAGAAATATAGGGTGCGCGCCCTGTACAATCGATGATATTGCAGTTTTTTATAATCATATAGTTTATTCACCTCTAAAACAATTTATTTATTTCTTCGAGTGTATTAGCAACAAGTAATTCTCCGCCCTCATGTCCCACAAGACCGCTTGAAACAAAACCGCTGTAATGTCCGCCGTCCTCTGCTTTTTTTGTAGGCAGATAATCCTCACAACCACAAGCAAGCTGCACCAAAAAGGTCTGCTCAGCACGGCTTCTTGCTTTAATCTGATTTCCGTAGTCAAGGAATAATTCAAACGGATTTGTAGCCATTGCTATATTGCCAAGCTTAATAATGTGAACCTCGGCATCATAAATGCTTTTAACGTTCTGGAACTCCATGCGGTTTAGTATACCAAGATGTACCTGAAGATTGGCAACATCATAAAAGTCTATATCGCCTTTTTTATCTCGCAAATAATCTTTTATAGCTTTTTCAGCCTCCAAGCCTTGCTTTATCGTTACTTTTCTTACCGGAAGCTTCATCATCTCTACACGATGCACAAATTCTACATCTGACTGTATATTGTCAAACCCGTCTTCATATACGGATATAATTTCTCTCGCAATTCTTCTTCCTGTAAGTTTCATTCCTTTCAAGTCGAACATAGATGGGTCTGCTTTTCTTTTTACGGGGTATTTTCTGTTTATGTTAGGATCATTAACAGCGGTTTCAGGTTCAACCCATCTTATTAAATCAATCGGCGCCTGATCTCCTGCCGCACTGCATTGCGCAAGGATACATATGTCTTGACCAAACCTTTCGCGAAGAAGAACTTTTACTTCGCCCCAGAAATCAGGCGAAATGAAAAGCCTGTGTTGAACACATTGAGCAGGACAAGCAAGATTTGCAACTATACCGGTAAGTTTGTTCTCCTTGCCAAATGTATATAATAGTTCGATACCCGTGTCACTTCCACCTTCCAGTGATACAAAGGTTGCTTGATTTGTTTCTCCCCACATCTGTGCACTGCCATCACTGTATGTTACTCTTCTGCACATACCCACAGCTGCTCGTCCAAACGCATTTGAAAATGAACTTTTCTCCCTGCTTTCCCACGCCTTTGAAACCGCCTCGGATATTCTGTCCACCAGGAATGTAAATGTTTCTTCAGGAGTTATTATGTCTTCACTTTTTGTTACCCTTCTGTTTTCAACATATTTTCTGCCATCTTTTAAAAAGGCTTCAAGCAACGATCTCGTTGACCCTGCTGAAACAGAACATTTTTCTCTGGGATATATGGGTCCTGTATGCGTATGTATTGCGTTTAAAATAATTTTTTCGGGAATTATGCCCACATTGTTTCCCTCAAACTTTTTTCTTACTGCGTCTACAAGGTTTATCGCAACGCTGACAAGGTCACAACTAACCATAATCATTTGCTCGTCATCTGACGAAACTGCCAGAGCAGTGGCAGTAATAGGCTTTTCAACATATTCTGATATTCTTTCAGCAAACTGACCTACAAGCGAAACCTTTTTATCAGGTGTTATGCTCACTTCTGACCATCCAATATATAACTCACTCATACAAATCTCTCTTTTCTTAAAAATTAAATAATATCACTCAAATCTTCAAAATTATATCCTGTTTTTATGTAATCTGTTTCCATTATCATACTTGCCAATTTAATTGTCAAATCCATCATAGGCGTTTCAACAGAATAACATTTTGCAATCGAACTTGCAGCCACGAGCAGATATGGCACATCTTCCGTTATATATCTGCTTGAAAGTCCAAAGCCTTTAACATCAGGATAAGGTCCCTTTTCAGATGATATATATTCTGTCATAGAATTAAGTCCGCGTTCTCCGTAATATTCTACAAGTTGTTCATAGGCACTTTTCAATTTTACTCCAAGTGCTTTACCTATATTCATTCTTTCCTCATCCATTATTTCCATAAGTTTCCCTACAGCCGGAGTAACGCCCTGTGTATAATGACAGAAATCCTTTTCGTTTTTCTCAACAGCACCTATATTTAATAATACCGGCAACGGATGTAATGTAATATTCATATTATCAAGGCTTGTTTCAAGAAAATTCTTCGCAGGAATCAGTCCTTTAAACCAATTACTTAAAATATGCATGGTCTCATCAGCTTTTTCCTCAGAACTTACGGACATTTTCATGCTGTTTTTTATAGCTTGTACATTAATAGTATTCGCATTAGGTTGACTGCAAACATATAAAAATGATACAGCTTCACATACCGTTATATTTAAATTCATTCCCTTAATGGCTTTCATAAAGTTCATAGCACCAAAACAAGCGGGGAAAAATACTACTGTTTGTCCGTTGTGTAAAAACGGTAGTATGTTTTCTAAAACCACCTGATGCTTCGAGGCTGTTACCGTTATTATAACAATGTCCGCTTTATCAACAGAATCAAATTTCTTAGTAACTTTTTTTATTAAAGCCTTATATTCTTCTGCTCCAACAACATTTACTTCATAATTATCAATTTCCGCTTCGTATTTGCCGGACAAATCAACATAAACTGTTTCATCACCTTTTCGCGCCACCTGTGCTGCAACACTAAGTGATAATACCCCATTTCCTATTACAGTAACTTTCATTCGTCGTGTTCCACCTTCTATAAAATAAAAAAAATTATTTATCGATATTAATTTTAGCAAGTCCTGCCTCTGAAGTTTCCTTATACGATTTGTGCATATCATCGCCTGTTTCTTTCATTGTCTTTATAACTTTATCCAATGAAATCTTTCTTGTGCTCCATAAAAAGCTTGCTAAATTAACCGCATTTATTGCTCTCATTGCAGCGACAGCATTTCGTTCAATACAAGGTATCTGCACCAAACCACAAATAGGATCACAAGTTAAACCCAAGTGATGTTCTATCGCAATTTCTGAAGCATACTCAATTTTATCAATAGAAAGTCCAAACAACTCTCCAAGTGCAGCGGCGGCCATAGCACAAGCGCTTCCGACTTCTGCCTGACATCCACACACTGCACCGGATATTGATGCATTTGTTTTTATTAAATTTCCGACTATACCAGCAGTCATAAGGGCACAAACAATTTGATTATCGCTATAATTATTTGTCTGTTGTTGATAATATAATACAGCAGGTACAATACCGGCTGCTCCGCAAGTCGGCGCAGTAACAATTTTTTCTCCTGATGCATTTTGTTCCCCAACAGCAAAAGCATAGGAGCAAACTATCCGATTTTCTTTTGTCACAAGTGATTCGTCAACATGCTGATTATTAAACAGAGATTTTGCTTTCTTTTGAACGCCCAAACCACCGGGCAGTTCTCCTGTATCCGCCAATCCGTTTTTAATGGATATTTTCATTGTATTCCATATGTTGTACATATGGTTTAAAAAATCTTCATCTTCATTTTCAATAACATATTGCCAAAGTCTTATGTTTTTATCTTCACAATATTCTGATATATCACTGAATTTGTTAAGTTTATATATTCTTTCCGGTTCTGTTATTACATCACCCTCAAATGCAATACTGCCGCCACCTATGCTGAAAACTTTTAACCTTTCTTGTTCAATATTTTTCTTGTAAGCAATAAGTTCCATCGTATTAGGATGTGGAATATCATCATAAATATAGTTAAATTCGACTTCACATTCACAAGGATAAAATGTTTTCCTTATCACTTCATCTGTGCAATGCCCTTTTCCTGTTTTAGCAAGAGAACCATAAAGAATTGCTTGAAATCTATCCGCATCTTTATTTCTGTCTTTGAAAATAAAGCACGCTTTTTCAGGTCCAATTGTATGTGAGCTTGACGGTCCTCTGCCAATTTTATACAGTTCGGTTAACGATTCCATACCACCAATAGCATCTTCTTTTTTAGTTTTTATAATGCTTGAGTTTTCAAAAAAGCTTTCTACTGACACATTAAATATTTTTGCTAACGAAATAAGATTTTGTGCCGATGGTTTTGACAATCCCAATTCCCATTTTGAAACTGCCCTGTCGCTTATTCCCAACAAATCTCCAAGTTGATTTTGAGTTATGCGATTTGCCTTTCTCAATTTTTTAATCTTATTCGGACTAAATCCATCCATTTTCTCTACCTCGTATAAGTCATTTTACCAAAAATTATAAGCAAAAAGCTTCCAACTATAAAGGCATTTATAAATATTAATCGCCCTATCAGCTCTACCTGTGGTTGATACAACTGTCATTTTATAAAGACTGTATAATCTATATGCCATTCAGCAAAGCCTCCCTTGCCTAAAGGGAGGTGGCAGCCATAGGCTGACGGTGGGATTCTTTTACAACAACATTAATATATTGGCAAACTCCCTCAAAATTTTTGTTTACTTCATTATTAGGTATCCTTATAACAGTTAGATTTCGTTGCTCTATTTTTTCTGTTCTGATTTTATCTTTCAATAAACCTTTTTCTTCATAATTTTGTGAGCCGTCAATCTCAATTATCAACCTTGCACTATGACAGTAAAAATCAACAATGTAATTATCTATTACTTTTGTCTTAAAAATCTAACAGGATAACTTTTCAAGAAATCATACCAAAGTTGTCTTTCTTCTTTTGTCATATTCTTACGCAAAGTTCTTGCGTTACTTGTTAAATCTGTGTTATGTTTTCTTTCCATCTATCCCTCCACCGCTAAAGCGGTCCCCCTCCCTTTAGGCAAGGGAGGCTTTTTATTTCGACAAAATTCGACAATCTTTATAAGTTCATATCAGGTTATGAATAAAAATATTATTCTCCTTGTTTTTTTAGTGCAAGACAAGTGTGGACGTAAAGCTTCACCTTCAACCATCCGTCTTTCGCCTCATATACTACATCATCAAATATTTCAGCATACTTTCCGGTTGCCGAAACACAAAATTCTGTTTCCTCTTCGGCATAATTAAATACATATATCCATCCGTCTTTGCGCCAAACCGAGGGCAACGCGCCATCGTTTACATCAGGCACGGCACTTTTGAAATCAGCATATTCCAGGGTTTTCTTTATAAGGCGAAGTCCTTTTTCATTGAGCATACTCATACGGTCACTAAGCATAATAGAACTGCCACTCATCAATATGGTTGCGCACCAGAATTTCGCCTCAGCATATGTAAAATCTTCTCCGTCTCTCCAGCGAAAGACCTCTGTCGGTTCCTTTTTGTATTTGCACGCAAGCGGATTGATTACATTTGTATCTTCTTCAAAGGAGGTGTCTTTGCCTCGTACAAGCAGATAGTCCAAATCGTTTTGATAAATGCTTCTGTGCGCAGCAAACTGCGGAAAATAGATTTCCGTGCACTTCTTTATGTGCTTCCATGTATTGTGAATATCAAGGCTGGTTCTTCTGGAATCTACGCCCTCACCGCCGTAGCTGTAAGGCAGCGAGCAGCCCATAATATGACTCTCTTCTCCGACGCATTCTCTTATAATCGAGAATAACTTGCGCAATGCATCAAAGTGCCCCGCCGTTTTATCGTAAAACCGGTCACACTTCAGCATATTGGACACAAAATCAATTTTATAATGCTCAAAGCCGCAGCTTTTCAGATAGGTATAGATTTCTCTTAAATACTTTTCACCCTCCGGATGCGTCGGGTCTGCAACATAGAATTCCTCATCCGTAAACGGATCGCCGTATTGATCCTTAATCAAAAATGCATTTCTTCGCATCACCGTTGCACACAGATAGTGCAGTCTCGTCGGTGCGGTCCAGATGCCTGCACGGTAGCCTTTTTCTTTGATATAGTCGACTGTTTTTGAAAGTCCGTTCGGAAAACGTATGCCTTCTCTCCAGTCGCCCTCTCTTTGCTGCCAGCCGTCATCGATTGCAATATATTTAACTTTTTTCGACAAAAGCGCATCTTTATGAATAAAATCCACATTTTCTTTTACTGCATCTTCATCTATAGAGGTAAAATAATAGTCCCAGCTGCCCCATCCGATAACATCCTCCCACTGTTTATCGCAGCTGCATTTTTCAGCATTGTATAAAAGCGCTTCATTGTACGGAATGTTCCCGGAAACCATAAATTCTTCGCTAAGCACCTCGCCCTCATATGAATACGGGATGATGGTTTCAAGATAAACCATGCCGTCTTTATATATGATATTCGAATTAAATTTGGAGGGAAGCACATTCAAAAAGCTGATGCCCGTACCGCTTTCATCAAATACAGAGAAAAAGTATTTGCTCATAGCCTCGTCTTTAAACTCGGATACTTTTTTAAACCCACTTGCCAAAAAGTTGTGCACAAGTGCGCATTTTCCTGTAACATCTTCTTTAAATTTCAGGCAGATATTAAGCTTTCTCACCGCTTTTTCAGTTAAAGCTTTCACACGAATGTATGTATATCCGTCTCTTTTCGAACTCAACAATTCAAACTTTTCCGAAAAAGCTTTTGTTCCGTCTCTGTATTCCAGTTCCACGCCTGCAAATGTGATGTAATCGTTCATATTAATACCTCTCCCATATTTAATTGCTTATATCAAGTCAAGACAAAAAATCATTTTCCTGCGGAACAATGGCATCGATAGCCATTAGTGAATCGCAAAGTTCCCTATACGAAACGTTCTTTAAATCAACATTTCTTTTCGCAGCTATAGCCGCTGCGCAGCCTGCCGCCTGGCCGGTTGCCATGCAAACCGCTTCCACTCTGACGGCACTGTTTGCATCTGTATCGGAGCTAATACACCGACCTGCGCAAATGATACGCTTTGAATTCTTGGGAATCAATGCCGTATACGGGATTTTAGGCACAACATTTTCTTCGAGAAATTTTTGTTCTATTCCGGAAATAACATGTCTGTCAATGGGATAAAACGCATAGCATATCGAATCCTTGTAGAAAACACCGTTCATATAATCCTCAGCGGTAATTGTCTTTTCACCGACAATACGATTCGTTTCACGCACGCCCGTTTCTGCAGCTACGTAATCTATTTCCAGATTTTCAAGCCCTTTTATGCTTCTTAAAAATTTGTACACAGTCAACATCCGGGAATATGCATTTTGTTCAAGTTGCGTTTTTCCCCGGGAAGTATCCGCATCAGCGCAGGGCGTGTGCATATCAAGCTTATTCTTTTTAAGATATGAAATAATACTATCTGCGGTAATATAGTCCGGCATATTTGCAAATTGAAATTTTTCTCTTATTTCGTTTTCTATATCCTCATTCAATTCGTACCCGGAAATATGATTCTGTAATGTTGCCGGCTGTTGAACTTGGCTTTTTTCAACCGGATAACCTGCGATTTGAATTAAATTTGCGTCCCCAGTTGCATCAACAGCAGCTTTGATCGTAATCGCAAACAGTCCGTTTTTGCCGGTTACATTCATTATTAAATGTTCATCCGTTTCATTTACAGCCGAAAGCATACTATTACATATAACTTGTACACCTGCTTCTTCACACATTTCAAACAACACAGAGGTATAAACAAATCTGTTTAATAGAATTTGTTCATGCCAGTGTCTTTCCGGCTTATATGTAATTTCCGGCATTTTTGCACCACCGAGAGCGATCGTACGCTCGACAGACGCCCAACACGGACCGTTGATAATTTGTTTTCCCCAAGCAAAAAACAAGCCCGGAAAATTCACATTTGCGAC
>JAZSGM010000001.1:0-13001 GCA_045532715.1 Clostridia bacterium
GGCCTCCGACTTCAGCGGACTGTCCCTCGGTGAACGCTATGATGAATGGAAACGTATTCGCGAAGGCAAGGTTAAGGTGGTTGTCGGTGCGCGCAGTGCGATTTTTGCACCGCTGTCCGACATTGGCATGATTATCTTGGATGAGGAGCACGAAAGTGCGTATAAATCCGAAACCGCGCCGCGCTACCATGCGCGGGATGTGGCAGATTTCCGCTGCAGGCAGCACAATGCTGTTGCACTGTATGCGTCGGCGACACCGCTCGTGGAAAGCTACTATAAAGCGCTGAACGGAAAATACACGCTTTTGGAGATGCCGAGCCGTTATAATATGGGTGAACTGCCGTGTGTGGATATTGTCGATATGCGTGAGGAGCTCAAAAACGGCAATCGCAGTATGTTTTCGGCACTTTTACGTGAGGAGATTGAGTACAACCGCACCCACGGACAGCAGACCATTCTGTTTTTGAACCGTCGCGGGTTTTCGACCTTTGTGTCCTGCCGGGAATGTGGCTATGTCGTCACCTGTCCGCACTGTAATATTTCGCTGACCTACCACCGGGCTACGGACCGTTTGACTTGTCACTATTGCGGCTATACGCAGGCAAACTACAAAACGTGTCCGAGCTGCTCGAGCCACTATATCCGCTTCTTTGGTGTCGGTACACAAAAGGTGGAGGAGGCACTCGGGCAGGAGTTTAGCGGCATCAGTGTCGTGCGAATGGATGCGGATACCACCTCGACGAAAGCAGCACACCAGAAGCTGTTAGATAAATTTGAACAAGAAAAAAGCGATGTCCTTCTTGGCACCCAAATGGTGTCCAAGGGACTCGATTTTCATGCAGTAACGCTCGTCGGCGTCCTGGCAGCGGATACGGCGCTGCACATCGATGACTATCGCAGCAGTGAACGCACCTTCAACCTGATTACACAGGTGGCGGGGCGTGCCGGACGCGGACATTTGCGCGGTCGCGCCATTGTCCAGACCTACTCGCCGGAGCATTACGCAATTCAGCACGCCAAAAACCATGACTATATCGGTTTCTACGGCGATGAAATTGCTTTCCGGCGCTCTATGCGCTATCCGCCGTTCTGTGAGCTTGTCACCGTTTTGGTAAGCGGTACCAATGAACAACTGGTTCACCGTCATATTCGCGAGCTTGCAAAGCTTATGCATGCCCGCTGTGACGACGGTCAGCTCGGCAAAATCTCTATTCTCGGACCTGTGCCCTCCGGCATTCCGAAAATCAAAGACAAATACCGCTACCGTCTTGTTATAAAATGCGATGATGCGGAAAAGCTCACAGATGTGCTGCGGGAAATGATTGCACTGCATTTGAAAGATGCAAACCGCAAGCTGTTGAGTTTGGTAATAGATAAGAACCCGAATTCACTCATATAAAAAGGGTAAATTTTGCGAAATACTTCGTTGGAATGCTCGCGCATACAAGCGTATAGCGCTGTGCTTCCGCCTCGTCTTTCATCAAAATTTCCGCCTTTTTAAAAACAATAGGAAAATTTTGCGAAATACTTCATTGGCATGCTCGCGCATACAAGCGTATAGTGCTGTATGTCTGCCTTGTTTTTCAACAAAATTTCTGCCTTTTAAAAAAGCAGAAGGGTGAATTTTGCGAAATACTTTATTGGTAAAATCGCGTATACAAGCGTATAGCGCTGTGCTTCCGACTCGTCTTTCAACAAAATTTCTGCCTTTTAAAAAAGCAGAAGGGCGAATTTTGCGAAATGCTTCATTGGCATGCTTGCGCATACAAAAGTATAGCGCTGTGTCTTTATCAGAATTTTTATCTTTACAAAAAGCAAATTAGTTTAATGAATGGGCAGCGCATTGCTTTCGCTGCCAAAGGAGAGAATGAAAATGGCAATTAGAATCATCAGAAAAGAACCGGATGAGGTTTTGCGTAAGACGAGCCGTGAAGTAACGGTGTTTGATGAGCGCCTTGCGCAGCTGTTAGACGATATGTATGACACGATGTATGATGCGGGCGGTGTCGGTCTTGCTGCGGTGCAGGTCGGCATTTTAAAGCGCGCGGTTGTTGTGGATACGCGCGAGGAAGGCGAGCGTTATGAGCTGGTGAATCCGAAGCTCGTATATAAAAAGGGTGAGCGTGAGGTTACGGAAGGCTGCCTGAGCGTACCGGGAGTCAGCGGCTATGTGAAGCGCCCGGAAAAGGTGATTGTACGTGCGCAGAACAGACACGGTGAAACCTTTGAGGTGGAAGCGAAGGGATTGCTGGCGCAGGCGTTCTGTCATGAAATTGAGCATCTGGACGGTGGCTTATTTATTGATAAGGTTACCGAGTTTATAAACGATTGAGAAGGGAAGAATACGATTGAAAATTCTTTTCATGGGAACAAGTGATTATGCAGCGCAGTGTCTTGAGGCACTTGCGAAGAGCGCACATGAGGTGGTTTCGGTTGTCAGTCAGCCGGATAAGCCGAAAAACAGAGGGCACAAGCTTGTACCGACACCGGTGCACGCAGCAGCCGATGCACTCGGCCTTTTGGTGCATCAGCCGGCAACGCTGAAGGATGAGGCGTGTTTGCCGGTGCTTGAAGAAGAAAAACCGGATTTGATTGTCGTTGTGGCATACGGCAGAATTCTGCCGCCGTATATTTTGAATTATCCGAAATACGGCTGCATCAATGTCCACGGTTCGCTTTTGCCGAAATACCGTGGCGCGGCGCCGATTCAACGCGCGGTGCTCAATGGGGAGAAGGTGACGGGCGTGACGACGATGTATATGGATGTCGGGCTGGATACCGGTGATATGATACTTAAAAAGGAAACGGAAATCGGCGAGGATGAAACCTCTGCTGAATTATTTGAGCGTTTGGCGGTGCTCGGTGCACAGCTGCTTCTGGAAACCGTGGAGTTGATTGAAGCGGGCAATGCACCGCGGGGGAAGCAAAATGACGCCGAAAGCACCTACGCGGCAATGATTGACAAAGCGCAGGCGGAGATTGACTGGTCGCAGTCGGCGCAGGAAATTAAAAACCTTGTGCGTGGCATGAATTCCTGGCCGCTGGCTTACACATACTATAAGGGCATGCGTATGAAAATCGGCAGTGTCCGCGTATTGGAAAATGAAATGCGCGGCACCGCGGGGCAGATTTTGTATGCCAACCGAACGGACGGTCTTTGCATTCGTTGCGGTGCAGGGGCGATTCTTGCCGAAACCGTACAGTTCGAAGGCAAGAAAATGATGGATGCCAGGGCATATCTTTTAGGTAATGCTATTGAGGAAAATATAATTTTAGGAGCGTGACAAAATGTTTGACGGCTACTACAGTTCGTATATCTATGTATTGATTCCGTTGGTGATTTCGATTTGGGCAAGCTCGAAGGTGAATTCGACGTTTGGCCGCTACGCAAAGGTGTTTTCTGCGCGTGGGCTTACTGCGGCGCAGGTAACGCGTATGATTTTAGACAATGCCGGGCTGCGTCATATCGGTATTGAGCGCGTCAACGGAAATTTAACGGATCATTATGATCCGCGGGGCAATGTGATTCGCTTGTCAGATACCGTTTACGATTCTACTTCCGTTGCCGCTATTGGTGTGGCAGCGCACGAAGCAGGGCATGCACAGCAGCATCGTGACGGTTATTTACCGATTAAAATCCGTACGGCGCTGGTGCCGATTGCAAACCTCGGCTCGCAGCTGGCGATGCCGCTTTTGATTCTGGGCCTGGTGCTGAGCTTTGCGGGCCTGGTTGACTTTGCCATCTGGCTGTATGTTGCCGTTGTTGCATTTTCTTTGGTGACACTGCCGGTTGAGTTCAATGCCTCCTCGCGTGCGATTAAGACGCTGGAGGGGTACGGTATTTTATCGGATGAGGAAAACAAAGCGGCGAAGAAGGTGCTTTCCGCTGCGGCAATGACCTATGTGGCATCTACATTGGCGGCGATCGGTACACTTTTGCGCCTTCTGGCAATTTCCGGCAGGAGAAGAGACTGATGGCTGAAAGAAGAGTTTCGGACGCACGTTATGCGGCATATAAGGTTTTATATGCGGTGTATGCAGAAGGTGCGTATGTGAATTTGGCGCTTGCCGATGTATTGGGCCATATGGACCTGCGCGCGCAGGACAAGGCGCTTGCTTCTGCCATTGTATACGGCTGCGTGAAGTATCAGTTGTATCTGGATTATATCATTGGTAAGTTTTCCAGTGTAAAAGTTAAAAAGCTTTCGATGCATGTGCTTTTGCTTTTGCGCATAGGCTTATTTCAGATTATGAAATTAGACCGTGTGCCGGACAGTGCCGCTGTTGACGAATGTGTGCGTCTGGCAGGAAAGCTGGCGTATCGCTCGAAGGGATTTATTAACGGCGTTTTGCGAAGTGCGGTGCGTGAAAAGGATAAAATTGTTTTGCCGCAGAAGGCGGAGGAACGTATGAGCGTAGTGTACTCCTTTCCGCCGGCGTTGACGGCGCATTGGGTGCAGCTTTACGGACAGGAACGCACGGAAAGCCTGATGGAGGCGTTTTGTGCACCGCCGGCGATGCACGTGCGCGTAAACACATTAAAAGCAACGCCGACGCAGGTGCGGGCGCAGCTTGAGCAAGATGGCGTGACGGTTACGGATGCACGTTTTGACGATGCCCTGGTTTTAAGCGGTATGGATATTACGGCGCTTCGTGCCTATCAAGACGGATGGCTGACCGCGCAGGGTGAAGGTTCAATGACGGCGGTGCGTGCGCTGGATGCGCGGCGTGGCATGACGGTGCTGGATATGTGTGCCGCACCGGGCGGAAAAAGTGTTTATATTGCGCAGCGGGCAGAGGATAACTGTAAGCTGTATGCGTTTGATATTCATGAACATAAAACGGAATTGATTGCACAAACGGCGGCGCGTCTGGGGATAAAAAGCATTGCCCCGGCGTGTGCGGATGCATCCGTGCCGATGCTGCAGTTTGAAGGCAAGGCAGACCGCGTTCTGGTGGATGCACCCTGCTCCGGCTTAGGCATTATCGGCAAAAAGCCGGATATTAAATATGCATGGAGTGCAGAAAAGGAAGAAGCGCTTGCGGCGCTGCAGCTTAAAATTCTCCGCGCCTGCAAGGCATATGTCAAGTCGGGCGGTGTTCTGGTTTACAGTACCTGCACCATAGGGGAAAAAGAAAATCTTGGTGTCGTGCGGGCATTTTTAAAGGGAAGCCCGGAGTTTGTGCTTTGCGATATGACGGAGGCGTTGCCAAAAGGCATTGTGAAGGAAACCGCCAAGGACGGTTATGCGGCATTTTTTCCGGATACGGACGGTATGGACGGATTTTTTGTATGCAAAATGATGAGGAAGTAATATGGAAAAGGTAGATTTAAGAAGTCTTACATATGAAGAGCTGGAAGAATTCATTGTGCAGGCAGGCGAAAAGAAGTTTCGTACGCAGCAGGTGTTTTCCTGGTTACATGAAAAGTGCGTTTCAAGCATTGATGAGATGACGAACCTGTCCAAGGCGTTTCGTGAAGCTTTGCAGAACATCAGCTATATCAGCCGGGTGGAAATCCTGGAAAAGTATGTGTCCAAAAAGGATGGCACGGTAAAGTATCTGATGCACCTTGCGGACGGTGAGTGTATTGAAACGGTGGTGATGGAGTATCACCATGGTACCACCATTTGTATTTCATCGCAGGTGGGTTGCCGGATGGGTTGCCGGTTCTGTGCATCGACGCTCGGTGGCAAGAAAAGGGATTTGCTTGCCGGCGAAATTTTAGGACAGATTTATGCGGCACAGGCGGACCTTCAAAAGCGCATATCCAATATCGTGATGATGGGCATCGGTGAGCCGCTTGATAATTTTGAAAATGTGCGTAAATTTTTGTTGCTGGTCAATGATGAACGCGGCGTAAATATCGGTTATCGGCATATTTCGCTTTCGACCTGCGGTTTGACAGCGGGTATTGCAAAGCTGGCACAGATGAATATCCCGATTACGCTTTCAATTTCACTGCATGCACCGAATGACGCGATTCGCACAAGCATGATGCCGGTCAATCAGGCGCACAATATCGCCGAGCTTCTGGCGGCGTGCCGCGATTATCAGCGTGTAACGGGCAGACGCATTTCATTTGAATATGCAATGTGTGACGGTGTAAACGACAGCGCGGAAAATGCGCAGGAATTGGCTAAAAAGCTCTCAGGCATGCTTTGCCATGTCAATCTGATTCCGGTCAATAATGTCAAGGAACGCAATTACAGAAAGAGTAAGAAGGAAAGTATAGAAAAATTTATTGAGATTTTGGGTAAAAGCGGCATTACCGCAACGGTGCGCCGCGAGCTTGGAAGTGATATCAGCGCCTCCTGCGGCCAGCTCAGACAAAAGACGCTGGAGCAGGGATAAGGGTGAGAAAGTGAGGTGAGCTCCGATGGAGTATGTAGCCAGAACGCATGTGGGAAAATGCAGAGATGAAAATCAGGACAGCGTATGTGTGTTTGCGCATGCCGGCTTTGTCATCGGCATGGTTGCCGACGGCATGGGCGGTCATCAGGGCGGTGCAACTGCAAGTGCAATGGCGATTGCCTGCCTGAAGGAAAATCTGCTTGCGAAGCTGCAGCCGGATACGGATATGGATGCGGCGGCAGAAATTCTGCGCAGTGCGTATGCGCAGGCAAATGCACAGATTTATGTGCAATCGCAAATGGAGAAGGAATTAGAGGGAATGGGTACAACCCTGACAGTTGCGGTTTTGCGCGGCGCGGATTTATTGGTGGCAAACATCGGAGACAGCAGAGCTTATATTGCAGAGCCGGACGGGCTCAGACAGCTGACGGTGGATCAGACCCTGGTACAGCAGATGGTTGACCGGGGGGAGATTACACCGCAGGAGGCGAAAATACATCCGAAACGACATATTATATTGGAGGCGGTCGGTACGGGTGAGTACCTTGCGCCGGATCTTTACACGGTGAAGCTTCGGGGACAGCGCGTGCTGCTTTGCTCTGACGGTCTGAGCGGTGAAGTAGAGGATGATTTGATTTTAGATATACTGCGCAGTGCAAACGGTATTGCGCAGGCGGCGGAGCTTTTGATTGCGCAGGCAAATGCCTCCGGTGGGGAGGACAACATTACGGTTGCGCTGCTTTCGGCAAAGGTGCCGGGCGGTGAAAGGATGAGTGCAAATGAGTGAATATATTACGGTTGGAACGGTATTGGGTGACCGTTATGAAATATTGGAGAAAATCGGCAGCGGCGGTATGGCGCATGTGTACAAGGCACATTGCCGCGTATTGAACCGCAATGTTGCCATTAAGGTGCTGCGTCAGGAGTTTACCGGCGATGAGGCATTTATGCGCCGTTTTACAACAGAAGCGCAGGCGGCTGCCGCAATCAGTCATGCCAATATCGTGGCTGTTTATGATGTGTGCAGCGAAGGCGATTTGCATTATATTGTGCTGGAGCTCATCGAGGGCGTTACACTTAAGGATTATATCGAAAAACACGGTCCGCTTGCGTGGGAAGCGGCTGTGAATTTTGAGCTTCAGATTTGTGCTGCATTGGAGTGTGCACACAAAAATAATATCATCCATCAGGATATCAAGCCGCAGAATATGCTGATTACTGCCGACGGGACATTGAAGGTAACCGATTTCGGTATCGCTCGTGCGACCGGTTCTTCCACGACGGTGGCAGGCGAAGCGGAAGGTGCGGTTGGTTCCGTGCATTATTGTTCACCGGAGCAGGCACGCGGCGGGTTTACGGATGCAAAGTCGGATTTGTATTCGGCAGGTGTTGTGCTTTATGAGATGCTGACAGGACGCGTACCGTTTGATGCGGACACGCCGGTGGCGGTTGCGATGAAGCATATGCAGGAGGAGGTAGAGCCGGTAACGGCGCTGCAGCCGGAGCTGCCGAAGGATCTGGACAAGGTGATTGCCAAATCCGTGAACCGTGAAAAACGCCTTCGCTATGCAAATGCGGCAGAAATGATCCGCGATTTGAATTTTGTGCTTGAGGGCGTCAGCGTAGACAGTAATGTTTCAGCGGAAGGAGAGGATACAACGGTGCATCAGCGCAGAGGAAGCGCACAAAAGAAAAAGACGAACAAGAAGGGCAAGCTGTCGAAAGGCGATATTCTGATTATTCTTGCATCGGTATTTTGTGCTTTGGCGTTGGTGGCCGGTGTTCTGGTTCTGTTTTTGTCGACGGGCGGTCAGCGCAATGAGGTAAAGGTACCGAAGGTGCTTGAATTGACGCAGGAACAGGCAGAAGCGCTTTTAAAAGAAAATAAATTGAAAATGGAAGTAGAGGAAATTGTGTACGACACCGCCTTTGAAGAGGGAATCGTTGTTGAGCAGGATCCGCTGGAGTCTAAAACCGTGCAGAAGGGCTTTACCGTTAAGGTGCGTGTCAGCGGCGGTGAGGCTGAACTGAAGGTGCCGAGCGTTGTGAATATGCCGATTGAGGACGCGGTAGAGGAGCTGGAATCCTATGGGTTTAAGGTAACAAAGCGTTCGCAGTACAGCGAAGATGTGCCGAAGGATACGGTCGTGCGTCAGAAACCGGAATCGGGCAGCGGCGCGAAAAAGGGTGATGTGATTATCGTTTATGTCAATGACCGCATCGAGGAAAGTGTGATTCCGAATCTGGAGGAAAGCACAATTGCGGCGGCAAAGATACGTTTAGAGGAAGCCGGATTTGAACTTGGCTCGATTACGGAGGAGGAATCCACGGCTGAAAAGGGAACCGTGATTCGTCAGAGTCCGCTTGCCGGCACGGAGGCGGAAAAGGGCGAACGTGTAAATATCGTGGTCAGCAAGGGCAAAGCGGCGGAAGAAAAGCCGGAAGCGCCGGTTGTGCCGCAGCAGCCGGTAGAGGAAGTGAAGGTGAAAACCATCAGCATTCCCGTACCGCAGAATAAGGATGCGACACAAATTCGCGTTGTGGCGAACGGACAGATCATTCACGATGCAATCCACAGCAAGAGTGAGGGGACATTTGATTTGCGCGTGACCGGTAAAAATGAGGCAACGCTGGAGATTTTCCACGACGGTGCCTTCAAGGGAACGCAGAAGATTAAATTCTAAGTTGAGGTTTCAGAGGAAGATTTATGGCAGACGGTGTTATTGTAAAGGGAATAGGCGGATTTTACTATGTGCAGACGCAGGCGGGCGTTGTCGAGTGCAAGGCGCGCGGTGTCTTTCGAAAGGAAGGACAGACCCCGGTGGTGGGTGACCGTGTGCGCATTGCCGAAAAAAACGGCAAGGGCAGCATTGAGGAGATTTATCCGCGAAGCAATCAGCTGATTCGTCCGGCGGTGGCAAATATTGATCAGCTGGTTGTGACGGTTGCGCTGACGGATCCGGCACCGAATTTGTTTTTGGTGGACTGTTTCCTGCTTTTGGGTGAGTTTAATCAGATTGAAACGGTTTTATGCTTTAATAAAACGGATTTGACAAAGGATACATCGGTTGCACAAATTTATGCGGATGCCGGCTATGATACGATTCTGACCAGTGTGGAGACGGGTGAAGGCGTTGAGCTGCTGAAAGGGCGACTTAAGGATAAGACGAGTGCCTTTGCGGGAAATTCCGGTGTCGGCAAATCCAGCCTTTTAAATGCGCTCGGCATTTCGGGAGAAATGGAAACCGGCGCCATCAGCGAAAAAATCAAACGCGGCAGGCATACGACGCGCCATGTGGAGCTGCTGCAGCTTGCAGGCGGCGGCTTTGTGTTTGATACGCCGGGGTTTTCAAGTTTTGAAACGCCGCAGATTCCTGCAGATGCGCTGGCGCAGTATTTTCGTGAGTTTGCCGCTTATCTGGGCGATTGCCGCTTCCGTGGATGCGCACATGTACATGAGCCGGACTGTGCAGTCAAGCAGGCACTTGCGGACGGAAAAATTTCCGAAAGCCGGTATCAGAGCTATTGCGCACTTTATGAGGAACGCAAAGCGGTAAAAGAATGGCAGAAGTGATTATATTATTATAGAAGAAACAGAGGAGAAACAGTTATGGTTAAAATTGCACCGTCGATTTTATCGGCAGATTTTTCGAAGTTGGGCGAGGATGTCCTGCGGGCTGTGCGCGGTGGCGCAGAATATTTACATATTGATGTTATGGACGGCGCGTTTGTGCCGAATATGTCTATCGGTCCGTGTGTGATTCAAAGTCTGCGCCCGGTCACGGATGCAGTATTTGATGTGCATCTGATGATTAATGCGCCGGAACGCTATGTGGAGGATTTTGCAAAGGCCGGCGCGGATATCATTACCGTACATATAGAGGCAACGCAGGATTTGGATGCGTGTATTGAAAAAATCAAATCGCTCGGTGTGAAGGCGGGCGTTTCTGTAAAGCCGGGCACACCGGTAGAAACACTTCGTCCGTATCTGGATCGGTTGGATATGGTGTTGGTGATGAGCGTAGAGCCGGGCTTCGGCGGACAGAAATATATGCCGAGTGCAGAGGCAAAGCTGCGTTGGCTGCGGGACAATGCACCGGCTGGAATGGATATTTCCGTAGACGGCGGCATCAATCTGGAAACACTTGGCAGCGCGGTTGCCAATGGTGCCAATACAGTGGTTGCCGGCAGCGCGATTTTCGGTCAGCCGGATGTAGAGACGACGACGAGAAAGTTTGTGGAGAAAGCGAATGAAAAAATGTAACATTCTGTGCGGCGGTGTCATTGCGGATATCAAGCGCACCGCGGCGCGTGTGGATAAAGAGGCGTATACCGTATGTGCAGACAGCGGCTATGCCTATGCAAAGCAGCTGGGGCTGCGCGCAGATGCGGTGCTCGGCGATTTTGACTCCTATGACCGGGAAATGGTGCAGGAAGAGAATGTCACCGTATTTCCCGTACGCAAGGATTATACGGACAGTGAAATCGCCTTGATGCATGCGCTGGAGCTCGGCTACAACGATATTACGCTGCTCGGTGCACTCGGCGGCAGATTGGACCATGCGCTCGGCAACATCCATCTGCTTGCGTATGCACAAAGAAGGGGTGCACATGCCACCATCATTGACGGTGATACGCAGGTGTGGTATGCAACGGAGGGCAGGAGCATTGCAGGAAAGCCGGGCGACATTCTTTCCGTCATTCCCTTGACGGCGGAGGGAACTTATACGACTGCAGGTTTGGAGTATCCCTTGATGCGTGAAAAGCTCCCTTTAACCGGGATCAGCAACGTGTTTACGGCATCGGTTGCTCAAATTCAAGCTGAAAATGCCGAATTTCTGATTATTCATATTCAGCAATAGTATGTGTGAAAAAAATCACCCACAACATTTTGTGGGTGATTTTTTCTGTTTTTGGTTAAAATAAACAAAAAAACATATTGATTTAGTGCAAAGTGACGAAAATCTTACAAAGTTGCATTGAAACTTTAAAAAACTCTTGAAAAAACTGTAATATTCGTGTAAAATTTCATTACAGGGGTAAAAAGTGTTAAAAAGTGTTTAAGAGTGGAAAGAAAATGACGCTTTTGATGCGAAAATCACCTGATTCGGAAGCGAAAAGTGGTGAGAGCTTTGTTCATTGGTGAATACAGTCATAATGTAGATGCGAAGGGCAGAATGAGTATGCCATCCAAATTCCGTCGAGATGAGGCGGGCGAAATCTTCTATGTGACACGTGGCACGGAGAAGTGTCTTTTTGTGTATTCGCGCGGAGAATGGGCAAAGTTTGAGGAAAAGCTTTCCGCATTGCCGATTACAACCAATCCGCAGGCAAGTGCTTTTGCGAGATTCTTTTTATCCGGTGCGGTTGAGTGCGAGGTGGACAAGCTGGGCAGAATCAATATCCCGGGCTACCTTCGTGAATATGCCGGCATTGTGAAGGATGTAAAGGTCATCGGTGTTCGCAGCCGTGTGGAAATCTGGGATGCTGAGCAGTGGAGCAAGTATCAGGCAGAGGCCATCAACCTGGAAAATGTGATGGCGAATATGAGCTCCATCGGTATGGATTTTTAATAGGCGGTGAGTGTATTGGATTTCCATCATGTTCCGGTCCTGTTTGAGGAATGTATTGAAGGACTTTGTATTGAGAAAGACGGCATTTATGTCGACGGCACACTCGGCGGTGCAGGGCACAGCAGTGCGATTGCGGCAAAGCTGCAGGGCGGCAGACTCATCGGCATTGACCGGGATGAAAACGCCATTGCGGCAGCGAGCAAGCGCTTAGAGAGCTTTGCGGATCGGGTAACAATTGTAAAAAACAACTTTTCGAATATAAAGCAGGTACTCAGTGACCTGCACATTGAAAAAATCAATGGTGCGCTTCTGGATTTGGGCGTATCCTCGCATCAGCTTGATGCGCCGGAACGCGGCTTTAGCTATATGCACGATGCACCGCTGGATATGCGCATGGACCGTCAGGCGTCCAAAAGCGCATACGACGTCGTAAACGGATACAGCGAAGAGGATTTGGCAAATATCATCCGCAGCTACGGCGAAGAAAATTGGGCAAAACGCATTGCAGCGTTTATTGCAAAGCGACGGGCAATGAAACCGGTCCGTACAACCGGTGAGCTTGTCGGCATAATTAAAGATGCCATTCCTGCCGGGGCAAGGCAGGAAGGAGGGCACCCGGCGAAGCGTACATTTCAGGCGATTCGCATCGAGGTCAACGGCGAGCTGGAAATTTTAAAAGACGCCGTTAAGGATTTTACAGACGTCATTGCACCGGGCGGAAGGCTGTGTATCATCACCTTCCATTCCCTGGAGGACAGAATCATAAAAGACGCATTTTCGGCGCTGGCACAGGGGTGTACGTGTCCGCGGGAATTTCCGGTTTGCGTCTGCGGCGGAAAGTCGAAGGTGAAAATCATCACCAGAAAACCGATTACAGCTACCGCGCAGGAGCTGGAGTGTAATTCGCGCTCAAAGAGTGCAAAGCTGCGCATCGCAGAGGTTTTGTAGAGAGGACAAAACGGAGGGGGAAAAAACGTGAGAACAAGTGGAAATCTGGCACTGAATCCGGCGTACAGACCGGCATATCAACCGACGCAGACTTCCTTGCGTAAAAAGGCGGATGTATCCGCTGCA
>JAZSGM010000193.1:0-12555 GCA_045532715.1 Clostridia bacterium
TACCTTCCAGAATTTCTTCCGCCTGTATACAAAGCTTGCCGGTATGACAGGTACGGCACAGACTGAGGAAGCGGAGTTTCAGCAGATTTATGGGTTGGATGTTATTGTAGTTCCGACCAACAAGGATATGATTCGTTCGGATCTTGACGATGCGGTTTATAAAAATGAAATCGGCAAATACAATGCAATTATTGAGCAAATTAAGGCATGCCACGAAAAGGGGCAGCCGGTGCTCGTGGGTACGGTGTCGATTGAAAAATCTGAGCTGATTTCCAAGCTTCTGGCAAAGCAGGGGATTCGTCACAATGTGCTCAATGCGAAAAACCATGCCAAGGAAGCGGAAATTATTGCGCAGGCAGGTAAGCTCGGTGCGGTGACAATTGCGACCAATATGGCCGGCCGTGGTACCGATATTATGCTTGGCGGTAATGCGGAGTATATGGCGAAAACCGAAATGGAAAAGCTCGGGTTTTCAGAAGAACTGATTACAGAGTCAACCGGATTTTCGGAAACAGATGATGCTGAAATTCTGAACGCACGTGAAACCTTTAAAAAACTCAATGAGCAATATAAAGAGGAAATTCGTCCGGAGGCGGAAGCGGTTGCTGCAGCTGGTGGCTTGTATGTTATCGGCACAGAGCGCCATGAATCCAGACGTGTGGACAATCAGCTGCGTGGCCGAAGCGGCAGACAGGGTGACCCGGGTGCATCCAAATTCTTTATTTCGCTTGAGGATGATTTAATGCGTCTGTTCGGTTCGGAGAGAATCGGTATGTTAATTGACAGAGTCGGACTTGAAGATGATCAGCCGATTGAAGCCAGACTGCTTTCCGGCGCGATTGAAAATGCGCAAAAGCACGTAGAGGGCAGAAACTTTGACATTCGTAAGCACGTGCTGCAGTATGACGAGGTCATGAATGAGCAGCGTAAAAAGATATACTCGCAAAGACAAATGGTGCTTGATGGCGAGGATGTCCATGAGTTTATTATGAATATGCTGAAAAATACAGTTGAGAGCGCAATTGCAACCTACGCGTCTTCCGATATTCCGGATGAGTGGGATTTGCAGGGACTGTCGGCTTTTGCGAGCGATATGTACCGTGCGCCGGAAAACAGTATGGCGCTCACCTTTGATGAATTAAACTGTGCAACCAAGGAGGATTTGAAAAACAGATTGCTCGGACACGCGGAAGCGCAAATGCAGAGCCAGCAGGTATTGTTTGGCGATAGTATGGCAGAGCTGGAACGTGTGATTCTTTTGAAGGTTGTTGATACGAAATGGATGGATCATATTGACGAAATGGATCAGCTCAAGCACGGCATCGGCTTAAATGCGTATGCACAACGTGACCCGGTTGTGGAATACCGTCTTGTCGGTTCGGATATGTATGATGAAATGATTGACAACATCACGCACGACACCGTCAAGTTTATTCTAAGTGCACAGCCAACGCCGCAGTCGCTGGAGCGTGAGCAGGTGGCAAATCCGATTACGGCATCCCACGGCGGTGATGCGGGGGATAAAAAGCAGCCTGTAAAGAAAAAAGAAAAGGTTGGAAGAAACGATCCTTGTCCGTGTGGTAGCGGTCTTAAGTATAAAAAGTGTTGCGGCAAGGATGAATAAATGTCTTTTTGTTTACTGTTTGCAATGAAATACAATATTTTTCAATATGTACTTTCTGCAGGGCGAAGTATATAATGTATAAAGATTGTTTGCTTGGAGTGACGAAAGATGTCGGCTAAATCGAATAGCGTTGATATGGTCCATGGCGCTTTATGGGGGAAAATTCTGCGGTTCACACTGCTTTATATGCTGACGGCAATCTTGCAGCATTTGTATAATGCGGCAGATACGATTGTTGTGGGAAATTTTGCGGGAAAGTTGGCACTCGGCGGAGTCGGTGCGAGCGCGCCGGTCATCAACTTGTGTCTGAACTTTATCATTGGTCTATCCGCAGGTGCGGCAATTTTGCTCGGACAGTTGATTGGCGCAAATGACCGCAGTGGTATCCATGAAACCGTTCATACTTCCATAGCCATTGCAGTTTTCGGTGGTGCAATTATGAGTGTTGTCTGCATTGTTTTTGCAAGACCGTTACTTGTTTGGCTTTCTGTTGATGAACTGATTATGGCGGAGGCGCTTGTGTACTTGCGTATTGTTGCCATTGGCTTTGTGCCATCGTTAATTTATAACTTTGGCTCGGCAATTATGCGTGCAAAAGGCGATACGAAACGACCGCTCTATATTGCGTTGTTTTCCGGCATTATTAATGTCGGGTTAAACTTGTTTTTCGTATGTGTATTTCGTATGGGCGCGGCAGGCGTTGCTATTGCTACGGTTTTCTCTCAGGCGTTTACAGCGGTTGCCGTTTTGCATTTTCTCAGGCGAGAGGAAGATGAAACACGAGTTGAATACAGAAGTATTCGGCTTTACAAAAAACAGTTTCTGATCATTTTAAAATATGGTGTGCCAAGCGGCATTCAAAGTGCTATATTTACATTTGCAAACCTGCTTGTTGCGAGCAGCATTAACAGTTTTGGTACTGCAGCTACTGCAGGAAGAACCGTTGCGGACAGTATTGCATCTTTTATCTCTGTAATCAACGGCGGCTTGTATCAGGCTTGTATGGCTTTTTCGAGTCAGAACTATGGTGCAAAGCAATTTGGGCGCATTAAATCTACATTTGCAATCTGTTGTGCTTATGCAATTTTGTTTGAAGTGCTTGTTTTCTTGCTTGTGTTTTTTGGGGGCAAATCTTTAATCGGACTGTATGTGCAAGGGGAGCCGCAGGTTGCCGAGTATGCGCTTATACAGCTCAGAATTGTAGCATATTCGCATGTTTTGTGCTGTTTTATGGACATATGCTCAGGTGTGCTTCGCGGTATGGGTGCATCTATGATAAATATGGTTACGGCGGTTGTCGGCGTTTGCGGTCTGCGAATTGTATGGCTTTTAACCGCATTTAAATCCATCGGTACATATGCGTCGATTTTCTGGAGCTTCCCGCTTTCCTGGGGCGGAACGACGATTTTGCTTTTCATTATGTTTTGCATTGTCTACAGCAAGGAAAAGAAAAAAGTACAGATTCAATAAAAAACAGAGCGATAGTAATGGGATACTATCGCTCTGTTTTTATAATTCATTCGCATATTTTGACGGTGCTATACCGTACTTCTTTTTAAATGCACGGCTGAAGTAGAGTGGATCGGTATAACCGACGGCGGTAGCAACCTCAGCAATTGTGGTAAAATCACCGCTGTCAATGAGTGCTTTTGCGTGCGAAAGTCTGCGCTTTAAAATATAGCTTTGCGGATTTGTACCAAAGTTTGCTAAAAATATTTTTCTGAAATATGTTCCGGATATGCCGCAAAGCAGGTGTAAATTATCTGTTTTTAAATCTGCATCATAGATGTGCTTTTTAATATAGTCGACGGCAGGTGTAATCAGGTTTAATTTCTTTTTGTCGGCATAGTTTAGTTTTTCAATATTGGATATGTAGGTGAGAAAATCGTAAAAAAGTGCATAGCACTTGTACTGTTCTGTCTGCCCGCCGAATTTCCAAAGCTCCGGCAGCGTGCTAAAAATCTGCTCTTTTTCGGCATAGTCTTCGAAAGAATACACGGATGGCGTCGGATTGGTTAAATCGGCATCAAAACTGATGGAAACGTGCTCACAGGGTGTATCGGAAATGGAATACACGTCGTATGCCGAGCCCTTCGGCATAAAAATGACCTCGCCGGTATGTACATCAAGGGTAGTGCCACTAAATTCATAGCGGCAAGCGCCGTTTATACGAAATATGAAGGCATTCATTTTTCTGGATTTTACACTGCCGGGAAAATGCGATTCACCCTTGCTGATGTTTTTGATTTTTAAATTCTCTATATCCGTGAACATACTGTATCACCTACTTGCGTTTAAATCTGTAATTACTCTATCATAAACAAGAAATAAAATCAATCTCAAACTGCAATTTAGTTTCGAAAAATCCATATTGTTTTGAATGTTCTATGTACATATTCTTGTCATCTGCTATAATTTTAAATAGGAGGCGATGGGTATGGCAGTGAAAAGTAACAGCATTGATATGATTCACGGACCGCTTTGGGGCAAGATTTTGAAGTTTTCTGCCCTTTTTATGCTCACGGCGTTTTTACAGCATTTGTATAATGCGGCGGATATCATTGTAGTCGGCCGTTATGCAGGGCAGGAGGCACTTGCAGGCGTCGGCACAACCGGCACGATTGTCAACCTGTTTATGAATTTTATCTTGGGGCTTTCTGCAGGTGCGGTCATTGTGCTTGGGCAGGCGATTGGTGCAAGACAAGAGGAAGGCATCTGTAAAGCCGCGCATACGGCGATTGCAACAGCAGTTTACGGCGGACTGCTTATCGCGATTGTTTGTCTTATATTTACGAAACCGTTACTGAAGATGATTGATGTGCCGGACAATGTTATGCCGGAGGCACTGGCGTATTTGAGAGTTCGCGCAATCGGCTTTGTGCCTGCGCTTATATACAATTTTGGTGCCGGCATTCTGCGCGCAAAGGGTGACACAAAGCGCGCACTGTATATCGTCAGCGTTTCGGGCATCATCAATGTTTTGCTTAATTTGTGTTTTGTATGTGTATGGCATATGGGTGCAGCCGGCGTCGCATGGGCAACGGTAGCTTCGCAGGTGTTTACGGCAATTGCAATGCTGCATATCCTTTGTCATGAAGATGATAACACAAGGATCACTCTTAAAAAGATTCGTTTCTATAAAGAACCGTTTTGGAAAATGGTTCGCTTCGGCTTGCCGTCCGGTATACAGAGTGCGGTGTATTCGGTGTCGAATTTGCTCGTGCAGTCGAGCGTAAACAGCTTCGGCTCGGCAGCGATTGCCGGTAGTGCGGCATCGACGAGCATTACGGAGTTTTACAGTGTAATGCATAACAGCATGTATCAGGCGGCAATGGTATTTACAAGCCAGAATTTTGGCGCGAAAAAGTTTGACAGAATCAAGAAAACTGTGTACATTTGTCTTTTGTATGTTGTTGGTCTTGGTGTAATTCAGTCAGTTATAACTTATTTTGCGGATGAGCTTTTGCTTGGGCTTTACCTGCCGGACGACCCGGAGGGACTTTCGTTTGCAATGCGCAAGTTCAATTTGCTTGGCTATATGTATGTTTTTCTCGGCATTATGAATATTATGAGCGGTGCACTGCGCGGTATGGGTGCTTCAATTATGAATCTGATTACCTCCGTTGTCGGCGTTTGCGGTATCCGTATTGTGTGGATTTTAACGGCATTTAAGGCAATCGGCACATTCGAATCGTTGTATTGGTGCTTCCCGTTGTCCTGGGCAGGCACATTTGTGATGCACTATTTTATGTATATGTATGTATTGCGAAAGGAAAAGAAAAAGGTGGCTTTGGAAATTGTGGAAGAGACGGCTTTATAATCTGCACGAGTCAAAGGAAAGCCTTTGAAAATTTTTGCCCTTAATATCACATGAGCATATGAGGGTTATAATTTAAAAAATATATGTTAAAATTATATGAAAGGAAAATAATTATGGCTTTTTTGGAATTTAACTATTATTCAAAAGCGCTTACAAAGCGTATTACGGTAAATGTTCTTCTCCCCGAGGTAAATAAATCATGTGAAGGAGTGGGGATTGGTGATATAAAGGAATATAAAACCCTTTATCTGTATCACGGACTTTCGGGAAATCGCACCGACTGGATGAGGCGTACCTCTATCGAAAGTTATGCCGAGAAATACGGTATTGCTGTGGTTATGCCTGAGGTTGATAGAAGCTGGTATACCGATACCTGTTACGATGCAAACTATTTTACCTTTGTTTCAAAGGAGCTTCCTGATGTCTGCAGGGGGTATTTTAAGGGAATGTCCGATAAGAGGGATGATAATTTTGTGGCTGGTCTTTCCATGGGCGGTTACGGTGCACTAAAAGTGGCTCTGACCTTCCCAGAAAAATTCGGAGGCTGTATTTCTCTTTCGGGCGCTCTTGATATTACAAGGAAAAACCGTACAGTAAACCTTTCGGAATGGCGTTCTATTTTCGATTTCAATATGGAAAGTCCCCTTGAACTTGAGGGAAGCAAGCATGATTTGTATGCGCTTGTGCGTAAAAAGCATGAGCAAGGAACGGAATTTCCGAAAATGTACATATGGTGCGGGACAGAGGATAACCCTTATCTTTTCAAATCAAATCAGCTTTTTCATGACCTTCTTGATGAACTGAATATAGAGCATTTTTATAAGGAATCCGAGGGTAACCATTCATGGGGATGGTGGGATATGTATATAAAAGAAGCACTTGGCTTCCTTTTTGAGTAAAAAAAGGCTAAATCAAAAATGTTTCCCCTGTGTGGCATCCAGATTATACAGTTTTTATATAAGGATTGTCGAGTTTTGGCGAAATAAAATGCCCCCCTTGCAAAGCCCTCCTGCCTAAAGGAGGGGGGACCGTCGTAGACGGTGGGAGGATTCGCGGAGGGGGACCACCGAAGGTGGTGGAGGGATATAAAAGAGGGTTTTTGTTAATCGAAAAAGAATCCCCCAGTCTGCTTTGCAGACAGTCTTCGACCCGGGTCGCAATTATAAATTGCTTCCCGCTTTAGCTAAAAATATGCCACGGGCATATTTTCTTTACGCGTCGCGCCCTTTAGGCAAGGGGGCCTTTGAAAGGTTGCATCTAAACCTTATGTGTCGCAATAAGTTGAGATGCAGGGGATAAAATTTTATAGCTTTGTATATTGAGGTAATACAAAAATATTAAGAAATAAGGAGATTTATACTATGACGGAAATAACACCAAATCTTGAAAACATTATGGCCGAAAATGACAGCGCATCCATTCAGCGTGCGATAAATTATGCGCATGAAACGGGAGTGAATTCCGTAACGATTCCGAGAATAAATGAAAGAACGGGCGAGGCTTTGTGGACAATAGAGCGCGCAATCATTCTGCCTTCCGACATGGAAATTGTTTTGGATAACTGTCATTTGAGACAGGCAGACGGCTGTTTTGATAATATGTTCAGAAGCTTTGAGGATGTTGAAACGCAGGGCCATACAAATGCGGAGCAAAAAAGAAATATCATTATACGCGGACAGGGCAATGCTGTGCTGGATGGCGGACTTCATAACGGCCTTACGCAGAAAACTGCATGGACGGACGGTTTACCCAGCGTTACGAGAAACAACCTGATTTTGCTGTATAATGTACGTGATTTTGTGCTTGAAAAATTTGAGGTAAGAAACCAGCGCTATTGGGCATTTGACCTTATTCATGCGCAAAGAGGAAGAATTTCCGAAATTTACATCAATGGCGAATGCGATTGCAGAAATCAGGACGGCATTGACCTGCGCGTAGGTTGCAGTGATATAATTATAGAGAAAATCACAGGACAGACGGGGGATGATATTGTTGCACTTAGCGCAATCGGAAATAACAAGCTCCCGCGAGGCCTGAACAACATGTATAGGGTGGAAGGTCGAGATGAAGACATTCACGATATTATAATCAGAGATATAATCGCAACTTCGGTTGAGTGTAGTGTTATCGGTCTTAGAAACTGTGACGGCAGAAAAATTTATAATATTACGATAGACAATATTCATTGTACGGATAATTACGCCGAGGCGGATGGAAAAACATATCCGGAATATCCTAAATTTAAGCTTTTTAAGCCTGAATTTAGTCAGTTGCACAGGGTATACAAGGGGAATATCCCATATACACTTTTAAGAATAGGTCAGCATGGCTATTTTGGAGACAGAGATGCTGTTTTAGGTGAGATGTATAATATTCATGCCACCAATCTGCATATGTACAAGGGCAGTGTTATCGTTGCCAATGTTGCGCTCGAAAACTGTTATTTCGGCAATATATATGCAGAAAATGACGTTGACTACATTCTTACCACCAAAGACGACAGAATCACAAATCCTTGCGGTGCGCAAATGAAAAATGTTATAATTGAAAATGTATTTTACAAAAATACTGACAATGCGCACGCAACGGCATTTGATATTGTAACGGATGAAGAACACAAGGATTATAAGGTGGAAAATCTTTTCATAAATAAAGCATTTCTCGGCAACTGTAAAAATATTTTCAACCTTTCTTGTGCAGGTGAGATAAAATATAGCGGCGTTTACGGAAACTATGTTCAAACCGAAAAGGGTAGTATCGGGTCGGACGTGTAATGCTTTATAAATTCTGTATGGCTTTTTCGGTAAGCTAAAGAAGAAAGCGGCGTTAAAAGTCCGGGAGATATAGGGTAAAATTTAAAATAAAAGGGGAATGAAAAAATGTTTGAAAGAAAGAAATTTGAGCATCACTACGAGGGCGCAATTGAACCGTTTAAAATCATCGGCAACACCTATTTTGTAGGCGTTTTTTCCGCATCCTCGCACTTAATCGACACCGGAGATGGGCTCATATTGATTGATACCGGCTACAGCGACCATCTGTTTTTGCTGATTAACTCTATATATAAATTAGGCTTTTCGCCGTATGATGTGAAATACATTATACATACCCATTGGCACGGCGACCATACCGAAGCAACGGCTGCACTTGTACATTTAACGGGCGCAAAGACCTTTATTGGCAAAAAGGATGCAGAGAAGGTGAGAAAGTATTTCGAGCCGGATGTGCTTTTGTCGGAAGGCGATGTGGTTTCGCTCGGAAATACAAAAATTGAAATCATTGAAACACCGGGACACACCGAGGGTACAATCTCTTTGTTCTATGAAACGGAAGAAGGCGGCAAAATCTATCAGCTCGGTATGTTTGGCGGCGCCGGCGCAAACACGCTTGCCAAGGGCAAATTCGATTATGAGAATTGCAGAGCAGACTATCTGGAATCGCTGAACAAATTAAGACAGAGAAAAGTGGATGTATTTATCGGAAACCACGTGTGGAACAATGACACGGAAAGAAAAGCAATTGTGCTGAAGGAAACGGGAGAAAATCTGTTTATCGATAACGATGTCTGGTACGACTTTTTGGATTTCTGCGAGAAGAGATTGTATGAAACAATCGCTAAGGATTGATTTTTTGTTCTGACCTGATATGAGTTATTACAAGAGGTTGAGACTTGTCTGAAAACAGACTAAAATCAGAAAGGATGAAAAAAATGCACAAGTTATATGGAGACGGAATACATGATGATACAATGGCAATACAAGAAATGCTTGATACAAAAAATTCAGTTGTTGAACTTCCTGTACCGGAAAAACACTATTGTATCAGCAATACACTTGAAATTTATAGTAATCAGACATTAAAGCTTGGTGAAACAACTACGATAAAATTAATGCCTAACAGCAATTGCTTTATGTTGAAAAATGCAGAACATGAAGCACATGATATTGCTATTGTGGGAGGAATATGGGATTACGACAACAAAAATCAGGCTCCAAATCCTATCCGTTCCGGTGAATACAGAAAATACAGTGCTTCACACAGGGACGGAAATCCTGATACAATCGTAAAATATGTTGATGCATACCGTGGTTCTGTAATGCGTTTTTATAAAATCACAAGGCTTTCCATTCGCGATTTAACAATTAAAAATCCGGTAACATATTGCGTTGAAATGGCATATATAAAATATTTCACTGTTGAAAATATTAAGTTTGACCAGAATCTTGGGAATCCGACTGCAGAAAATATGGACGGTATTCATGTTGACGGAGGTTGTCAATACGGAAGTATAAGGAATGTGCAGGGTACATGCTATGATGATGTTGTTGCCCTTAATGCCGATGACGGCTGTGATGGACCGATTGAGGATATTCTAATTGACGGAGTTTTTGGAAATGATTCTTTAAGAGGAGTAAGACTGCTTTCAACAAAATCATTGGTTGCAAGAATTTCGATTTCAAATGTTTTTGGCACATTTTATCAGAATTGTATAGGTCTTACATATTTTTATCCCAGAACAGGGGTAAGAGGGAAAATGAGTCATATTTCAATAAGAAATATTTATGGAAAAAATGCTCCGAGAATACCTGAATATAACAAGGGTGATAATTCAAATTATCGGTTCTCTTTTATATGGGTTGACGGTGATTTAGATATTGATTTTCTTTCAATAGATAATCTTTGCAGAAAAGAGGATATAGCTGATGTCGAAACACTAAAAGTCTGCAAAAATGCTTATATAAAAATGCTTTCACTATCTAATATTTTACATCAGAATGTAACAGATAAACCTATAACTATGTTTACTAACGAGGGAGTTATAGATAAATTATATATGTATAATGTTGATGCCGGTTGTGATGAGATTTTTAATAATAAGGGAACTGTTAACCGTATTAAAGATTTAATATGATATTTTAACAGTATTGATTTTAAAACATAAGGCGGAATAATTTAGCTTTGCAACTTGTTGCAAAATTTAGCTAAAACGAGTTGCATCTAAACCTTATGCCTCGCAATAACGGCAAAACCTATCAGCTCGGTATGTTTGGCGGCGCCGGCGCAAATACGCTTGCCAAGGGCAAGTTTGATTATGAGAATTGCAGAGCAGACTATCTGGAATCGCTGAACAAATTAAGACAGAGAAAAGTGGATGTGTTTATCGGCAATCACGTCTGGAATAACGACACGGCAAGAAAGGCGGTTGCACTAAAAGAAACCGGCGAAAACCTGTTTATCGATAGCGATGTTTGGTACGTATTTTTGGATTTCTGCGAGCAGAGATTGTATGCTACAATCGCAAAGGATTGATTGTTTTCGCCTGACTTGACATGAGCAAGAACTGTATCGAATAATGTTGAAAGGAAGTATAATATGAAGAAAACATTTTTAATACTGTCTATTGTTTTTGCTTTTGTTTTAGTAATATGTGCATTTAATTATAAGTGGATATATTATCATTTTTATCCTTTTGACAGAATTACTGGTGAGTATGAAATTACTGTAAATGGAAAAGAAGTAAATACCATTGAAGAATATTATGAGTATGAAAATAGCGGTAAAATCAGGCTTGAAAATGATGCTGAAAACTTTAAAATTAAAGCAGGTAAATATGGTCCATATAATATTGGTTTTGTTATAAGTGATGAAAAACTACACGAATTAACAAAAGACGATAGGTTTGTTGGTTATGGAAATGTGGACTTGTCCATAATTTGCTTTGAAACAAATTGGTGGCATGTTTCGGAACTAGATATTGAAATTGACATTCGCAAAGAAAATGATGAATGTCTTGTTTGCTACGATGTTGAATGTTCTGATGCATTGGAAAATGATGAAGAATTAGGACAAAGAGTGTCAAAGAAAGTTTTGTTAGGTGAAGTTTCCAAATCAGATATATATGTTGGAGTATAAAGTCTGAATGTTATTATGGTTTATTTTTACTCGCGTCAAGTCTATAAAAATTAAAAGATTAGTTTGTGGATTTAGATGGATGAGCTGAAAGCAAAATCAGGTCAAAACAAGCATTTCCATCTTAACGTAACAGTCAACAAACAGGGAGGATACGTGAAACGTGGAAGAAAAAATTTTAGACGGACTCAAATATCTGATATCTTATCCGGAAGGATTTAAGCAGGATAAAAAATATCCCTTGGTCATCTTTTTGCACGGTGCAGGAACCCGAGGGGAAGCAATCGAGCCTTTGGTTAAAAATGCTTGCGTTCGCAACATTCAGAATCAACAGGACAAAAGAGGCTATATTCTCATCGCACCACTTTGCAAAAGAGGAAATTGGTACGAATGGATGGACATTTTGGTTCGCCTGGTAGAAACATACCGCGAAACACCTTATGTCGATGCTACCCGTATCCATTTGACCGGCAACAGTATGGGTGGCTACGGAACATGGATGCTTGCAACGCTTTATCCGGATTGGTTTGCCTCTATAATGCCGGTTTGCGGCGGCGGAATCGGTGGATTTGCTAATAACCTGGTAAACCTTCCGATCAGAACTTTCCACGGTCTCAGGGATAAAAGGGTAGACCCCATCGAGAGCTTGCAGATGGCAAAAGCTGTGAATATGGCAGGTGGCCGCGCAGAACTGATTCTTTTCCCGGAGCTTGAGCATAATTGTTGGGACAGAGTCTACACCGACGAAGCAAACTACGATTGGCTTTTATCCTTTACTACCCGACAGGATGAAACAAGAGAGGAAGACCTTTCGGGCGATTATTACGGATAATATGTCGAACGCGATCAAGCATTTATCGATTGAATCTGAACAGAAATCATATTTATATCGTGGGGCGATATTATGGAATTTGTATTGAAACCGAAAACGGAACTTTCAGCTGACGTTGTTGTTATCGGGGGTGGTACGGCAGGCGTTTTTGCGGCAATTTCTGCTGCGAGAACGGGTGCGAAAACAATTCTGATTGAAAAAAACAGTGTTCTCGGCGGGACAATGACTGTCGCAAATGTGAATTTTCCGGGCTTGTTTTTTGCTTGGGGAAAACAAATTATCAACGGTCCGTGTTGGGCGTCTGTCGAGCGTACGATCGCTCTCGGTGGTGCAAAAATGCCGGAAATTACATATAAGCCGGAAAGACAC